>NZ_JAJJMN010000007.1 GCF_020905335.1 Flavobacterium lipolyticum | reverse complement strand
TGCAACAGTAACCCCTACAGGAGGAACAGGAGCCTATACGTATTCCTGGTCACCATCTGGAGGATCAGCAGCAACAGCTTCTAACTTAGCTGCCGGAACTTATACGGTAACCATTAATGACGCCAATCTTTGTTCCATCACTAAAACTGTAACCATTACCGAACCTGCCGCAGCTCTAACGGCTACTACTTCGCAAACGAATGTAGCTTGTAATGCAGGAACAACAGGTTCTGCAACGGTAACAGTTTCCGGAGGAACCGGAGCCTATACTTACTCTTGGGCACCATCAGGAGGATCTGCAGCAACAGCCTCTAATTTAGCAGCTGGAACTTACACTGTAACGATTAAAGATGCTAATCTTTGTACGATTACTAAAACTTTTACCATCACAGAACCAACTGCTATAACTGCAACCACCTCACAAACCAACGTACTTTGTAAATCAAATACAACAGGTTCTGCAACAGTAACACCTACAGGAGGAACCGGAGCTTATACCTATTCCTGGGCACCATCAGGAGGATCTGCAGCAACAGCCTCTAATTTAGCAGCCGGAACTTACACTGTAACGATTAAAGATGCTAATCTTTGTACGATTACTAAAACTATAACCATTACCGAACCTGCAGCTGCATTGACTGCTACAACTTCACAAACGAATGTATCTTGTAATGCCGGAACAAATGGTTCTGCAACGGTAACTCCTGCCGGAGGAACCGGAGCCTATACTTACTCCTGGGCTCCATCCGGAGGATCTGCGGCAACGGCTTCTAATTTAGCTGCCGGAACATATACCGTGACCATAAAAGATGCAAATCTTTGTTCCATCACTAAAACTTTTACCATCACTGAACCAACAATTCTAACCGCTACCACTTCACAAATGAATGTAGGCTGTGGAGGTGATAATACGGGATCAGCTACTGTAACTGTTTCCGGTGGAACTCCAGGATATACTTACCTATGGTCTCCGTCTGGTGGAACAGCAGCTACAGCTTCTAATTTAGCCGCCGGAACTTATACCGTAACGGTTACAGATGCAAACTCTTGTACCATATCTAAATCAGTTACTATTATCGACGGGGATTCTATTAAACCAATAATTGATCCTCTGCCACAAACTTCTACTATTAATTGTCCTGCGACACCAGTATTTGCTACTGCCACCGCAACAGATAATAATGGCGTTATTTCATCCTTAACTTACAAAGATGTTATTACTCCTGGTGGATGTGCGGGTTCCTATACACAAACCAGAACCTGGACTGCTGTTGATGCCTGTGGAAACATCTCACTTCCTGTTAGTCAGGTGATCATTGTACAAGATATTTCTGCTCCTACCTGGTCTACTGCAGCTACCTCTTTAAACAAAACAATAGAATGTAGCGACACAGCAGCTTTAACTGCCGCACAGGCTTTATTCCCAACCGCTACAGATGCTTGTGATACTGATGTTTCAAACATCGTAAAAGTAAGCGGTGCTTTTGTGGCCTCTCAAGGTTGCGCTAATGCCGGAACATATACCAATACCTGGACCGTGAAAGACGATTGTGGAAATACTTCAAGTACTTTTACACAGGTGATTACTATTCAGGATACTTCAAAACCAACATGGTCTACACAAACTGCTTCTTTAAACAAAACAGTAGAATGTAGCGACACAGCAGCTTTAACTGCCGCACAGGCTTTATTCCCAACCGCTACAGACGCTTGCGACACTAATGTTTCAAACATCGTAAAAGTAAGCGGTGCTTTTGTGGCCTCTCAAGGTTGTGCTAATGCCGGAACGTATACCAATACCTGGACCGTGAAAGACGATTGTGGAAATACCTCAGCTACTTTCACACAGGTGATTACTATTCAGGATACTTCAAAACCAACATGGTCTACTGCAGCTGCTTCATTAAACAAAACAGTAGAATGTAGCGACACAGCAGCTTTAACTGCCGCACAGGCTTTATTCCCAACCGCTACAGATGCTTGCGATACTAATGTTTCGAACATCGTAAAAGTAAGCGGTGCTTTTGTGGCCTCTCAAGGTTGTGCTAATGCCGGAACCTATACCAATACCTGGACCGTGAAAGATGATTGTGGAAATACTTCTGATACCTTCACTCAGGTGATTACCATTCAGGATACTTCAAAACCAACATGGTCTACACAAACTGCTTCTT
>NZ_JAJJMN010000006.1 GCF_020905335.1 Flavobacterium lipolyticum | reverse complement strand
TGATAGCCTCGTATGGGTAACAAGTATAATAGATAGTGGTATCCTGAGTAGGGCGGGGCACGTGAAACCCTGTCTGAATTTGGCGGGACCATCCGCTAAGGCTAAATACTCCTGAGAGACCGATAGTGAACCAGTACCGTGAGGGAAAGGTGAAAAGAACCGTGAATAACGGAGTGAAATAGATCCTGAAACCATACGCTTACAAGCGGTCGGAGCCCTTTAGTGGGGTGACGGCGTGCCTTTTGCATAATGAGCCTACGAGTTAACGTTGCTGGCAAGGTTAAGTGATTAAGTCACGGATCCGTAGCGAAAGCGAGTCTGAATAGGGCGCTTTAGTCAGTAGTGTTAGACGCGAAACCGTGTGATCTACCCATGGGCAGGATGAAGCGCTGGTAACACAGTGTGGAGGTCCGAACCGGTTGACGTTGAAAAGTCTTCGGATGACCTGTGGGTAGGGGTGAAAGGCCAATCAAACTCGGAAATAGCTCGTACTCCCCGAAATGCATTTAGGTGCAGCGTTATTTTAGTTATATAGAGGTAGAGCTACTGATTGGATGCGGGGGCTTCACCGCCTACCAATTCCTGACAAACTCCGAATGCTATATAATGATTGATAACAGTGAGGGCTTGGGTGCTAAGGTCCAAGTCCGAGAGGGAAAGAACCCAGACCATCAGCTAAGGTCCCCAAATATATGCTAAGTTGAAAGAACGAGGTTTGTCTGCCCAGACAGCTAGGATGTTGGCTTGGAAGCAGCCATTCATTTAAAGAGTGCGTAACAGCTCACTAGTCGAGCGGACGAGCATGGATAATAATCGGGCATAAGCATATTACCGAAGCTATGGATTTTGTAGTAATACAAAGTGGTAGGGGAGCATTCTAACAGGGTTGAAGGTGTATCGTAAGGTATGCTGGACTGGTTAGAAAAGAAAATGTAGGCATAAGTAACGATAATGCGGGCGAGAAACCCGCACACCGAAAAACTAAGGTTTCCACAGCTATGCTAATCAGCTGTGGGTTAGTCTGGTCCTAAGGCGAACCCGAAAGGGACAGTCGATGGCCAACGGGTTAATATTCCCGTACTACTAATTACTGTGATGGGGTGACGGAGTGATGAAAGCGCCGCGAACTGACGGAATAGTTCGTTGAAGTACCTAGCTATATTCTCTATAGGCAAATCCGTAGAGAATGGTGAAATACGATAGTACTCGGAGTCTTCGGACAAAGAGATAGTGCGCCTAAGGGCTTCCAAGAAAAACCTCTAAACTTCAGGTAATTAGTACCAGTACCGTAAACCGACACAGGTAGTTGAGGAGAGAATCCTAAGGTGCTCGAGAGATTCATGGCTAAGGAATTAGGCAAAATAGACCCGTAACTTCGGGAGAAGGGTCGCCCCGAGTAATCGGGGCCGCAGTGAAGAGGTCCAGGCGACTGTTTATCAAAAACACAGGGCTCTGCAAAATCGTAAGATGAAGTATAGGGCCTGACACCTGCCCGGTGCTGGAAGGTTAAGAGGAGATGTTATCTTCGGAGAAGCATTGAATTGAAGCCCCAGTAAACGGCGGCCGTAACTATAACGGTCCTAAGGTAGCGAAATTCCTTGTCGGGTAAGTTCCGACCTGCACGAATGGTGTAACGATCTGGACACTGTCTCAGCCATGAGCTCGGTGAAATTGTAGTAACGGTGAAGATGCCGTTTACCCGCAGTGGGACGAAAAGACCCTGTGCACCTTTACTATAGCTTAGTATTGACCTTGGATAAATGATGTGTAGGATAGGTTGGAGACTGTGAAGTGGCGTCGCCAGGCGTTGTGGAGTCATTGTTGAAATACAACCCTTTGTTTATCTGAGGCCTAACTCTTCGATGAAGAGGACAGTGCTTGGTGGGTAGTTTGACTGGGGTGGTCGCCTCCAAAAGAGTAACGGAGGCTTCTAAAGGTTCCCTCAGTACGCTTGGTAACCGTGCGTAGAGTGCAATGGCATAAGGGAGCTTGACTGAGAGACATACAGGTCGATCAGGTACGAAAGTAGAGCATAGTGATCCGGTGGTTCCGCATGGAAGGGCCATCGCTCAAAGGATAAAAGGTACGCCGGGGATAACAGGCTGATCTCCCCCAAGAGCTCATATCGACGGGGGGGTTTGGCACCTCGATGTCGGCTCGTCACATCCTGGGGCTGGAGAAGGTCCCAAGGGTTGGGCTGTTCGCCCATTAAAGTGGCACGCGAGCTGGGTTCAGAACGTCGTGAGACAGTTCGGTCTCTATCTACTGTGGGCGTTAGAAATTTGAGTGGATCTGATTCTAGTACGAGAGGACCGAATTGGACAAACCTCTAGTGTATCTGTTGTCCCGCCAGGGGCACCGCAGAGTAGCTACGTTTGGAAGGGATAAGCGCTGAAAGCATATAAGCGCGAAACCCACCACAAGATGAGATTTCTTTTAAGGATCGTGGAAGATGACCACGTTGATAGGCTATAGATGTAAAGGCAGTAATGTCATAGTCGAGTAGTACTAATAATCCGTAAGCTTATGTACGCACTTTTCCTCCCGATGCAAATCGGGAGGAGAGAACTTTCTTAACAAAAAAACTTATTTGTTTCTTTATCTCAGTATGTTAAAATATTGTCCGCACGCGGAAAGTGACTAGTGAAGAGTGACTAGTAAAGAGTCTAAGGACTAATTACTAAGGGCTAATAACTAATTACTAATGACCTTAAGGTGGTTATTGCGGCGGGGCTCACCTCTTCCCATCCCGAACAGAGAAGTTAAGCCCGCCTGCGCAGATGGTACTGCAGTTATGTGGGAGAGTATGTCGTCGCCTTTCTTTTAAGAACCCTATCCAAATCGGATAGGGTTTTTTGTTTTATAACGTTTTTTAAATCCTTGCGTGCTTTGCGTAAATCGTCGCGCTCTTTGTGGTTGAAAATAGTACGCGGATGATACGGATTCGCCAGGCGAAAACGCGGATTGAAACGGATTTTTTATTGGATTCAAATTGCTTTTGCCCTTTCAGGGCGAAAATGACATTATTTTTATTTATTTCATGGCGCTTTGCACCATGCTCTTTGCTTTTGGGCTTTCAGCCCTTTTTTCTTGTGTGCTTTGCGTAAACCTTCGCGCTCTTTGCGGTTAAAAAAATAGCACATGGATGAAACGGATTGGCCAGGCGAAAACGAGGATCAAAACGGATTTTTTTTTTTTTTTTTTTTTTTTTTGATTTGTAGAGGTGAAAATTGCTTTTGCCCTTTCAAGGCGAAAATGACATTATTTTTATTTATTTCATAGTGCTTTGCACCATGCTCTTTGCTTTTGGGGCCTTCAGCCCTTTTTTCTTTGCGTAAACCTTCGCGGACTTTGCGGTTAAAAAATAATAGCACGCGGATGGTACGGGTTCGCCAGGTGAAAACGCGGATCAAAACGGATTTTTTTTGATTTGCAGAAATGAAAATTGCTTTTGCCTTTTCAGGGCGATAGTTGCTGCTTATTTTGGTTCATATGTAGTGCCTCGCATCATGCGCTCTGCTCTTTGGAAGGGTGGAATAAAACTTTTGAATTGCTCGAACTTCATTGGTTTGTAAATTCGAATCTCTGTAGCCTGCTTTTGTTTTTGTTAAATTGTTTCCTGATGGCAATAAGTTGAATTGTGAATGATAAATGTCTTCTAGGTGTAAATGAGTATCGGTTTAGTGTTTTCTCGGTTTTTTAGGTTGAATCTTTATTATGGTTGCTTTTTTTAAAGATCGAGATTGGAGTGGTTTTTAATTTGCTGTGTTTGTTTCGAGATGGTTTTAGTAGTTGTTTGGGGTGTAAAGCTGTTAGGGCAGGTGAGGTTGTCATTGTTTGTGGATTAAAATTTGGCAATAAATAATGAAATATGTTGAGAATGATGTAAAAAAGGAATAATGTTCAAGGGTAATATTGTGATAGATATGTATGAATGAAGAAAAATCCTATGATTCTAAAAGAAATAAGAAGGTGTAAAGGGTGTGTTATCAGACTGTTAAGAAGAATTTTTAAAAAAGATTAAAAATAAGTTTAGAAAAAGCTTGTGAAAGCGGATAAAGTGCCTACTTTTGCACCCGCAACAGCGATAAACGTTCACCGAAATACTGACAAGCAAACGAATTAAGACGAAAAGAAATTTTCAAAAAAAGATTCCAAAAAGCTTGCGAGATTCGAAAACGGGTATTACATTTGCACCCCGCAAAACATGGGAAGTTCATTGAAAGATTGGTTAGGAGGGAAGTTAAAAACGAAAAGAAATTTTCTAAAAAAAACTTCAAAAAACTCTTGCCGATTAGAAATAAGTTTTCTACTTTTGCACCCGCTTTGAGAGACAAGCGAAACAATAAAAAGAACACGTTCGTAGACATATTGAATTGACAGCCGTTTCGATGAAAATCGGAACAAAAGAATAAGAGTAATAGAATCGTAAGATTCGAAAAGAACCGATAGATATTCATCGCAATATAATATAAAAATATACGATGAAGAGTTTGATCCTGGCTCAGGATGAACGCTAGCGGCAGGCTTAACACATGCAAGTCGAGGGGTATATGTCTTCGGATATAGAGACCGGCGCACGGGTGCGTAACGCGTATGCAATCTACCTTTTACAGAGGGATAGCCCAGAGAAATTTGGATTAATACCTCATAGCATAGCAGTCTCGCATGAGATCACTATTAAAGTCACAACGGTAAAAGATGAGCATGCGTCCCATTAGCTAGTTGGTAAGGTAACGGCTTACCAAGGCTACGATGGGTAGGGGTCCTGAGAGGGAGATCCCCCACACTGGTACTGAGACACGGACCAGACTCCTACGGGAGGCAGCAGTGAGGAATATTGGACAATGGGCGCAAGCCTGATCCAGCCATGCCGCGTGCAGGATGACGGTCCTATGGATTGTAAACTGCTTTTGTACGAGAAGAAACACCCCGACGTGTCGGGACTTGACGGTATCGTAAGAATAAGGATCGGCTAACTCCGTGCCAGCAGCCGCGGTAATACGGAGGATCCAAGCGTTATCCGGAATCATTGGGTTTAAAGGGTCCGTAGGCGGTTTAGTAAGTCAGTGGTGAAAGCCCATCGCTCAACGGTGGAACGGCCATTGATACTGCTAAACTTGAATTATTAGGAAGTAACTAGAATATGTAGTGTAGCGGTGAAATGCTTAGAGATTACATGGAATACCAATTGCGAAGGCAGGTTACTACTAATGGATTGACGCTGATGGACGAAAGCGTGGGTAGCGAACAGGATTAGATACCCTGGTAGTCCACGCCGTAAACGATGGATACTAGCTGTTGGAAGCAATTTCAGTGGCTAAGCGAAAGTGATAAGTATCCCACCTGGGGAGTACGTTCGCAAGAATGAAACTCAAAGGAATTGACGGGGGCCCGCACAAGCGGTGGAGCATGTGGTTTAATTCGATGATACGCGAGGAACCTTACCAAGGCTTAAATGTAGTTTGACCGGTTTGGAAACAGATCTTTCGCAAGACAAATTACAAGGTGCTGCATGGTTGTCGTCAGCTCGTGCCGTGAGGTGTCAGGTTAAGTCCTATAACGAGCGCAACCCCTGTTGTTAGTTGCCAGCGAGTGAAGTCGGGAACTCTAACAAGACTGCCAGTGCAAACTGTGAGGAAGGTGGGGATGACGTCAAATCATCACGGCCCTTACGCCTTGGGCTACACACGTGCTACAATGGCCGGTACAGAGAGCAGCCACTGGGTGACCAGGAGCGAATCTATAAAACCGGTCACAGTTCGGATCGGAGTCTGCAACTCGACTCCGTGAAGCTGGAATCGCTAGTAATCGGATATCAGCCATGATCCGGTGAATACGTTCCCGGGCCTTGTACACACCGCCCGTCAAGCCATGGAAGCTGGGGGTGCCTGAAGTCGGTGACCGCAAGGAGCTGCCTAGGGTAAAACTGGTAACTAGGGCTAAGTCGTAACAAGGTAGCCGTACCGGAAGGTGCGGCTGGAACACCTCCTTTCTAGAGCCTTAATGTTAGCCTAGTGCACGTTAAGGAAAAAAGATGATTATTTATGGGTCTCTGAATTGGAGATTGTATTACTCTTGCTGTTAATTTAAAAAAATGAAAAGAATTAAGTAAAAACAGAGTCTCGTAGCTCAGCTGGTTAGAGTACTACACTGATAATGTAGGGGTCGGCAGTTCGAGTCTGCCCGGGACTACTTTTTAAAACAATTGACAATTGATAATTAACAATTGATAATTAATAACTAAAAAGACTGTAAGTTTAATTTAAAAGGAAATTTTAGAGGTTGAGTGACCGTTTTAAGTACTGTTAACTGAGAACTGTTAACTGACAACTAAAAAATGGGGGATTAGCTCAGCTGGCTAGAGCGCCTGCCTTGCACGCAGGAGGTCAACGGTTCGACTCCGTTATTCTCCACTAAGGGCTATAAGCTATAAGCTGTAGGCCGTAAGCTAAAAAGCTTAAAGCGTATTGCTTAAAGCCTAAAGCGAAACAAAGTTCATTGACATATTGAGATAAGAAAATAATAAGAAAGTAGAAAAAACACTTTTAGACGAAAGTCTTAAAGTTGAAAGTCGAAAGTCTTCGGGCTTTATGACTTTAGACTTTATAACTTTAGACTAAAAAAGTACAATAAGCAAAATAAGGGCGTATGGGGGATGCCTAGGCTCTCAGAGGCGAAGAAGGACGTGATAAGCTGCGAAAAGCTACGGGGACGAGCACACATCGATTGATCCGTAGATATCCGAATGGGGCAACCCACTATGTTGAAGACATAGTACACCGATAGGTGGGCAAACCCGCTGAACTGAAACATCTAAGTAGGCGGAGGAGAAGAAAACAAAAGTGATTCCGTAAGTAGTGGCGAGCGAACGCGGATTAGCCCAAACCAATGATGTTACGGCATTGTTGGGGTTGTAGGACCACGACATTTTATGTACAAGGAACCAGAATCGACTGGAAAGTCGAGCCATAGAGAG
>NZ_JAJJMN010000005.1 GCF_020905335.1 Flavobacterium lipolyticum | reverse complement strand
AGAGAAACACAAACAGTTGTTCACCTTCAATGATACAACAGTAGCATATCCGAAGGACAAGACAATTGTAGACTTGTTTGAAGAACAGGTTGCAAAGACACCGGATAACATCGCCATAGTCTTTGAGGATACAGAACTGACCTACAGGGAGCTTAATGAGCGATCCAATCAGTTGGCGCATTACCTAATGGATAATTACAGCATTCAGCCGGATGATCTGATAGGGATACAATTGGAGCGAAGTGAGTGGATGATTGTGGCGATACTGGGGGTATTAAAATCAGGAGGAGCTTATGTTCCTATCGATCCGGAGTACCCATCTTCCAGAAAGGAATATATTGTAAAAGACAGTGCTATAGCATTGCTGATAACCGAGGCAGGTTTCATCTACGATATTGATTATTATGAAGGAGACGTTTTTGCCATTGATGTAGAGTTTGATTCAGAGAATTATAGTTCAGAAACAGTATCGAAACGAGATGCATCGGATCATCTTGCCTATGTGATCTACACCTCAGGTTCTACGGGTAATCCCAAAGGAGTGATGGTAGAGCATCAGGCTATTGTTAATACTATTTTGTCGCAAATAACTGATTTTAATGTGAATAGTGGAAGCAGGGCACTTCAGTTTGCATCATTTTCATTTGATGCTTCTATTTCAGAAACATTTATCATTTTACTTTCGGGTGCTCGCTTATTTATTGCTACCGAATTACACCGTAAGGATCCGGATTTACTAGTATCCTTTATCAGGTCTAATGCAATTGATATTGCTACACTTTCTCCGTCAATTCTGAACAGAATAGAAATTAGTGAATTGACAGGATTAAAGACACTTATCACAGCGGGAGAATCAGCTCAGTACGAAAAGGCTATTGATTACCTTAAATATGGCACGTATTACAATGCATACGGTCCAACTGAAGCAAGTATTTGTGGAACGATATTTAAGCTGGATTACAGAGAAAAGATAGTATCTGATAGTATTCCAATTGGCAAGCCTATTGGCAACACGCAGATTTATATTTTAAACGAAAAAGAAGAATTACAAGCTATAGGAGTAGTTGGAGAGATTTGTATAGGCGGTAATGGTTTAGCCCGAGGTTATTTAAATCAGGAAGGGTTAACTAGAGAGAAGTTCATAACAAATCCTATTAAAGCGGGAGAGCGTCTGTACAAAACAGGCGATTTGGGTCGCTGGCTACCCGATGGCAACATCGAGTTCATAGGCCGAAAAGACGATCAGGTAAAAATAAGAGGACACAGGATAGAACTTGGAGAGATAGAACACGCTTTAGTAAAACATGAAGCTGTAAGTCAGGTAGTAGTTTTAGCCAGAGAGAACGAGTCAGCAGAGAAAGAACTTGTAGCGTATATTGTTTCTAATGTCGAGCAGAACGCAAGTGATTTACGAGCTTATTTAAAACAGTCGTTGCCGGAGTATATGCTTCCGTCGTACTTTGTTCAACTCGAAGCCATTCCATTAACCACTAATGGCAAAATAGACAAGAAGTCCTTACCGAATCCGAAAGGGCTGAGATTAATGGGTTGTTTTGAATATGTAGCGCCACGGAATGAGCTGGAAGAGGATTTGGTAAAGATTTGGGAAGAAGTACTGCAAAGGGATAAGATTGGAATATTGGATGATTTTTATGATTTGGGGCTGGACTCATTGAAGGCGATGAGATTAATCGCATTGGTTCATAAAAAATTAAATATTGACCTAAAAATTATTGACATTCTTGAGAATACTAACATACAAAACCTAGGAAAGAAAATTATTTTGATAAAAGATATTTTAAAATTACAGCAAGAAGGTAAAACAGTAACCTATAAAAACAAAATTGAAATCTAAATGGATAAATTAATCGCTCAATTATTAGAAAATGGTGTTTATCTTTCTAAAATCGGAGATAAACTCAATATTGAATTCAACAGCGATTCAATACCTGATGATTTATTATACAAGGTTAAAAAAAACAAAAATGCATTATTAGAGCACTTAAGTAGAGAGGATATAAAATCTAATTATGAGGACATTACTCCAGTCAAGGGTCTGGAGCAATTTAAATTGTCATCAGGCCAAAGAAGGTTATGGATCTTGAGTCAGTTTGAAGGAGGTTCATTAGCGTATAACTTACCCGGAAGTACTTACTTGAAAGAAGGTATTGAAATTGAAAATTTCAAGAGAGCCATTGATTCCACAATTGATCGTCACGAGATCTTACGAACGGTTTTCAGGGAGGAGGAGTCTGGAGAGATCGGACAGCGGATATTGGAAAGGGAAGACCTAAACTTTTCAATCGAGTATATGGATTTTAGAAAAGAAGAAGACAAGAAAGGAAAGACAGAGGACTATATTACCGCAGATGCTTACCGGGCATTTGACTTGGAGAAGGGACCTTTACTCAGGGCAGCGCTGCTTCATGTAGAGGAAGAGGAGTATCTTTTCTACTTCAATATGCACCACATCATTAGCGATGGCTGGTCTAATGAAGTATTGTCCAGGGATGTATTCAAATACTATGAAGCTTACAAGGCAGACAAAGAACCTGATTTAAAGGAATTAAAAATCCAATACAAGGATTATTCAGCCTGGCAGTTGGCCCAGTTGAACCAGGAGTCATTTAAGGCGCATAGAGAATATTGGCTGGACAAGCTCTCAGGAGAATTACCATTGCTGGACTTGCCAAGTACCAAACAACGGCCTCAGGTTAAGACCTATAACGGTCATGGCTTAGCCACTTATCTAGACAAAGCAACAACAACTAAACTAAAAGGATATATCCAGAAGAATGGCGGCAGTCTTTTCATGAGCTTACTAGCCTCATGGAAGGTGTTAATGTATCGTTATACATCTGAAAAAGATATCATCATAGGAAGCCCGGTAGCGGGTAGAGATCATGCGGATCTGGAAGACCAGATTGGGTTTTATGTAAACACGCTGGCTTTAAGAAATGAGGTTGACCCTCAGGAAAGTTTTAACCATTTTTACCAGTCTGTAAAAGAGCATACTTTAAAAAGCTATAATCATCAAATGTATCCTTTTGATCGATTGGCAGAAGAGTTGGGACTTCAGAGAGATACAGGCAGAAGTCCGATTTTTGACATCTCGATCACCTATCATAATATTAAGGAAAATGAAGACTTGGAGATATCGGATGATACGGTCATAAACCAGGTGTCGGATAATGGGCCTTTGAAGGTTAAGAATGATATAGAGCTGCATTTTGGAGAGGTTGGAGATTATATTTATTTCAAATTAATCTTTAATGTGGATGTCTATGAGCGCGAGATGATAGAGCGTTTAATGAAACATTTCAAAAATCTTTTAAATTCGATATTATCTTATCCTGATGAGAAAATAGCACAAATAAATTATCTGTCAGAAGAAGAAAAAAATGAACTACTAGTTACATTCAATGATACAGTAGTTTCTTATCCAAAAGATAAGACGATTGTCGATTTGTTTGAAGAACAAGTTGCAAAGGCTCCGGACAATATAGCTATAGTATTTGAGGATATCGAATTGACGTATCAGGAACTTAATGAACGTTCCAACCAACTTGCAAATCTTTTGCGAGAAAATTATGGAATTACTACTGAGGATTTAGTAGGAATACAATTGGACAGAACGGAATGGGCAATTATCACTGTATTAGCAATATTAAAAGCAGGAGGGGCTTACGTTCCTATTGATCCTGAGAATCCATCTTCAAGAAAGGAACAAATTGTAAAAGACATTTCCTTAAAATTACTGATAACAGAGGCAAACTTCATTTATGATATGGATTTTTATGAAGGAGAATTGTTTGCCATTGATGTTGAGTTTGTGCCGGAAGATTACAGTGTTGAAAAATGCCCGGGTAAAATTGCTCCGGATAATCTGGCGTATGTGATCCATACGTCGGGATCCACTGGAAATCCAAAGGGGGTCATGATAGAGCATCATTCTTTGGTAGATTTATCATATTGGCAGAAGTGTTATTTTAATCTGGATGTGCCAAAGAAGATATCTCAAATGGGCTCATTTAGTTTTGACGCTTCGGTGGGAGAAAGTGTTATGGCACTCACAAATGGAGGAACATTAACACTGATTCGCAAAGAAAATTTTTCTCAATTGGTTGAAATTATCAATGAACAGAATATAGATGTAGTTGTAACAGTGCCGTCTCTTTTGAAACAGTTGGATCCGGAAAAGCTTATCGCACGTCCAACCATTGTGTCAGTAGGAGAAAAATGTTCTTCGGAACTCTATCAGCGCTGGACAGAAAAATGTCATTTTGTGAATGGCTACGGCCCTACTGAGTATACGGTTTACTCTCACGCGTGGCATGGTATAGTTGATTCGTTGAGCGTTCCTATCGGTAAATCGAGGCAAAATCTTAAAACCTATATTCTGGATACAGATCGAGAGTTAACACCGTTGGGGGTTCCGGGCGAAATGTATCTTAGCGGGCCAGGTTTAGCGAGAGCGTATTTAAATAATAGATGGAAAACATTTTCAAGTTTTGTCCCTAATTATTTTTATTTGGATGAGATATACGTTGACAGAGGTGAGATTTCTAATACTGCCTTTAAAAAGATTGAGGCTCCACAATATCTAACAGTTAAAGAAATAAATGAACGGTTAGATTATGGATTATCTACAGAAGAGATCATTTTTGAAATTGAAAAGAATTTTGAGGGTAAACTAAAAAACGAGGCTATTCAATTAATAAAAGATAATAATTTAGAGAAAGAATTTACATCAACATTTTTGCGCTATTATTATGAAGGAATGTTTGATAATTATAAGGCTCAAAGTATCTCCTGGGAAGTTTTCCTGAAGCTCACTAACAATTTAGCTCCCTTATCAAAAGGTATAGATCTCGGATGTGGAAGTGGAGAACTTGTCCGTAGTATAAATGCAAATGGGACTTATCATATTACGGGTATTGATGCGAATCCCTTTTTCGTTAAAAAGCTGATCAACGATAAAATTAATGGGATCCTTTGTCGAATAGATATGCCTGTAAATGTATTTTTGAAAGAAAGTAAGTTACAAGCAAACTCTATGGACTTTGTGGTAAGTACTCTAACATTGGATCGTGTTCAGTACCCGAGTAATTTAGTAAGGAACATGTCAATGCTTTTGAGAGAAGGCGGTAGGTTTATACTAGGAACGTTATTACCGATTGTTGCCCATGAAGATGGTGAAAATCAAAGTGCATTTGATTATACAAAACAAGAAAATAGAATTACTCCCGGACTTAGTGAAAAAGAAGATCGATACTATCTGGTGGAAATGCTGTTAAAAGCGGGAATTGCAGATATAGAACTATTTCAGACCAAAATACAGGTAAGTAGTAAAAATGGAATGCAGGATTATACCCTTTTTATATTTTGTGGAAACAAGCAGGAAAAAACGCAAGTTGATCTGAACTATACCCGCATGTACAAAACAGGCGATTTGGGTCGTTGGCTATCTGATGGAAACATTGAGTTCATAGGGAGAAAAGACGATCAGATAAAAATAAGAGGACACAGGATAGAGCTTGGAGAGATAGAGCATGCTTTAGTAAAACATGAAGCTGTAAGTCAATCAGTTGTTGTAGCCAGAGAGAACGAGTCGGGAGAGAAAGAACTCGTGGCGTATATCGTTTCTAATGTCGCGCAGAATGCAAGTGATTTACGAACTTATTTAAAACAGTTGGTGCCTGAGTATATGCTTCCGGTGCATTTTGTTCAACTCGAAGCCATCCCATTAAACACTAGTGGGAAAATAGACAAAAAAGCATTACCTGACCCTGAAGGCGCAGGATTATCGAGCGGTGTTGAATATGTAGCACCGGGAACAGAACAGGAAAAGGTTTTAGTTTCGGTATGGTCAGCGGTATTGAAAAAAGAAGGCATTGGTATCAAGGATAGTTTTTACAATCTTGGTGGAGATTCCATCAAGTCAATTCAGGTGGTAGCCCGATTAAAACAACAGGGCTACAGACTTAAAGTAGAGCATCTTCTTCGAACGCCTATACTGGAAGATCTGGCAGGGTTAATGGAACTGACCACCCAGGTTAGCGATCAAAGTGAAGTGAGCGGTGCTGTTGTGCTGACCCCAATCCAGGAATGGTTTTTCAAATCAGAGGAGATACAAGCACATGAGTACTTCAATCAATCTGTTTTACTGTATAGTAAGGAAGAGCTGGATAGCAGTATACTGGAGAAGAGCATAGAAGATCTGACGAGGCATCATGATGCCCTTCGTATGGTTTATAAACAGAATCAGGGAGTATGGGAGCAGTTTAATGGAGCTGTAAGCCCCAATCGCTGTATGATTCACTTCTATGACTTAAGAGAATCAGAAAATGCTCAGGCTGAGATGGCACAACTAGGCGAAGCCCTGCAATCAAGTATCAACTTGTCTGAAGGTCCATTGTTGAAGGTAGCACATTTCAGGCTAAAAGACGGAGACCGTTTGGGTCTGATTGTTCATCACCTGGTGGTGGATGGCGTTTCCTGGCGTATACTTTTAGAAGATTTATCGAGTCTGTATTCCGGTTATAAGGAAGGTGAAAAAATAGCCTTACCGGCAAAGACCGATTCTTTCCAGCGATGGGCTTTGCTTCAAAAGGAATATGCATCAGGCAGCAAACTTGAAAAGGAGCGTGTTTACTGGCAGCAGGTTTGTGATCATCAGATTGCAGGCTTGGCGCAGGATAAAGCGGTAGAAGAAGGTCGTGCAGCTGTAATTGATTCTTCGGAATCTTTCGCTCTGGATCAGCATACCACAGGACTTTTGCAAACCCGTGTTCACGGAGTTTATAACACAGAGATAAACGATGTGTTACTGACAGGTCTTGGTTTAGCGCTGAAAGAAGTTTTGTCAGCGGCTAGAAGTGTCTTACAGATGGAGGGTCATGGAAGAGAGGAGATCATCGATGGAGTAGATATCAGCAGAACGGTTGGCTGGTTTACAACGGTTTACCCGTTTGTACTGGATGTATCGGGTTCTGGTACTGGTAATGAAGCAGCGCATTTAGTGGCAGTAAAAGAAGCTTTACGCCGTTTGCCTAATAAAGGAATTGGTTACGGTATTCTGACCCACTTAAGTCAGGAAAGACTTGAGAGTACACTTGTACCTGAGATTACCTTTAATTATTTGGGTGATTTTGGTGTAAATGTATCCAATGAGGAAGATTCCTTGTTTGAATATGCCTCAGAGCATATGGGATCAGAGACCTCTAAAGAGAATAAAATGAATACAATCCTTGATGTATCGGGGATGCTAGTAAAGGGGGAACTGGGTATATCGATCCGTTATTCAGGTTTGAGGTATGATGCGGCAACGATTAAAAAACTGGCGGGATCTTACAAGAAACATTTGGAGTTTTTAATAGAGGAATTGGCTAAAAGCAAAGAGCAGCATCTGACCCCATCGGATTTAACTTTCCAAGGATTGAGCGGGGCAGAGCTCTTAGAGCTTAACACAGATAATACCCTTGAGGATGTCTATGAGTTATCCCCTCTTCAGGAAGGCATCTACTACCACTGGCTGGCAGAAGATTCCAGCTCGCTTTATTTTGAGCAGACCTCCTATAGGGTACGAGCCAAAGTATTGGATATCGATAAACTGGCTATTGCTTACCAGGGTTTAACAGCCAGACATGCTGTTTTGCGTAGTAGTTTTAGTACTGAATATGCAGGGAGATCTTTGCAAATTGTAAGGAAAGAAGTAGCGAATAATTTTACTTATCAGAAACTTGACGGTTCGGCAGACCAAGATTTGCAAGTAGCGCTGATCAAGCAACAGGACAGGGAAAGAGGTTTTGATCTAGGCAGTGGTTCTCAGATGCGTCTGCAGGTTGTTGATCTGTCACAAGGGGAGTATGAGTTTATTTGGAGTCATCATCATATCCTGATGGACGGTTGGTGTGTAAGTGTGCTTATCAATGACTTTAATGAGTTGTTGAGTGCCGCAATAAAAGGCAGTACAGCTGATCTGTCACCGGTAATACCTTATTCCAATTATATCAATTGGTTGAAAACCATAAACAGAGAACATTCACTGGGTTACTGGAAGGAGTGTCTTAAAGGTTATGCAGTACCGGCAGAGATTCCTTTTAAGACAAGAGCTGTAGACACTACTTATGTCGAATACAGTGAACACTTTGAAATAGGGGGAGCTGTGTTTAAGCAAGTAGACACGCTTTGTACTGCTTTAGGCATTACCCACAACACTTTTATGCAAGGTGTTTGGGGGTATTTATTGTCACGTTACAACAACACGAGTGATGTGGTGTTTGGGGCTGTGGTATCAGGTCGTCCGGCCGATTTAGCAGGTGTTGAAGATATGATCGGACTGTTTATCAATACTATTCCGGTCAGAGTAAAGTACGATGTTGATACTACGGCTGCTGACCTGTTAAAAATGCTGCAAGAGCAATCGATACAAGGTACATCACATCATTATATGAACCTGTCGGAGGTTCAGTCTCAGAGTGAACCGGGCATGGATCTGATCAATAATATTATAATATTTGAGAACTATGCAGTAAAGGAACTGGAAAACGAAGGTGTATTCAATAGCCAGGAAGAAGAAGAAGGATTTGCCTTAGATTCAGTGGAAGTTATTGCGCAATCCAATTATGATTTTAATATTATAGTGATCCCATCCGCTTTTTCACTAAAGATAGACATCAGATACGATAGCAATCGTTATGATACAGCATCATTAAAGCAGCTGGTAAACCATATTGATACCGTAATCAAGGCGTTTGCACAAAACGCGGATCAGTCTTTAACAGCATTAGATTATTTATCTGAAGAAGAGAAACACAAACTGTTGTTCACCTTTAATGATACAACAGCAATATATCCGAAGGACAAGACGATTGTGGACTTGTTTGAAGAACAGGTTGAAAAGACACCAAACAAAGTAGCACTTGTATTCGAAGGTAAAGAAATTTCCTATAACGAGTTAAATAAGCGTTCGAATCAACTCGCACATTATTTAAAGAATAATTATAAAATCAGGCCAGATGATTTAATCGGTTTTCAATTAGAGAGAAATGAAAATATGATTATTACAATTCTTGCAATTTTAAAAGCAGGGGCAGGATATATACCAATCGATTTAGATTTCCCGGAAGAAAAAATAAAATATATCGCAAACGATAGTAAATGTTCATTAATTATTGATAAAAGTAAATTGGATGTTTTTATTGCCGAAAGTTTATCGTATCAAAAGACAAATTTATTAAAAGAATTAAGTCCTGATAACTTAATTTATGCCATATATACTTCTGGATCTACAGGTTTGCCAAAAGGCGTTTTAATTGAACATCGCAGCATCATTGCCCATATTTTTAATGTTAAAAATTTATATGGAGTAAGTGCCGAATCTCGCTTTTTGCAATTTTTTAACGTTGCTTTTGACGCAGCTGCTCAGGAAATTTTTACAACTTTATGCTTCGGTGCCAGCTTGTATATAAAAACACATAACGTTGATCCTGAATATATTTATGGACTAATTTCAAAATATAAAATTACACATGCGGATTTTTCAACTGCCTTCTTTAATTCTTTTATAACAACTTTTAATTCTGAGACATTTTCGCATAAGCTTGAGTTTTGTGCAATAGGTGGGGAAAAACTTGAAAAAGGAATATTTGAAAAACATTGGCATAACATTTCAAATTTTACAAAAGAGTTTTACAATGTTTATGGACCAACGGAAACGACGCTTACAGCTACATGGTTTCCAATTATGTTACAGGGCAAGCTCGCAAAATTTGAGAATACAATTCCAATTGGTAGATCGTATGCTGGTCGCCAGGTTTTAATTCTGGACAAAAATCAAAATTTACTGCCAATTGGTGTAATAGGAGAAATTTGTATAGGAGGTAATAGTTTAGCACGAGGTTATTTAAATCAGGAAGCGTTAACCAAGGAGAAGTTTGTAGCAAATCCTTTTAAAGCAGGAGAGCGTTTGTACAAAACAGGCGATTTGGGTCGTTGGCTACCCGATGGCAATATTGAGTTCATAGGGAGAAAAGACGATCAGGTAAAGATTAGGGGTTACCGAATAGAACTTGGAGAGATAGAACATGCTTTAGTAAAACATGAAGCTGTAAATCAAGGAGTAGTTGTAGCCAGAGAGAACGAGTCGGGAGAGAAAGAACTCGTGGCGTATATCGTTTCTAATGTCGAGCAAAACACAAGCGATTTAAGAGCTTATTTAAAACAGTCGTTGCCGGAATATATGCTTCCGGCGTACTTTGTTCAACTCGAAGCCATCCCATTAACGGCCAATGGTAAAATAGATAAAAAAGCATTACCGAACCCTGAAGCTATGGGACTATCGAGTGGTGTTGAATATGCAGCACCGGTAACAGAACAGGAAAAGGTTTTGGTTTCGGTATGGTCAGAGGTATTGAAAAAAGAAGGCATCGGTATCAAGGATAGTTTTTACAATCTTGGTGGAGATTCCATCAAGTCAATTCAGGTGGTAGCCAGATTAAAGCAACAAGGGTACAGACTTAAAGTAGAGCAGTTGTTAAGCACACCGGTATTGGGAGAGCTGACAGGGTTAATGGAGTTGACCACCCAGGTTAGCGATCAAAGTGAAGTGAGTGGTGCTGTTGTGCTGACTCCAATCCAGGAATGGTTTTTCAAATCAGAGGAGATACAAGCACATGAGTACTTCAATCAATCTGTTTTACTGTATAGTAAGGAAGAGCTGGATGGCAGTATACTGGAGAAGAGCATAGAAGATTTGACGAGGCATCACGATGCCCTTCGTATGGTTTATAAACAGAATCAGGGAGTATGGGAGCAGTTTAATGGAGCTGTAAGCTCCAATCGCTGCATGATTCACTTCTATGACTTAAGAGAATCAGAAAATGCTCAGGCTGAGATGGCACAACTAGGCGAAGCCCTGCAATCAAGTATCAACTTGTCTGAAGGTCCATTGTTGAGGGTAGCACATTTCAGGCTAAAAGACGGAGACCGTTTGGGTCTGATTGTTCATCACCTGGTGGTGGATGGCGTTTCCTGGCGTATACTTTTAGAAGATTTATCGAGTCTGTATTCCGGTTATATGGAAGGTGCAAAAACAGTCTTACCGGCAAAGACCGATTCTTTTCAGCGATGGGCTTTGCTTCAAAAGGAATATGCATCAGGCAGCAAACTTGAAAAGGAGCGTGTTTACTGGCAGCAGGTTTGTGATCATCAGATTGCAGGCTTGGCGCAGGATAAAGCGGTAGAAGAAGGTCGTGCAGCTGTAATTGATTCTTCGGAATCTTTCGCTCTGGATCAGCATACCACAGGACTTTTGCAAACCCGTGTTCACGGAGTTTATAACACAGAGATAAACGATGTGTTACTGACAGGTCTTGGTTTAGCGCTGAAAGAAGTTTTGTCAGCAGCTAGAAGTGTCTTACAGATGGAGGGTCATGGAAGAGAGGAGATCATCGATGGAGTAGATATCAGCAGAACGGTTGGCTGGTTTACAACGGTTTACCCGTTTGTACTGGATGTATCGGGTTCTGGTAATGAAGCAGCACATTTAGTGGCAGTAAAAGAAGCTTTACGCCGTTTGCCTAATAAAGGAATTGGTTATGGTATTCTGACCCACTTAAGTGAGGAAAGACTTGAGAGTACACTTGTGCCGGAGATTACCTTTAATTATTTGGGTGATTTTGGTGTAAATGTATCCAATGAGGAAGATTCCTTGTTTGAATATGCCTCAGAGCATATGGGATCAGATACCTCTAAAGAAAATAAAAAGGATACGATTCTGGATGTATCGGGGATGCTGGTAAAGGGGGAACTGGGTATATCGATCCGTTATTCAGGTTTGAGGTATGATGCGGCAACGATAAAAAGTCTGGCGGGATCTTACAAGAAACATTTGGAGTTTTTAATAGAGGAATTGGCTAAAAGCAAAGAGCAGCATCTGACCCCATCGGATTTAACTTTCCAAGGATTGAGCGGGGCAGAGCTCTTAGAGCTTAACGCAGATAATACCCTTGAGGATGTCTATGAGTTATCTCCTCTTCAGGAAGGCATCTACTACCACTGGCTGGCAGAAGATTCCAGCTCGCTTTATTTTGAGCAGACCTCCTACAGGGTACGAGCCAAAGTATTGGATATCGATAAACTGGCTATTGCTTACCAGGGTTTAACAGCCAGACATGCTGTTTTGCGTACTAGTTTTAGTACTGAATATGCAGGGAGATCTTTGCAAATTGTTAGGAAAGAAGTAGCGAGTAATTTTACTTATCAGAAACTTGACGGTTCGGCAGACCAAGATTTGCAAGTAGCGCTGATCAAACAACAGGACAGGGAAAGAGGTTTTGATTTAGGCAGTGGTTCTCAGATGCGTCTGCAGGTTGTTGATCTGTCACAAGGGGAGTATGAGTTTATCTGGAGTTCTCATCATATCCTGATGGACGGTTGGTGTGTAAGTGTGCTTATCAATGACTTTAATGAGCTGTTGAGTGCCGCAATAAAAGGCAGTACAGCTGATTTGCCACCGGTAATACCTTATTCCAATTATATCAATTGGTTGAGCGCCATAGACAGAGAGCATTCACTTGGTTACTGGAAGGAGTACCTTAAAGGTTATGCAGTACCGGCAGAGATTCCTTTCAAGACAAGAGCTGTAGATACTACTTATGACGAATGTAGTGAACGCCTTGAAATAGGGGGAGCTGTGTTTAAGCAAGTAGACACGCTTTGTTCCACTTTAGGCATTACCCACAACACTTTTGTGCAAGGCGTTTGGGGCTATCTATTGTCACGTTACAACAACACGAGTGATGTGGTGTTTGGGGCTGTGGTATCAGGTCGTCCGGCCGATTTAGCGGGAGTTGAAGATATGATCGGACTGTTTAGTAATACTATTCCGGTCAGAGTAAAGTATGATGTTGATACTACGCCTGCTGACCTGTTAAAAATGCTGCAAGAGCAATCGATACAAGGTACATCACATCATTATATGAACCTGTCGGAGGTTCAGTCACAGAGTGAATTGGGCATGGATCTGATGAATCATATTATGATATTTGAGAACTATGTTGCAAAAGAACTCAAAAGTGAAGGCTTATTAAATACGCAAAGTGAAGAAGGTTTGATCCTGCAAGCAATGGAAGTGTTTGAACAGACTAATTATGATTTTAACCTGACAGTTCATTCAACATCAACTTCTATCACCATAAATATCAAGTATAATCAAAATTATTATAGTATGCCATTGATTGGACGAGTAATAAATCACCTTAATGGTGTAGTAAATAAATTTGTAGAATATCCAACTCAGGCATTAAACATATGAATTTCTTAACAAAAGAAGAAGAGCACGAATTATTGTTCATATTCAATAATACAACAGCAGCTTATCCGAAGGACAAGACAATTGTAGATTTAATTGAAGAACAGGTGGCAAAGACACCGGATAACATCGCCATAGTCTTTGAGGATACAGAACTGACCTACAGGGAGCTTAATGAGCGATCCAATCAGTTGGCGCATTACCTAATAGAAAATTACAACATTCAGCCTGATGATCTGATAGGGATACAATTGGAGCGAAGCGAGTGGATGATTGTGTCGATATTGGGTGTGTTAAAATCGGGAGGAGCTTATGTTCCTATTGATCCGCAATATCCTCAGGAAAGAATAGACTATATTAAAGAAGATACTCAGTGTAAGGTTTGCCTGGATGAGCAAGAGTTAAGCAAGTTCAAAGAAAACCAGGAGCGTTATGCTAAAGATGTAGAGACTCGCAGGTCTCAACCGGAGAACCTGATTTATGTGATTTACACCTCAGGTTCGACAGGGAATCCAAAAGGAGTAATGCTCGAACATAGCGGTCTGGTAAACAGAATGCTTTGGATGAAACGTGACCTAGAAGTGAAAGAGGCAGATGTGTTCTTACAGAAAACACCTGTAACGTTTGACGTTTCGGTTTGGGAGTTATTCCTCCCATTGGTTTGTGGCAGTAAGCTTGTTTTTGCAAAACCGGAAGGGCATAAAGACCCGGTATACTTAGAGGAGCTATTAGAATCACAAAAAATAAGTATTATTCACTTTGTTCCTTCGATGTTGAGTGCAGCGTTGGACACTATAAAGTGGGATAAACTGGAATGTTTGCAGCATGTAATATGCAGTGGAGAAGCTTTATCAAAAAGAATCGAATCATCCTTTAAAGCAAAGGCTCCTTTTTCGAGCTTGCATAATTATTATGGACCAACGGAAGCTTCGATAGATGTCACCGCAATAAACTTAAGCCAACACCCAACTGTGGGTCATGAAGTTTTGATAGGCAAGCCTGTTGAGAATACACAGATTTACATCGTAAATGAAAAGAATTCGCTTCAGCCGGTTGGGGTTTTAGGCGAGATTCTGATTGGAGGAGATCAGGTAGCACGAGGTTATTTAAATAAGGAAGCGCTAAGTCAGGAGAAGTTTATAACAAATCCTTTTAGAGCAGGAGAGCGTTTGTACAAAACAGGCGATTTGGGTCGTTGGCTACCCGATGGCAACATTGAGTTCATAGGTCGAAAAGACGATCAGGTAAAAATAAGAGGACACAGGATAGAACTTGGAGAGATAGAGCATGCTTTAGTCAAACATGAAGCTGTAAATCAGGCAGTTGTTGTAGCCAGAGAGAACGAGTCAGCAGAGAAAGAACTTGTAGCGTATATCGTTTCTAATGTCGAGCAGAACGCAAGTGATTTACGAGCTTATTTAAAACAGTCGCTGCCGGAGTATATGCTTCCGGCGTACTTTGTTCAACTCGAAGCGATCCCATTAACGGCCAATGGTAAGATAGACAGAAAAGCATTACCGAATCCTGAGGGTGCGGGATTATCGAGTGGTGTTGAATATGTAGCACCGGGAACAGAACAGGAAAAGGTTTTGGTTTTGGTATGGTCAGCGGTATTGAAAAAAGAAGGCATCGGTATCAAGGATAGTTTTTACAATCTTGGGGGAGATTCCATCAAGTCAATTCAGGTGGTAGCCCGATTAAAGCAACAGGGTTACAGACTTAAAGTAGAGCAGTTGTTAAGCACACCGGTATTGGAAGATCTGGCAGGGTTGATGGAGCTGACCACCCAGGTTAGCGATCAAAGTGAAGTGAGTGGTGCTGTTGTGCTGACCCCAATCCAGGAATGGTTTTTCAAATCAGAGGAGATAAAAGCACATGAGTACTTCAATCAATCTGTTTTACTGTATAGTAAGGAGGAGCTGGATGGCAGTATACTGGAGAAGAGCATAGAAGATTTGACGAGGCATCACGATGCCCTTCGTATGGTTTATAAACAGAATCAGGGAGTATGGGAGCAGTTTAATGGAGCTGTAAGCTCCAATCGCTGCATGATTCACTTCTATGACTTAAGGGAATCAGAAGCTGCTCAGGCTGAGATGGCACAACTAGGCGAAGCCCTGCAATCAAGTATCAACTTGTCTGAAGGTCCATTGTTGAGGGTAGCACATTTCAGGCTAAAAGACGGAGACCGTTTGGGTCTGATTGTTCATCACCTGGTGGTGGATGGCGTTTCCTGGCGTATACTTTTAGAAGATTTATCGAGTCTGTATTCCGGTTATAAGGAAGGTGAAAAAACAGCCTTACCGGCAAAGACCGATTCTTTCCAGCGATGGGCTTTGCTTCAAAAGGAATATGCATCAGGCAGCAAACTTGAAAAGGAGCGTGTTTACTGGCAACAGGTTTGTGATCATCAGATTGCAGGCTTGGCGCAGGATAAAGCGATAGAAGAAGGTCGTGCAGCTGTAATTGATTCTTCGGAATCTTTCGCTCTGGATCAGCATACCACAGGACTTTTGCAAACCCGTGTTCACGGAGTTTATAACACAGAGATAAACGATGTGTTACTGACAGGTCTTGGTTTAGCGCTGAAAGAAGTTTTGTCAGCAGCTAGAAGTGTCTTACAGATGGAGGGTCATGGAAGAGAGGAGATCATCGATGGAGTAGATATCAGCAGAACGGTTGGCTGGTTTACAACGGTTTACCCGTTTGTACTGGATGTATCGGGTTCTGGTAATGAAGCAGTACATTTAGTGGCAGTAAAAGAAGCTTTACGCCGTTTGCCTAATAAAGGAATTGGTTACGGTATTCTGACCCACTTAAGTCAGGAAAGACTTGAGAGTGCACTTGTACCGGAGATTACCTTTAATTATTTGGGTGATTTTGGTGTAAATGTATCCAATGAGGAAGATTCCCTGTTTGAATATGCCTCAGAGCATATGGGATCAGAGAGCTCTAAAGAGAATAAAATGCATACAATCCTTGATGTATCGGGGATGCTGGTAAAGGGGGAACTGGGTATATCGATCCGTTATTCAGGTTTGAGGTATGATGCGGCAACGATAAAAAGTCTGGCAGGATCTTACAAGAAACATCTGGAGTTTTTAATAGAGGAATTGGCTAAAAGCAAAGAGCAGCATCTGACCCCATCGGATTTAACTTTCCAAGGATTGAGCGGGGCAGAGCTCTTAGAGCTTAACGCAGATAATACACTTGAGGATGTCTATGAGTTATCTCCTCTTCAGGAAGGCATCTACTACCACTGGTTGGCAGAAGATTCCGGTTCGCTTTATTTTGAGCAGACCTCCTACAGGGTACGAGCCAAAGTATTGGATATAGAAAAATTAAAAGGAGCTTATGATGATTTAACAGCCAGACATGCTGTTTTACGCAGTAGTTTCCGTACTGAATATGCAGGGAGATCTTTGCAAATTGTAAGGAAAGAAGTAGCGAGTAATTTTACTTATCAGAAGCTTGATGATGTGGTACAGCTTGGACTGATCAAGCAACAGGACAGGGAAAGAGGTTTTGATTTGGGCAGTGGTTCTCAGATGCGTTTGCAGGTTGTTGATCTGTCGCAAGGGGAGTATGAGTTTATCTGGAGCCATCATCATATCCTGATGGACGGTTGGTGTGTAAGTGTGCTTATCAATGACTTTAATGAATTGTTGAGTGCCGCAATAAAAGGCAGTACAGCTGATTTGCCACCGGTAATACCTTATTCCAATTATATCAATTGGTTGAAAACCATAGACAGAGAGCATTCACTTGGTTACTGGAAGGAGTGCCTTAAAGGTTATGCAGCACCGGCAGAGATTCCTTTCAAGACAAGAGCTGTAGACACTACTTATATCGAATACAGTGAACGCCTTGAAATAGGGGGAGTTGTGTTTAAGCAAGTAGACACGCTTTGCACCACTTTAGGCATTACCCACAATACTTTTGTGCAAGGCGTTTGGGGCTATCTATTGTCACGTTACAACAACACGAGTGATGTGGTGTTTGGGGCTGTGGTATCAGGTCGTCCAGCCGATTTAGCGGGTGTTGAAGATATGATCGGACTGTTTAGTAATACTATTCCGGTCAGAGTAAAGTATGATGTTGATACTACGGCTGCTGACCTGTTAAAAATGTTGCAAGAGCAATCGATACAAGGTACATCACATCATTATATGAATCTGTCGGAGGTTCAGTCTCAGAGTGAACCGGGCATGGATCTGATGGATCATGTCATGATATTTGAGAACTATGCAGTAAAGGAACTGGAAAACGAAGGCGTATTCAATAGTCGGGAAGAAGAGGGGCTTTCAATAGAATCAAGGGAAGTCAGTGATCAAAGCAACTATGATTTTAATATTATAGTTACCCCTTCCCCCGTTTCATTACACCTAAATATCAGATACAATAGCAATCGTTATGATACAAGATCATTAAAGCAGCTGGTAAATGATATTGCTACCGTAATCAAGGCGTTTGCACAAAACGGGGATCAGTCTTTAACAGCATTGGATTATGTATCGGAAGA
>NZ_JAJJMN010000004.1 GCF_020905335.1 Flavobacterium lipolyticum | reverse complement strand
CTTCCCGCTGCGGTTCCTGTAATTCCAATTACGCTTGGTGCTGCCCAGCTATAAGTAGTACCAGCCGGAACTGTTCCGTTGGTTCCATTGGCCGGAGTAGCGGTAAAAGTGCTTCCGCTGCATATAGTAGAAGTCATTGCAGTTATTACCGGTGTTGTACAACATGCAGTTACAGTAATATTGTTAACTGTTTTAGTATTTGGTATAACCTGATTTGTGGGGTCAGATACTGTTAAACTAGCAGAAAATGGACCAGCGGAAGAATAAGTCACAGTATATGGACCTATTGTTGTTAAACTAACCGGAGAAATTGTCGCAGCACCTGGAAATGACCAGCTATAATTAGTGTTTGGTTCAACTCCTGTTGAAGTGCTGGCATAAACTACCTTTTGAAAAGAACCTCCATCACAACTTTTAGTAATAGAAAAATCGGCAAAAAGAGGTGTTTTTATAATTATCCCATTTGAATATGCACTACTGCATTTAGGAGGATTACAAGTAATCAGTGAAAGACTTTGTGAAGGCGTAATAGCCTGTCCGCTTGTTTCCCATCCTAAGTAAATGTTTTTTAACTCAAGGGATTGACCTGCAGTATAGTTTGTAATTTGAGCCATTCGGTATTTGGACCCTGCCGTAATTATGCTTCCTCTAATTTTAATCGTTAACCTATCTGTTACGGCACCAACAAAGTTAGTGTTATCGAAATTTTTTCGAACTCCGCCAACTAAATAGTCAAATTGAAACATCAAGTCGTATTTAGAACTATTAGAGGCAATAGTAACCCATATGTACAAGCCGTTTACAGGATTTGAAACATAGGCCAAAGTGGCTACATTTCCAACGTTATCACCTAGATAGACACTCCCAAAAGTAACATCCTGAGCATTACATTGTGAAAGAGAACAAGCAGGAGTCGTTGTCAATGAAGCACTAGTATTATCAAATGTAATATTAGTATTTTGTGAATAACCAACTACAGTAGAAAACAATAATATAAAAAAAGTAAAAAACGGAATAAGAGTAATTTTTTTCATAATCTTATTATTTAAATAAACTAGTAGCTTATATCTTGTTAAAGTTTAAATAAGAAAAATTGAGATTTTAGTCTATTGCTAGACAACCTGAATATTTAAAAACTATTGATTCACCTAAGCTAACCCTCGGATTGGTTTGTGAATGACTGTATTGTGGTGCGGCACAGAACTAATAAGTCTGTATAAGTAGAGTACTTTTTACTTTCATACTTTTTAGATTTAAAATTTATGAAATTTTTATTTTTTTAACACAATCAAAGGTATGTATATGGTTTTTTATTACACTTTTTAATCTTTAAATAGCTTAAATACTCGTTAAAAGGATATTTTTATGATAAAATGAACCTTAAATTTCTTTATTGTCTCATTTTTGGAAGAAGAAATTGGAGTTATTGTTTTTGTATCCGAATGTTTTATAAGCAACTGTTCATATTAGCATCAATTTAATGATCATACCTAAAATAGCCGTTGTGACAATAATATAGGGTTCCTGAATTTTCTTTATATAAATTAACGAAAAAATTGTGACAATTGCTATTAGAGCTGTTGGAATGTCTATTATACTTCTTTTGGCTATCACAATAACAGACCCAACAAGAGCATCTATTACAGCCGCTGTAATACCTTCGACAAATGCTTTAACGGGTTTGTTTTGTGCTATTTTTTTAAAAGAAGGCGCCATTGCTATGGTAAAGAGATAGCAAGGAAGGAAAGTGGCTAGCGCAGCTACCAATGCGCCTAAAAAGCCATTGACCAAATACCCAATAAAACCGACCGTTATTACCACTGGCCCAGGTGTAATCATGGCAACAGCAACCGAATCCATAAACTGCTGTTCTGTAGGTCATTGATTCTCGATTACAACTCCTGAATGTAGAAAAGGAACTATCGCCAGACCACTTCCAAATACAAAAGTTCCTGCTTTGACAAAGAAAAAAGCAATTTTAGTAAAGGTAGAGCTTTCATAGCTCCAAAATCCGGCCAGTAAAAAAACTAAAGAAAAAGAGTTTACGGTTTTGCTATTCCACCATTTAGGAGGCGCTTTAATAATCATGTATAAAAGACCGGCTGCAATAAATAAAAGGACTTGCTCCTGTTCTGTAATGTAAGTAATAACGACAGCAAGAATAAAAAAGAGCCAAAGCAGCCACTTAGATTTCATGGATTCCAAATTCAGCTGGCCAATAGATTTTAAAGTAAGTTTATAAGAACTTAATGCTATAATTCCGATTACAGCTGCACCAACTCCATAAAATACTGCCTGAATCCAGGACAAGCCTCCGTAGAGTTTATAGATGATCCCTAATAAGAGCACCATTAAAAAAGAAGGCAGAACAAAGGCAAAACCAATCAATGTAGCCCCAAGAAAGCGATAATGTACAAAACCAAGATAAATTCCAAGCTGCGCCGCCAAAGGACCTGGAGCGAGTTGAGCCAGAGCGAGTCCTTCGCGGTATTCGTCCTCTGAGATCCACTTTCGGTTTTCCACCAGATCTTTGTGCACATAGCCCACTAGAGCAACGGGCCCACCAAAACCTATAGTACCGAGTTTTAAAAAATAAAGTGTTAGTTCTCGTAATGTATATTTGTGATTTTCATTCATGATCTGTAAATTAAAATGCAATTCCAAACTGAAAGCCTACTGTGAAGGAAGCAGGATGATTATTACCAAAGCGGATTGGCAAGGGGATTGCGGCAAAGTAGCTGCAATTGGTGTTTTTTATTATTGTTTTGTTTAAAACAGGCGTAATGCCATATCTTCCGGAGGATTCGAAAGCAGCCCTTCCTGCAAAAGTATATCCATGTCCTAAGGCCACCAGAACTCCGGGATGAAACAATAAATTAGTTACTTTACTAGTACCCTGATCGTCCTTTATATTGGGAACTACCTCGAAAGAAAAACCGATTTTCTCGTTTTTCCAGATATTGATTCCAGTTGGAAATCCTAGAGCATAGTAGTCTCTGAAATTTACTGAAGTTTCATCTTTATTTATGGTCACTAGAGGATGCAGAATACCAAAATATCCTGTGATCTTAGGGTAGGTAGTCTGAGAGAAGCAGGGAAGAGTAAATACGAGCACAATAAAAAGAAGCGGGAATTTTAAAAGCATTGATTTTGTTTTTTATAAATTATAGAAACAAAATTATATGCATTAAACTTCTTTAAATAGTATGCGTTTTACGTTTTGTATATGGATTACTTTTTTTGGATTTTTTTTCTGTATGTTGACGGATTTTTCCCGGTATGGAGTTTAAAAATTCTTGTAAAATGACTTTGGTCTGAAAATCCGGTTCTATAGGCAATCTCAGTCAAAGTATAGGTGGTGTTCTCAATAAGATTTACCGCTTTTTCGATCCTTTGTTTTCTAACGTAATCCCCGAAATTTAAATCTTCAAAATATTTAGAAAATTCTCTCGACAGGTAGGACGGGTTCAAATCGAGTTCACCGGATATTTTTTTAAGGTCGAAAGTAAACTGTGCATCAATCTGGTCCTGAATAAGATTTTTGAGGTCTTTTACCCAGGATGGTGTTTTTCCGGCTGTTTTTTTGTCTTTAAGAAATTTAGTATAAACTTCGTGCAGCAGGTTCTCAAAGGGGCTGTTCTGCAGATGTTTCTGTTTGTAGAGATGTGAGGCCCAGCTGTAAAGTGCGTCATAAAGCACCATTCCGGTTTCAAGGAGTTTATAATCATCGGTAATATTATGCGAAAGCCCGGCAGACACCGCCCATAGTCCGGCAGATTCTTTTGCAATTTCATGACGATCGGTATCAGCCCCGCGTACAATTCCTGCCATGATGGAAATAGCGGGATCCTCAATTTTATATTTTTTTACAATATAATCGAAGGTACACTGCTCCTGATAATGTGTGAATTCAACATTTGGGATATCAAAAGGAAGGGCATTTAATTCTTTTGCTTTGTCCAGAACCTGATCAAAAGGGACGTAAATAAATTCAGCCTCAGGATCTACAAAATTTCTAATAAGCCATGGGCATGCAATTCGGTCTATTTTTGGTCTTTCTCTGGTGATCCATTTCATAAGTCAATTGTTTTTTAGAATCCGTACTAAGGTACATTTTTTTATTATTTAAGTATCAGTTAGTGAGAATGCACAAAGGAATGAAATTAGTTTTTTTGATAAAATTTATAAAGGATTAGTCTTAAAAACTTGTTTAAATAACTGAACATTGACTGTGAAATTCTCCTATTGTCAAATTGCCGATTGCCGAGAGTTCTTTGGTAATTCTGGGGCTTCCACACCTGTATTGGCTCCAGTGATAAATCCAGGTAATTTTAGATGCGATGAAAATTTTACGTACGGATCTGCTACTAGGCAGTCCTTTTAGCCATTTATAATAGCAGCTTGGATCGACCTTAAAAAACCTGCACATCTTTCCAACGAGAAATATAGAGGCGCTCTCTGATAAATTCATACCTTATTCGCTGTTCTTGGAGAAGATGTCTTGAACCTTTTTTTTGGTAAAGCGCATTCCGTTTACAGCTCTTTAATCTGCTTACCTATTTTTAGGAGTTCTTTTTGATCAAGAGCAGAGATAAAAGGCTTTTTTGCAGCAAACTTTCCGTCTTTGTAAAGCTTCTTCCAGTGCTGTAGTTTATCAATGCTAATATTAAGATTTTGGGCCACATCAAGTACCCTTTCGCAGTGTATGCTCATCGAGGCGGCCAGAATCTTAAACCCTAACGTGTACTTTTTTCTTGTCTTTTTCATCGTTGTAAATTTAGACAGTATTATTCCTTTTAATCTTTAGAATTATAGTGTCAAAAAAACAAGCGATTCGCCTCTTTTTAGGTTTTTCTCAAAAACCGCCTTAACATTTTGTGGCAAAATAGGAGGTAACTCCAATTAAGAACGTTGTTTTTTGCGACAAAATAGAGGTAATTCTACATTTATTATTTGTGTTTCCAACTGCTATAGAATCAATTTCATGCTTAGTTTTTTTTACTCTATGGCAAAAAAAAAGTTGCCTGTAACATTTTATTACAGATCTATGAGAGTGTTGTTTAAATTTGACACATAAATGGTTAAAAAACAATTCAAAAAGTACTATTGGTGTTAAGAAGTTGGTTATTCTAAAATTTAAAAACTAAAACTATGTCCTATTTAAACGTCCCGCGTCTTACATTTTCTGGTCAGTTTCAGGCCGATCCTTCGACTGTAAATAATGATCCCACACATTTTAACAATGAAACATTTGAGCCAAAATATCAAAATTACGGTCCGGGCCAGGAAAATGGTTGGTGGAATCCGGATGGTACCGGAAACTGGCGATTTCTAGGCTGTAAAATTACGAGTGTTACCTATCAGGACGGAACGAGTACGGATAATCCACTTTTAGATCCTATTATTGGTATGTCTGTCATGGATACCGATGCACGTACCGCAGGAAAAATTGTAGATTTAGATAGTCAGCAACAAATGGTTTCTCAACTTTGGGGGTTTGTGGTACGAATTGTAAATAATGAGGGTAATACACTGGTGAAAGGTGATTATGAGATGGCACCATTTAGCAATATTTGGTTTTCAAGATCGGTTGATTTACGAGGTAGTTCAGGAGCAGGGGCAACCTATCAGTCTGTTATAAAGAATATTGATTGGAATTTTAAAATATCTAACTCAAGATATCTTAACGAATTAAAAGCGGTAAGTGCTAAGCAATTATCTATACATTTTACGGTGGATAGATTTAATGGAGATCACACCTCAGACCAATTTACTTTAGGCAGAATAACTGGCTCAATAGGACCTTCAAATAATAGAGAACCTAAACATTTTGTATTGGGAAGACAATTATTTCCAAATCCACTTCCTCAATATTTACCGCAGGGACAAAGACAAAAATATAATTATGCTACCGCATTAGTCGATGAGAAATTAAAACAAGTTGTACTTGATTTTGGTAATGCGCTACAATTTAATGCAGAAGGGGTCAATACAAGTGAAAATTTACACCTTGTTATCAATACCAATACAGGGATATCAGTCATTGGACAAATAAATTATTCAGGTTTGGATTGGTATATGAGTACATCAGGAATTTTTACTTTTCCACTTTCAGACGAACAGCTGGATCTTTGTAACCAATACCCATTGGCAATTGTTACAAATATGACAGACAGTATCAATGATGTTTTTAGTTTAAAAAAATCTAAGACGGGGATATTAATTTATACAGAGTCTATTGATTATGTAGGTGCTGATCAATTTGTATTTCGATTAGATCCTGAAGATAAGTGTAAAATTAATTTTTACGCAACTCATCTTGGAAAAGCACTTCCAAATGCAATCATTCAGGCACAAGATAATACACAAAATTTACTGGGTTCGCCACCACCGCCAGTGGTACCTGCAGTTGGTACTCCTCCAATACCTTATTTCTCAGGAAATAAACCCGCAGAAGTTACAACAGATGCAAATGGTAAAGCTGTACTTAGGTTTACAGCTCCCGATCCCGGAAATCCGAGAGTATACATTGATGGACAAATTTATGCTATCAGCTATAATCTGAGCACGCAAAGTTTTGACGATTGTAATCAGTCTAATTTTATTAGTCTTTTGATTTTTTCAGGTGCTCCAACCCCAAAAATAATTCCTGACTGGGACAACTTTATTCAGCCCATCATGCAGCAATATGCCAATTTGTATCCGTTGATGTCAAAAGGAATTTTTAATCTGGCAGATAAAACGGTGGTTGATAAAAATGCGCAAATATTGCATTTAGTTTTTAGTAAAGATCTTGATGATCCTAATTATATGCCTGCAACAAGAGATCTTTCTAAATATAAAAAGACGGTTATTTTGAACTATTTACAAGATGTCATCGATAAAACTGCAACAGCAAATAAAGCATAGTATTCATAAAATAAAAATCTGATTATGATATTCTTAAAAACGATAAAAATTGAGACTCTCTCCGATCTAAAAAATGCGCTGCAAACTGCCATTGAGTTAGAACATTCCACAATTCCGCCCTACTTAACAGCAAATTTTACGCTATTTGAGACCGGTAATGATCAAATATCAAACCTGATAGGTTCTGTAGTTCGTGAAGAAATGCTGCATTTATCTATAGCCTGCAATATATTGAATGCTGTAGGAGGAAGTCCGGTTATTAATAAACCTGGTTTTATACCACTATACCCGGGGCCTTTACCAGGCTCTGTAGTTGATGGATTACAGGTGCCGCTCAAAAAGTTTTCTTTAGATCTTGTGAAAGATGTTTTTATGTCAATTGAAGAGCCAGAAGATCCAATTGATATCCATAATCGTTTGATGGTCTCTAATGTAATTACCATAGGAGTGTTTTATACCAGAATAAAAGAAATAATAGTAGAACTTGAAGCTGCTGCAAAAGCGGAAGGAAAAACAATATTTGTTGGAAATCCAAACTATCAAATGACCTTTGAAAAATTTTATGATGCATCTTTATTATTCCCTATTGTCGATGAGGCAACTGCTATAAGAGGTATAGATATCATTATTGATCAGGGTGAAGGAACAACAACAGATCCATTTGTAAGTTCTGCAGACGATGGAAATGTTCCTGAACTGGCGCACTACTACCGTTTTGAAGAAATTTATAAGGGTAAAACAATACAGGCAGACCCTGAGGGAGGGTATATGTTTGGGGATCCATTAATTGCGTTTAATCCTGAATTAGTACCAAATATGTGGCCAAATCCTAAAATGAATGATTATCCAAAGGATTCTCAGGCTTATATTAATAGTAAGTTCTTTAATTACAACTACACTTCTTTGCTTAATAGTTTGCATGAAACTTTTAATGGAGAACCAGAGAAGATTAGTACCGCAATGGGGGTAATGTATTCTTTGCGATTATATGCTCTTAAGTTGCTGGCGATTCCCGATCCTAATCACCCTGGTTTTGTAACGGGGCCTAGTTTTGAATATGTTGTTGGGGAATAATGTGTTGATTTAAAAGTAAAAAAGAAATGAAATTTAAGTCAAAAGCAGTAGTGATAAAAGTATCAGTCAGTGATATTCTTAAATCTAAAAAATTCTATGAGGAAATCCTTGATTTTAAAACAGATGGTAGATATACGCTCAACTCTGATGGGAATTTTGGCACAGAATCCTTTATACAACTGTATTTAGAGCATAAGAACAAAGATGGTTTTATGCTGGGATTATACAAAGATATTGACACTCCTTTTTACCCACTACCGGAAACAGGAACAGTTCCGAGCTTTATTGTAAAGGATATTCAGGCAACGCTTGATTATTTTAGAGTCAATGGAGTGGTGATCGATGAAATAGACGGTGTTGTAATCAATTCTAATACTTCAGATGACGGGTATGAAGATCGTTTTTTCTTTTTTAGAGATCCGGATAATAATTCACTGGTTGTCAGGGAAAACATTTTAAAGTAACTGAGCCCAAAAAGATTTATAAAATGAAAACGGATAGGACAGCAACAGCAATAAGAATTAATTCAGCAGAAATAATACGAACTCTAATTCGACAGAAACTTTCAGAAGCTGAATCAGATTGGATGGAAAGCCATATCTGGTTTGAGAACAACACACAGTTTTTTCAGACTTTTGGTTTAGTTACCAGGAAAATTTCGCCAATAATTCCAAAATGGACCTTGCAGGAAACTATTTTGCTGGAAGAATTGTATCCCGGCTTTACAACAGCTAATTGGGATCTGCAGCAGCTTTGCCGTAGTTTGTTAATGATGCACCTTCCAGAGCATCAAAATATTGAAACAATAAAGAACCTGGCAGAAATGGCAGACATAAAAGAGTTAGTCAGTTTGTATAAGGGACTTTTTTTCTTAAAAAATGCAGAGGAATTTATTTTGACAATTCAGGAAGGAATCAGAACCAATATGGTTGCAGTGTTTGATGCTGTAGCCTTAGGGAATCCTTTTGCAGCAAAATACCTGCCGGTTGATGCATGGAATCAGTTGGTGCTGAAAGCCCTTTTTATGGGGCGTCCATTGTATCAAATTATTGGCTTAAAACTACGTAAAAATGAAAAGCTGGCCTTAATTATAAACGATTATATTCACGAACGCTGGTCGGCAGGACGATTAGTATCACCGGAAATTTGGAGATTGACAGCCGGTTTTGTAAACCGGGAAATAGCAGACGATCTGACAAAAGCAATAGGAACCGGAGAGTTATTGACCCAAGTGGCTGCGGTAAAAGTGCTGAAAGAGAGTATTTTTTTTAAAGAAAATGAAATTTCTGAAGAGGTATTATCTCAAAGCACGGCAACATGGGATGAAATAGGAACCCAATATTATTCACTATTAAAAATTTAGTACATGTATTACATTGACCCACATATTCACATGGTATCCAGAACAACAGATGATTACCAGGCAATGCGTGCTGCAGGTATTGTAGCTGTTATTGAACCGGCATTTTGGCTTGGCCAGGCACGAACAGAAGCTTCTTCTTTTAAGGATTATTTCAGCACCTTGGTGGGGTGGGAAAGATTCAGAGCTTCACAATTCGGAATTAAGCATTATTGTACTATAGGGCTAAACTCTAAAGAAGCCAACAATGAAGCTCTGGCAGAAAAAGTGATGGATTTATTACCGTTGTTTGCAGCAAAAGAAGGAGTAGTGGCAATTGGAGAAATTGGTTATGACGATCAGACTCCGGCCGAAGATAAATATTTCAGACTACAGATCGATTTGGCTTTGAAATTTAATTTGCCGATAATGGTTCATACCCCGCATCGGGATAAAAAAAATGGAACCATCAGAAGTATGGATGTGCTGGAAGAACATGGAGTGGCTCCTCATATGGTGGTAATCGACCACAATAACGAAGAAACAGCCAAACAGGTTTTAGATCGCGGATATTGGGCTGCTTTTACCATTTATCCCAATACCAAAATGGGGAATGAACGGATGGTAGAGGTTGTAAAGCAGTACGGATCTGAACGTATTATTGTAGACAGTTCTGCCGATTGGGGAGTAAGTGATCCTTTATCTGTTCCTAAAACGGCAGCTTTAATGCTTGAAAGAGGAATTGCTAAAGAAGATGTTCATCTAACCTGCTATAAAAATGCCTTAACGGCTTATTCTCAAAGCGGGCAAATGAATGAAGAAGACTGGAAAAATGAAATCACTATCACTCAGGATTCTTTATTTGAAGGAAGCAGTGTGCTCAGAGGACAGGAATCTAAAGAAATTGTATATCCAAAAATCATTATAGAAAACTAGATGTCAGGTAAGTTATTCTATTTAGTAACCTTAGTGCGTCCCGCAAATATTGTTACGGCAGTGACTGATATTCTTGCGGGGATTGCTGTTTCCGGGCTTTTAGTTTTGAATGGCAACAATGAGAATGGGATACAGAATGTGTTGCTGCTCGTGCTTTCTACAATTGGCTTGTATGGAGGGGGTATTGTATTTAATGATATTTTCGATTTGGAAGCAGATACCATAAATCGGCCGGAAAGAGTACTCCCACGTGGGTTGGTGAGCAAAGATGAAGCTATTTTACTGGGCAGTTTTATGTTACTGGCAGGAATCGGATTTGCTTTTGCGGTATCAGTTCTCAGTGGTATGCTGGCAGCGGTAATTGGTGTATTGGCTCTTACTTATGATAAAATAAGTAAACATTATTCCATTGCAGGTCCATTAAACATGGGACTTTGTCGGGGAGGAAATTTGCTTTTAGGGATGAGCATCAATAATGACGCCGTTTTTACTTATTGGTACATTGGCATTATTCCTATTTTATTTATTGCAGCCATCACACTTACGGCTAAAAAAGAAGCTTCGGGAAATAATAAGTCCGCTATACTGACTGCTCTGATACTCGATGCAATAGTAGTTGTTCTGTTTATTTTTATAGGATACAAGCTTGAATTTAGATTTTGGCAGCTCCTGCCTTTTCTTCTTTTTTGGTACGGAATTAATTTTTTTGCAAAATACAAAGCTTTCCTTTACAATCAGCCGGTTGCGATACAAAAGGCGGTAAAAACAGGGGTATTATCCCTAATTCCTCTTAATGCAAGTTATGTAGCAGGTTCGGCAGGACTGGTATACGCATTGTTTGTACTGGCCTTGTTGCCAATATCGATTTTATTATCTAAAAAGTTTGCCGTAACCTGATTTATACTTTATCAAAATGAAACAACAACAGATACTTCAGCAGAATTTTCAGGTCACATTTAATTATGACATTATTTTTAGCCGTTCTTTATTTGATACCGGCAATACCTCACTTATTGATGTGATCAAAAAAGAACCCGCTTTCCAACAGCCCAAAATTGCTATAGTAATAGATAGAGGAGTTGTTGAAACAACAAGTCAGTTCATCGCAAATGTGATTCACTATTTTAATCATTATCAGTTTGGAATTTCAGAACATAGTATCAATGTCGTTCAGGGAGGAGAAGCCGTTAAGAATAGTTTGGATGTTATTGAATCGGTTCTGCAATTAATCAATGACAATAAAATAGACAGGCATTCTTTTCTTATTGCAATAGGAGGGGGCGCTGTACTAGATGCCGTAGGTTATGCTGCGGCAATTGCACATCGCGGTGTACGCCTGATCCGGATACCAACGACTGTTTTATCTCAAAACGATTCGGGAGTTGGGGTAAAGAACAGTATGAATTATTTTGGTAAAAAGAACTTTCTGGGTACATTTGCCCCACCGTATGCAGTACTAAATGATTCTGATTTTTTAACAACGCTAAAGGAACGGGACTGGCGATCCGGTATTTCCGAAGCTATAAAAGTGGCACTCATAAAAGATGCTTCTTTTTTTGACTGGATAGAGAATAATGCGCAGGCTCTTAACAACAGAGAAGTTTCGGTTATGGAAACGCTTATTATTCGTTGTGCTGCTTTGCATACCGATCATATTTCTAAAAATGGGGATCCCTTTGAGAAAGGTTCATCTCGTCCATTAGACTTTGGACATTGGGCAGCCCACAAAATGGAACAGCTTACTAATTATGAAATTACCCACGGAGAAGCCGTAGCAATTGGTATAGCCCTCGATGTTACTTACTCTTTTTTGATACATAGAATTGATGCACTGAGTCTGGAACGAATTTTAAAATGTTTCCTAACATTGGGTTTTGCAATAACACACCCGGTTCTTGATGCTCATTTAGAGGAGGTAATTAGAGGATTAGAAGAGTTCAGAGAGCATCTTGGCGGCCGGCTTACGATCATGTTGATAAATGAAATAGGTATTGGTGAAGAGGTACATGCACTGGATAAAGAGATAATTATACAATCGGTTCAGTATCTCAATTCATTTTGTCAGCTAAATACAGAAGTATGTTAATTGGTTCCAATAGTCATTTAAGTTACTGTACCAATATTCATGCGGGCGAATCCTGGGAAGCTGTTTTTGAAAGTGTAAAAACGTATTGTATTCCACTTAAAAAGAAAGTCTCTCCACATAAGCCTTTTGGTATAGGTTTACGGCTTTCTTATCAGGCTGCTTCTGAATTGATAGCAGAAAATCATCTTTTGATTTTTAAAGACTGGTTACAGAAAAACGAAATGTATGTATTTACGATGAATGGATTTCCATATGGAAATTTTCATAACGAGGTCATTAAGGATAAAGTTCATTTACCAGATTGGACAAGCCCTGACAGATTAAATTACACAGAGTTGCTTTTTAACATTTTATCGCAACTTTTGCCACCTGATATCGAAGGAGGAATTTCGACTTCACCGCTTTCTTATAAACATTGGTATGCTACCGAAAACAGTTTAACTGAAGCAAAACGAACTGCCACAAGCCAGTTGATCACAGTAGTGGCTCAGTTGGTTAAAATACAGGAATCCAAAGGTAAAATGATGCATTTGGATATAGAACCGGAACCCGATGGCATAATTGAAAGCAGCGACGAATATATCGCTTTTTTCGAGGATTATTTACTTAAGGAAGGAGCTTCATTATTAGCCAAAAATCTTTTATGCAGTTTAATTCAGGCACAAGAATATATTCGTAATCACATACAGCTTTGTTATGATGTCTGCCATTTTTCCATTGGATTTGAAGAAAGTGATGAGGTCATCAGAAAAATGCAAAAGCACGGTTTGAATATTGGCAAATTACAAATTAGTGCCGCGCTCAAATGTACAGTTTCAGAAAATACAACAGTTGAACAACTCCAAAAATGCCTGAAAACTTTTGATGAACCGACCTATCTGCACCAGGCAGTTATTAAAACAAAAGAAGGAGCATTACTCAAATTTAAGGATTTGAAAAATGGAATAGAAGCGATAAGCCGTGATGATTTTCGGGAGCTTCGTACTCATTTTCATGTACCCATATTTGTTGAAGATTATCAGCTCTTGCAATCTACTCAAAATGATATTACAACAATTTTGCGAAGTTGGCACAAAAATGAGTTTACCAGACATCTGGAAATCGAAACCTATACCTGGCAGGTATTGCCGATTCATTTACAAACCGATTTAGATCAATCCATCGAGAGAGAGCTGAAATGGGTACTTGATAAATTGTGAAATGATGATTGTAAAATGTGCAATGTGAAAATCATTTTAATCTATATAATTTCTGGTAAAAAAATGCCGGCTATATAAAACTATACTACCAAAATCATGCAGCAAACAGTCGTTATAAATGTAGTAGGACTTACGAGTTCCCTACTTCAAAATCCGGATCTTTTTTTGCATCAATGGCAAAAGAGAAAGGGGAATTTAAGTATTATTGAACCAGTACTTCCGGCGCTCACCTGTTCAGCTCAGGCGACTTACTTAACCGGAAAATGGCCTTCGGAACATGGGATTGTGGGAAATGGATGGTACGACAGGAATGATATGGAGGTAAAAATGTGGAAACAGTCAAATAAACTGGTACAATCACCAAAAATATGGGATTTAGCAAGGGAAATAGATCCGTCATTTACTTGTGCTAATTTGTTTTGGTGGTACAATATGTATTCTGATGCTAATTTTACAGTGACACCGCGTCCGCAATATTGGGCAGATGGACAGAAGAAGCCTGATTGTTATTCAAAACCCTCTGACTTACGGGATCGTCTCCAGGCTCAACTGGGAACATTTCCTCTTTTTGATTTTTGGGGACCAAAAACAACAATCCGTTCCAGCCAATGGATCGCCAATGCTGCAAAACTTGTTTACCAATGGCATAATCCGACACTAACTTTAATCTACTTACCACATTTAGATTACTGCTGTCAAAAGTTTCAACCCGGGTCACCCGAAATCAATGAAGATGTAAAAGCGATTGACAAAGTATGCAAAGACTTAATCGAATATTTTGAAAGTAAGGGGACGGAAGTTGTTGTTTTGTCTGAGTATGGTATTACTGAAGTTAACAATCCCATACATATTAATCGATTTTTACGCACACACGGATATTTGCAAATACGAGAAGAACGAGGATTAGAATTACTGGATACCGGGGAATGTAAGGCTTTTGCATTGGCAGACCATCAAATTGCGCATTTATATGTGAAAGAGAATGAAGATATTGTTGAGCTCAAAGAATTAATTCAGAAGATACCCGGAATTGCAAAAGTATTGGACAGCAAAGGAAAAAAAGAGCACCATCTGGATCACGAACGTTCAGGAGATCTTGTTCTGGTTGCAGATCATAACAGTTGGTTCACCTATTATTACTGGATGGAGGATAACAAGGCCCCCGATTTTGCCCGTACTGTGGAAATTCATAAAAAAATAGGTTATGATCCGGTGGAGTTGTTTTTAGATCCTAAGCAGAGATTTATTTTGCCCCACATCCTTTTTAAATTGATTAAAAAGAAACTGGGGTTTCGCACCCTTATGAATGTTATTCCATTGGACGCCAGTTTGGTTAAAGGATCTCATGGCTGTATTCCGGACAAAAAAGAAGACAAACCGATATTAATCACAAAAAATAAATTGCCAAATAAAGTTGAGAGTAACTTTATTTGCCAGTATATATTAAATATTGTATTTAAATCTAAGCAGGATATGCTGACAAAAACTACAGACTTAGAAATGGAAGAATTATCTTAGTTTTTAGTTAGACACTACCAAAAAAACTTAAAACTGCTGCTAAAACAGTAATTAGGACAAAGTATTTAATTTCTTATTAGTAATATTATTTGTGGGTTCTGTTTCACCTATTAATAACTATTATTCTCAATGCTTGAAAATATATTAAATGAATGCCAAAGGTCACTGTTATCCCAAAGTTATTATTCTTCAGGCTGTTTATTTCAAATTGAGATTTAAATCGAGATTTAAATTGAGTTGCAGGGATGTTGAAGAAATAATGAAAATGCGCGGAATACAGGTTGATCATGCTACGATTCAGCGTTGGGTATTTAAATTTGCTCCAATCATGGAATTTCAAATGAAAAAGAGAGAGATTAGAGCGGGAATGAGCTAGAGAATGGATGAGACCGATATAAAAGTTAAAGGTATTTGGTATTATTTGTATAGGGCTGTAGATAAATCGGGTAACACAGTAGATTTTCTTCTGATTAAAAGAAGACAGAGAATGAGTGCCCAATCATTTCTAATTATGGCAATAAATAATAAGTACAACCCAATTTTGAGATACTATTGTATTGAATCAATAGTATTTTGTTAAATTTTTCTAAGTGATACATCAGGCGTTTCACACTGAGGAACTATAAAAATTATATTGTTATTTATGTTGTCTCCCGCATCTAAACTTACTTTTTTTTCATTTTTAAAATTATAGCGTCAAAAAAATGAATCGGTTTAAAACTGCTTTGTCCATTTTAGCAGTAAAATCAAAGAAACGTTATTTTTAATTAATTGAAAAACTACACAATTTTGATAAGTTGCTTATGTATGAAAACTACTTTAGTTAAAAATTCCGTTTTTTTCTGTTAGTATTATCGGTTTTCCGTCCGTTACAACAATTGTGTGCTCGTGTTGTGCCATAAAACCACCATTGTTCCCAACCATTGTCCAGCCGTCATTTAATTCTATAGCATATGTTGAATTAGTTGAAATAAAAGTCTCAATTGCTACTACGGCATTCTTCTTAAATCGTCTTTGATCAAAACGATTTCTATAATTCAAAATTTCATCAGGTTGTTCGTGTAAACTTCTTCCAATTCCGTGCCCGCTTAGATTTTTAATGATTTTAAAGCCTCTTCTTTTTGCTTCCGTTTCCATTATGTATCCAATATCCGAAATTTTAACACCGTCCTTTATATTATTAATTGCTTTTTCTAAGATTTCTCTTGAAGCATTAACAATTTTTTGATGTTGGCGAATGTCTTTTCCTAAAACGAATGAAGCTCCATTATCTGCCCAAAATCCGTCAAGTTCTGCTGAAACGTCAATGTTTATTAGATCGCCTTCTTTTAGAATTCTTTTCACAGAAGGAATTCCGTGACAAAATTCATTACCAACACTTATACAGTTCCAACCTGGAAAGCCATAAGTCAAATGTGGTGCAGACTTTGCTCCAAAATCAGATAAAATTTTTGCTCCGTATTGGTCGAGCTCTTTTGTACTCATTCCAGGCTGAGCATAATCTATCATTTCTTTGAGAGTATAGGCAACAGCATCACTTGCTTTTTGCATTCCTAATAACTCCGATTCTTTTGTTATTGACATAGTTCTCTATTTTTGATGCATTATCATTTAGTAATTTCTGTTAATTCACAAATATACAAATTGCATATTTTCGGTTAATTCTTATTACAATGCTTGTTTCCATAAAAAAATATAAGAATAAAAATAAATATCTGATTAGCTGATTTTAAAGGAGTGAAGCTTGAAGATACGGAAGTACTCTCTCTCTTTTAGGATAAGAAACGCGTATTTTTACCTATAAACAATTAAAAGTAAATATTTATTTTTGATTGAGAAATATTGTGTAGTGTTTTAGAAATGAATTAAAATGAGAGCTCTAGGTATCATAATTGTTTTCTATATTAGATAATCATATTAAAGAAAATGCTGATTTATTGGAAATTATAACTTGCTTTTTCATTCTTTTTTCTTACATTTACACAAGCCGGAATCTATCATTAAAAAAATCTGTACCTATGAAAAGAATTATTTACTCTGAATTTTGTTTCACACAACCAAAGTGTGATTTTTTTAGAATTAAAATAGTTGATTCTAATGTTACCTGCTTACTGTATGTAAAAAAATTAAGCGGAGTATAATCGTTTAATTCATTTCTGCAAATTGATTTTTTAAACACGACAATTTATTTGTTGTTTTTATGGCATGATAAATTATTATTTGTCAGCTAAGTTATTGTGTCAAAATTACTTATTGCCACAACCTATTTTTTCCCTTTCTTATTTCCTGAACTGATTCATAAAAAGGTCAGTTTTTTTTCTACATGCTATTTGTTGAGTGAATTTATTTAATGCTAAGTTAATTGATCTATTGCGAACAGTACGGTTTGAATTGCAGTAATATTTCTACAAAATTGTTTTGATATTTTTTTATAAGGCCTATGTTAAAAAAGTTATTCTGTACAATAAAAGCTTTTTATTATGAGAAAAATTTTACTTATTGCATTGTTTGTTTTATTGAGTTTTAGTAAAGTTACTGCCCAAACTCCGGGAATGATTTATAATCCTGCTACAGGAGCGGGAACTACAGTACTTGATCCCAATGGAGATGGTTTTACGTCGGCTACTGCAAACGGTTTTACAACAGATGATCAGCTTCAAAGTGAGATTCCATATAAATCATTGGTTTTTCCTATGATAGAGCCAAACAGTGATCTTAGTGCAGGACCAAATTGTAGTTTTACTGATTTTGTAGATCAGGGAGATCAGGATCCTGTTCAATCTTATTTAGATGGTAATGGTAATTGGCTTTTTAGGATGAGGATGGGAAGTAGTTCTCCTAATTCAAAAAGTTATAGTATTCTGATTGACACCGATGGTAAATTTGGCGGAGTTGGACCTAATGCCGATCCGCAATATTCAAATTCAAATCCGGGTTTTGAGATAGAAATAGTGTTAGCCACAAATTTTGGCGTTTTTGTATATGATGTAAATAATAATAATTGTACACCTGTTATTTCGTATGCTGGAACTACAAATTATCAAAAGTCGATTGCCCTGACCACAAGTTGCAGTAATCCGGATTATTTTTATGATTTTTTCGTAAAGATGAGTGACCTGACAACTACGTTTGCGCCATTATCCACGATCATCAATTCAAGTACAGCCATCCGTATGGCAATGGTTGATAATATGGGAGCTCAAAAATCGACTCTGTGTAATCCTGCATCTGCTTCTGATATTGCTGGTATTGATTCCAGTTGTGGCAGTCTTGAAAATTGCTTTGTACATATTATTGATAATTATACTCCCTGCGCTCCTGGTGTGGTATGTCCGGATCGTTCACTTTGTCCGGGTATTTCAGGTGTTAGTACGGGAGATTCATCGGTATCGGGCACCTCTACTGAAGCTGATGGTACAGTGATAACGGTATATAAGAATGGAGCTTCTATTGGTACAACTTCTGTTAGTTTAGGAGTATGGACTCTTACGGGAATTTCTCCGGTTTTAACCACAGGACAGATTATTACTGCCACATCAACCGCCCCCGGCAAAGGACAGTCTATAGCAAACTGTAATCCTGTAACTGTTGTAAGTTGCGCCTTGTCAACAACAGTACCTGCAGCAGGAGATATTACTAAGATATCAGGAAGTAAGGGGTATTCGCTTACTGTAAATCGACCAGTTGGTACCATTGTTAGATGCTATAATGCCAATGGTACTCTTATAAATCCAGTTGCGTTAATTTTAGAAGCCCCCTATAATTTAAATACGGTAACCACAACTTCGAATCCTCAAACCGTACTTTTCAAGTGTCAGACAGGTAACTGTTTTGGTACAGCTGTTTATCTTTTTACTTATCAAGAACCAGGAAAATGCGAGTCGGGTTATACTTATGATTGTCAATATTCCAGCGCTACTGCCACTGCAAATCCTACTATAGCAACAAGTCCGGTTCTATCCTCGACAACTTCTATTTCCGGATCAGTAAATTCGCCTGATAATGTATCGGGAATTACTGTAAATCTTCTGGCAAACGGAACACAGATAGGAACAGCAACAACTACGGCTGGAGGAGCATGGACTATTAGTGGTTTATCATTGTCAAACCGAGAATGTCAAACGTTGTCTGTGACTGCTATTGCTTCCGGAAAATGTATTTCTACCGGGTCTGTAATGGCAATAGTACAAAGAAAAGCAAACACACCAATTGTTAATGGTCCTATTTGTTCAACAGCTGCTGTTACTAGTGTTTCCGGTTCATTAGCAGAGGCGGCAGGTACAATCGTACAAGTATATGAAAATGGAGTTTTAGAAGGAACTACAACAGTTGCTGCTAACGGAACATGGACTGCTTCAACTGGAATCAGTATTGCTCTTGGCAGTACTATTACGGCCAGGGCACTAGGAACCTGTCTTTCGTTAAGTAATGTATCAAATTCGATTGTTGTCGGTACAAAATCATCAAATGCTTTAGTAATCACTACTTCATCTGTTTACGAATGTGGAAATTCAGTAAGTGGTACGGGAACAAATGGAGATATTATTAGCCTTTTTGTAGATGGATTTCAAGTTGGTGGAACTACCACTGTTTCGGGTGGTACGTGGACTATTGGCAGTTTGTCTTCAGATTGTTCTTTATATATGGGAGGTGTAATTACAGCAAAAGCGACTACAGGTTCAAATTGTGAAGGAAGTGCATCAGCAGGAGTTACAATTGTATGTATGAATCCTTCAAATAGTCTGAACGTCACTTTGGCTTCGACATCTATTTGTTCCGGTTCAACTGCTGCTGTAACCGTTCAGGGTTCAGAAAGTGGAATTATTTATCAGTTATTTAATGGAGCTTCAATGAGTGGTTCTTCAAAATCAGGTACGGGTACTAATCTAACTCTAACCTCTGCAGCATTGAATAGTTCGACTTCTCTTACTGTAAAAGCTATTAAATTAGGGACTTCCTGTTCAATAAATTTAGTGAATACCGCTTCTGTTACAATTGCATCTACACCTGCTCCAACAGGAAGCAGCTCTCAAAGTTTCTGTTCTGCTTCAACGGTTGGCAATTTAAGTGCCACTGGAAGTACGATCAACTGGTATGCGGCATCAAGTGGAGGAAGTCCTTTGGCTACGAGTACCCCTTTGACAGACGGTACGCATTATTTTGCTTCGCAGACAGTATCAGGTTGTGAGTCGGTCACCAGACTCGATGTAACCGCTCATGTTAATATCACTGCGGCTCCAACAGGAAGCAGTTCTCAGAGTTTCTGCTCGGCTTCAACGGTTAGCAATTTAAGCGCCACAGGAAGTACGATCAACTGGTATTCGGCATCAAGCGGAGGTAGTCCTTTGGCTACGAGTACCCCTTTGACAGACGGTACGCATTATTTTGCTTCTCAGACAGTATCAGGCTGTGAGTCGGCCACCAGACTCGATGTAACTGCTCATGTCAATATCACTCCGGCTCCAACAGGCAATGCAACCCAGAGTTTCTGCTCAGCTTCAACGGTTGGCAATTTAAGCGCCACTGGAAGTACGATCAACTGGTATTCGGCATCAAGTGGGGGAAGTCCTTTGGCTACGAGTACCCCTTTGACAGACGGTACGCATTATTTTGCTTCTCAGACAGTATCAGGCTGTGAGTCGGCTACCAGACTTGATGTAACTGCTCATATCAATATCACCCCAGCTCCAACAGGAAGCGGTTCCCAGAGTTTCTGCTCAGCTTCAACGGTTGGCAATTTAAGCGCCACAGGAAGTACGATCAACTGGTATGCGGCATCAAGTGGGGGAAGTCCTTTGGCTACGAGTACCCCTTTGACAGACGGCGCACATTATTTTGCTTCTCAGACAGTATCAGGCTGTGAGTCAGCTGACAGATTTGAGGTAACTGCTACAATCAATATCACCCCGGCTCCAACAGGAAGCAGTTC
>NZ_JAJJMN010000003.1 GCF_020905335.1 Flavobacterium lipolyticum | reverse complement strand
GCGGTAAGAATCGGCTGCGATATAGGCTTCTGCTTTTTCTTGCTTGTCAGCTTCTTCTCTAAAGTCCTGATAATCGATCGTAAATCCTAAATCTTCCCTTTCAAGTATCCATTGCCTGATCTCTCCTGATTCCTCTTCCCTGAAAACGGTTCGTAAGATCTCATGGCGATCAATTGTAGCCTCAATAGCCTGCCTGATGTTTTCAATTTCAATGATTCCTTTCAGGTAAGTGCTTCCCGGTATGTTATACGCGGACGAACCTCCTTCAAACTGACTTAAGGCCCATAACCTTCTTTGTCCATCAGAGATCGGATAACCTGCCTGATCAATTGACTTTTCTATTGGAACAAACTCCTCTCTTTTTGAAGAAACTATCAGTTCTGCCTGCAAAGCTACACTGGTATGGGCGAACAACTCTTTTAAAGTCAGTTTTACCGCTAACTCCTTTTGATACTCATTGCTCAGACGAACTGCTTTTAAGCTATGGCCTCCCAATGCAAAAAAGTCATCATTGATCCCAATATTTTCTCTTTTCAGTACTTCTTCCCAAATCTTTACCAGTCTCGCTTCCAGCTCATTTCGTGGCGCTACATATTCAACACCACTCGATAGTCCCGCACCTTCAGGATTCGGTAATGCTTTTTTGTCTATTTTACCATTGGCCGTTAATGGGATGGCTTCGAGTTGAACAAAATGCGTCGGAAGCATATACTCCGGCAACGACTGTTTTAAATAAGCTTTTAAATCACTAGTATTTTGCTCAATATTAGAAACAATATACGCTACAAGTTCTTTCTCTGCTGACTCGTTCTCTCTGACTAAAACAACTGCCTGGCTTACAGCTTCATGTTTTACTAAAGCATGTTCTATCTCTCCAAGCTCTATCCTGTGTCCTCTTATTTTAACCTGATCGTCTTTTCGGCCTATGAACTCAATGTTACCATCGGGTAGCCAACGACCCAAATCGCCTGTTTTGTACAGACGTTCTCCTGCTTTAAAAGGATTTGTTATGAACTTCTCCTGGCTTAATCTTTCCTGATTTAAATAACCTCGCGCTAAACCATTACCGCCTATACAAATCTCTCCGACTACTCCTATAGCTTGTAATTCTTCTTTTTCGTTTAAAATATAAATCTGCGTGTTTGCAATAGGACATCCTATTAAAATAGATTCCTTTTCAAATCCTATTTCCTTTATCGTACATCCAACCGTCGATTCGGTCGGACCGTATTCGTTATAAATACTAATTGAAGGATTTAAGGATCTTAGTATCTGGACATGACTGTCTTCAAGTTTCTCACCTCCAACTATTGCTAATTGAACTTTGCTACTGTTTAACTCAAATTGCCCAAGCAAACTGATATGGGCAGGAGTTAATTTTATACAACTTATTTCGCTCTCAAAGTATTCTTTTATTATACTTGAAACATCTGACGTATTGCTGAAAATGGTTAGTACTCCTCCACTTATCAAAGGCAAGTAGATACTTGTCACTGTTAAATCAAAGGACATAGACGTAAAAAGCCCAAAATTTAAAGGCAATGAAGCATTTGAATATTCTGATTGACCCCACGTTAGATAATTTGCCAGCGATGCGTGTTCTACCATCACTCCTTTGGGATTACCCGTAGAACCTGAGGTGTAGATCACATAGGCAAGATGATCCAATGCATCTCGTTTCGATACTGTTTCTGAACTATAATTCTCTGAATCAAACTCTACATCAATGGCAAAAACTTCTCCTTCATAATAATCAATATCAAAGATGAAGCCTGCCTCGGTTATCAGCAATGCTATAGCACTGTCTTTTACAATATATTCCTTTCTGGAAGATGGGTACTCCGGATCGATAGGAACATAAGCTCCTCCAGATTTTAATACCCCCAGTATCGCCACAATCATCCACTCACTTCGCTCCAATTGTATCCCTATCAAATCATCCGGCTGAATGTTGTAATTATCCATTAGGTAATGCGCCAACTGATTGGATCGCTCATTAAGCTCCCTGTAGGTCAGTTTTGTATTCTCAAAGACTATGGCGATGTTATCCGGTGTCTTTGCAACCTGTTCTTCAAACAAGTCTACAATCGTCTTGTCCTTCGGATATGCTACTGCTGTATCATTAAAGGTGAACAACTGTTTATCTTTCTCTTCTTCCGATACATAATCCAATGCTGTTAAAGACTGATCCGCGTTTTGTACAAACGCCTTGATTACCGTATCAATATGGTTTACCAGCTGTCTCAGCGATGCTGTATCATAACGATTGCTATTGTATCTGATATTTAACTCTAACGAAAAAGCGGATGGAACAACTATAATATTAAAATCATAGTTACTTTGGTCCATGACTTCCATTGCTTCTATCGAAAGTGCTTCTTCTTTCTGGCTATTGAATACCCCTTCGTTTTCCAGTTCCTTTACTGCATAGTTCTCAAATATTATAATATGATTGATCAGATCCATGCCCGGTTCACTCTGTGACTGAACCTCCGACAGGTTCATATAATGATGTGATGTACCTTGTATCGATTGCTCTTGCAGCATTTTTAACAGGTCAGCAGCCGTAGTATCAACATCATACTGTACTCTGACCGGAATGGTATTACTAAACAGTCCGATCATATCTTCAACACCCGCTAAATCGGCCGGACGACCTGATACCACAGCCCCAAACACCACATCACTCGTGTTGTTGTAACGTGACAATAGATAGCCCCATACACCTTGTATAAAAGTGTTGTGAGTAATACCTAAAGCGGTGCAAAGCGTGTCTACTTGCTTAAACATAGCTCCCCCTATTTCAAGACGTTCATTGGATCTGATATAAGTAGTCCCAACAGCTCTTGTCTTAAAAGGAATCTCTACCGGTGCTGCATAACCTTTAAGATTACCCTCCCAGTAACCAAGTGAATGTTCTCTGTCTATGGTTTTCAACCAATTGATATAATTGGAATAAGGTATTACCGGTGACAAATCAGCTGTACTGCCTTTTATTGCGGCACTCAACAGTTCATTAAAGTCATTGATAAGCACACTTACACACCAACCGTCCATCAGGATATGATGATGGCTCCAGATAAACTCATACTCCCCTTGCGACAGATCAACAACCTGCAGACGCATCTGAGAACCACTGCCCAAATCAAAACCTCTTTCCCTGTCCTGTTGCTTGATCAGCTCTAGCTGTACCTCGTCATCAAGCTTCTGATAAGTAAAATTACTCGGGACCTCTTTCCTTACAATTTGCAAAGATCTCCCTGCATATTCACTACGGAAACTACTGCGTAAAACAGCATGTCTGGCTGTTAAATCATCATAAGCTCCTTTTAACTTTTCTATATCCAATACTTTGGCCCGTACCTTGCATGAAACTTGCTCAAAAAAAAGTGAGCTGGAATCTTCTGCCAGCCAGTGGTAGTAGATACCTTCCTGAAGAGGGGATAACTCATAGACATCCTCAAGTGTATTATCTGCGTTAAGCTCTAAGAGCTCTGCCCCGCTCAATCCTTGGAAAGTTAAATCCGATGGGGTCAGATACTGCTCTTTGCTTTTAGCCAATTCCTCTATTAAAAACTTCAGGTGTTTCTTGTAAGATCCCGCCAGGTTTTTAATCGTTGCCGCATCATACCTCAAACCTGAATAACGGATCGATATACCCAGTTCCCCCTTTACCAGCATCCCCGATACATCAAGGATTGTTTCCTTTTTATTCTCTTTAGAAGTATCTGATCCCATATGCTCTGAGGCATATTCAAACAAGGAATCTTCCTCATTGGATACATTTACACCAAAATCACCCAAATAATTAAAGGTAATCTCCGGTACAAGTGTACTCTCAAGTCTTTCCTGGCTTAAGTGGGTCAGAATACCATAACCAATTCCTTTATTAGGCAAACGGCGTAAAGCTTCTTTTACTGCCACTAAATGTGCTACTTCATTACCAGAACCCGATACATCCAGTACAAACGGATAAACCGTTGTAAACCAGCCAACCGTTCTGCTGATATCTACTCCATCGATGATCTCCTCTCTTCCATGACCCTCCATCTGTAAGACACTTCTAGCTGCTGACAAAACTTCTTTCAGCGCTAAACCAAGACCTGTCAGTAACACATCGTTTATCTCTGTGTTATAAACTCCGTGAACACGGGTTTGCAAAAGCCCAGTGGTATGCTGATCCAGAGCGAAAGATTCCGAAGAATCAATTACAGCTGCACGACCTTCTTCTACCACTTTATCCTGCGCCAAGCCTGCAATCTGATGATCACAAACCTGCTGCCAGTAAACACGCTCCTTTTCAAGTTTGCTGCCTGATGCATATTCCTTTTGAAGCAAAGCCCATCGCTGGAAAGAATCGGTCTTTGCCGGTAAGGCTGTTTTTGCACCTTTCTTATAACCGGAATACAGGCTCGATAAATCTTCTAAAAGTATACGCCAGGAAACGCCATCCACCACCAGGTGATGAACAATCAGACCCAAACGGTCTCCGTCTTTTAGCCTGAAATGTGCTACCCTCAACAATGGACCTTCAGACAAGTTGATACTTGATTGCAGGGCTTCGCCTAGTTGTGCCATCTCAGCCTGAGCATTTTCTGATTCTCTTAAGTCATAGAAGTGAATCATGCAGCGATTGGAGCTCACAGCTCCATTAAACTGCTCCCATACTCCCTGATTCTGTTTATAAACCATACGAAGGGCATCGTGATGCCTCGTCAAATCCTCTATGCTCTTCTCCAGTATACTACTATCCAACTCCTCCTTACTATACAGTAAAACAGATTGATTGAAGTACTCATGTGCTTTTATCTCCTCTGATTTGAAAAACCATTCCTGGATTGGAGTCAGCACAACAGCACCGCTCACTTCACTTTGATTGCTATCCTGAGTGGTCAACTCCATTAACCCTGCCAGCTCTCCCAGTACCGGTGTGCTTAACAGATGCTCTACTTTAAGTCTGTACCCCTGTTGTTTTAATCTGGCGGCTACCCGAATAGATTTAATAGAATCTCCACCAAGATTGTAAAAACTATCCTTGATACCGATCCCTTCTTTTTTCAATACAGCTGACCATACCGAAACTAAAACCTTTTCCTGTTCTGTTACCGGCGCTACATATTCAACACCACTCGATAGTCCCATAGCCTCGGGATTCGGTAATGCTTTTTTGTCTATTTTACCATTGGCCGTTAATGGGATGGCCTCAAGTTGAACAAAATGCGTTGGGAGCATATACTCCGGCAGCGACTGTTTTAAATAAGCTCGTAAATCACTTGCGTTCTGCTCGACATTAGAAACAATATACGCTACAAGTTCTTTCTCTGCTGACTCGTTCTCTCTGGCTAAAACTACTACCTGACTTACAGCTTCATGTTTTACTAAAGCATACTCTATCTCTCCAAGTTCTATCCTGTGTCCTCTTATTTTTACCTGATCGTCTTTTCGACCTATGAACTCGATGTTGCCATCGGGTAGCCAACGACCCAAATCGCCTGTTTTGTACAGACGCTCTCCTGCTCTAAAAGGATTTATGATAAACTTCTCTCTAGTTAACCCTTCCTGATTTAAATAACCTCGGGCTAAACCATTACCGCCTATACAAATCTCTCCGACTACTCCTATAGCTTGTAATTCTTCTTTTTCGTTTAAAATATAAATCTGCGTGTTTGCAATAGGACATCCTATTAAAATAGATTCCTTTTCAAATCCTATTTCCTTTATCGTACATCCAACCGTCGATTCGGTCGGACCGTATTCGTTATAGATACTAATTGAAGGATTTAAGGATCTTAGTATCTGGACATGACTGTCTTCAAGTTTCTCACCACCAACTATTGCTAATTGAACTTTGCTACTGTTTAACTCAAATTGCCCAAGCAAACTGATATGTGCAGGGGTTAATTTTATACAACTTATTTCGCTCTCAAAGTATTCTTTTATTATACTTGAAACATCTGACGTATTGCTGAAAATGGTTAGTACTCCTCCACTTATCAAAGGCAAGTAGATACTTGTCACTGTTAAATCAAAGGACATAGACGTAAAAAGCCCAAAATTTAAAGGCAATGAAGCATTTGAATATTCTGATTGACCCCACGTTAGATAATTTGCCAGCGATGCATGTTCTACCATCACTCCTTTGGGATTACCCGTAGAACCTGAGGTGTAGATCACATAAGCAAGATGATTTTCTTTAGTGGTAGTCATCATTAATGCCTTAGAATAACTCTTTCGGCTTTCTTTGAATTTGCTTAATTCTTGCTCATCCAGGCAAACCTTATAGTGGGTATCCTCTTTAATATAGTCTATTCTTTCCTGAGGGTATTCCGAATCGATAGGAACATAAGCTCCTCCTGCCTTTAATATACCCAATATCGAAACGATCATCCACTCACTTCTCTCCAATTGTATGACTATCAAATCATCCGACTGAATGTTGTAATGAATTCTTAGATAATGAGCCAGCTGATTAGATCGCTCACTAAGCTCTTTGTAGGTAAACTCTATATCCTCAAATACCACAGCTATATTGTCCGGGGTCTTTGCAACTTGTTCTTCAAACAAATCGACAATCGTTTTATCTTTTGGATAGGAAACCACTGTATCATTAAATGTAAACAGCAGCTTATGTTTCTCTTCTACTAATACATAATCTATTTTCGAAATTTTCTCCTCAGCACAAGATAATATCGAATTTAAAAGATGTTTGAAATGTTCCATTAAGCGCTCTATCATCTCACGCTCATAAACATCCACATTGTAAATTAAATTGAAATAAATATAATCTCCAACCTCTCCAAAATGCAGCTCTATATCATTCTTAACCTTCAAAAGTCCATTATCCGACACCTGGTTTATAAGCGTATCATCCAATATCCTCAAGTCTTCATTTTCCGTAATATTATGATAGGTAATCGAGATATCAAAGATTGGACTTCTGCCCGTATCTCGCTGAAGTCCTAACCCTTCTACCAATTGATCAAAGGGGTACATTTGATGGTTATAGCTCTTTAAAGTATGCTCTTTTACAGACTGGTAAAAATGATCAAAGCTTTCCTGAGGATTAATCTCATTTTTTAAAGCCAACGTGTTTACATAAAAACCGATCTGGTCTTCTAGATCAGCATGATCTCTACCTGCTACGAGAGTTCCTATGATGATATCCTGCTGAGCGGTATAACGGTACATTAACACATTCCATGAGGCCAGTAAGCCCATGAAAAGACTGCCGCCATTCTCCTGCACATATCCCTTTAGCTTAGCTGTTGTTGCTTTGTCCAGATAAGTGGCTAAACCATGACCGTTAAAGCTTTTAACTTGAGGTCGTTGTTTAACTCCCGGCAAATCCAGTAATGGCAATTCTCCTGAGAGATTGTCCAGCCAATATTCTCTATGTGCCTTAAATGACTCCTGTTCCAATTGAGCCAGCTGCCAGGCTGAATAATCCTTGTACTGGATTCTTAATTCCTTTAAATCAGGCTCTTTTCCTGCCCTGTAGGCTTCATAGTATTTGAATATATCTTTGGTTAATACTTCCATTGACCAGCCATCACTAATAATATGGTGTATGTTGAAGTAGAACCAATATTCCCCTTCCTCTACCTGAAGTAAGGCCGCTCTGAGTAAAGGCCCCTTCGCCAGATCAAATACGCGGTAAGAATCGGCTTCGATATAGGCTGCTGCTTTTTCTTGCTTATCAGCTTCTTTTCTAAAATCCTGATAGTCGATTGAAAAGTTTAAATCTCCCTTTTCCAGCACCCATTGCCTGATCTCTCCCGACTCGTCTTCCCTGAAAACGGTTCGTAAGATCTCATGACGATCAATTGTAGTCTCAATAGCCCGCTTGAAGTTTTCAATTTCAATGCCTTCTTTAAGATAAAGACTTCCAGGCATATTATAAGCTGTCGAGCCTCCTTCAAACTGACTCAAAACCCATACTCTTCTTTGAGCATTAGATATGGGATAACTTGCTTGAAGAATTGACTTTTCTATTGGAACAAACTCCTCTCTTTTTGAAGAGGCTATCAGTTCTGCCTGCGAAGCTATACTGGTATGAACAAATACCTCTCTTAAAGTAAGCTTTACCCCTAACTCCTTTTGATACTCATTGCTCAGACGAACTGCTTTTAAGCTATGGCCTCCCAATGCAAAAAAGTCATCATTGATCCCAATGTTTTCTCTTTTCAGTACTTCTTCCCAAATTTTTACCAGTTTCTCTTCCAGCTCATTTCGTGGCGCTACATAGGCAACACCACTCGATAGTCCCGCACCATCAGGATTCGGTAATGCTTTTCTGTCTATTTTACCATTGGCCGTTAATGGGATGGCTTCAAGTTGAACAAAGTACGCCGGAAGCATATATTCCGGCAACGACTGTTTTAAATAAACTCTTAAATCACTTGTGTTTTGCTCGACATTAGAAACGATATACGCTACAAGTTCTTTCTCTGCTGACTCGTTCTCTCTGGCTACAACAACCGCCTGAGTTACAGCTTCATGTTTTACTAAAGCATGCTCTATCTCTCCAAGTTCTATCCTGTGTCCTCTTATTTTTACCTGATCGTCTTTTCTCCCTATGAACTCAATGTTGCCATCGGGTAGCCAACGACCCAAATCGCCTGTTTTGTACAGACGCTCTCCTGCTCTAAAAGGATTTGTTATAAACTTCTCCTGGCTTAGCGCTTCCTTATTTAAATAACCTCGTGCTACCTGATCTCCTCCAATCAGAATCTCGCCTAAAACCCCAACCGGCTGAAGCGAATTCTTTTCATTTACAATGTAAATCTGTGTATTATCAACAGGCTTGCCTATCAAAACTTCATGACCCACAGTTGGGTGTTGGCTTAAGTTTATTGCAGTGACATCTATCGAAGCCTCCGTTGGTCCATAATAATTATGCAAGCTCGAAAAAGGAGCCTTTGCTTTAAAGGATGATTCTATTCTTTTTGATAAAGCTTCTCCACTGCATATTACATGCTGCAAACATTCCAGTTTATCCCACTTTATAGTGTCCAACGCCGCACTCAACATCGAAGGAACAAAGTGAATAATACTTATTTTTTGTGATTCTAATAGCTCCTCTAAGTAGACCGGGTCTTTATGCCCTTCCGGTTTTGCAAAAACAAGCTTACTGCCACAAACCAATGGGAGGAATAACTCCCAAACCGAAACGTCAAACGTTACAGGTGTTTTCTGTAAAAACACATCTGCCTCTTTCACTTCTAGGTCACGTTTCATCCAAAGCATTCTGTTTACCAGACCGCTATGTTCGAGCATTACTCCTTTTGGATTCCCTGTCGAACCTGAGGTGTAGATCACATAAATCAGGTTCTCCGGTTGCGACCTGCGAGTCTCTGCGTCTTTAGCATAACGCTCCTGGTTTTCTTTGAACCTGCTTAACTCTTGCTCATCCAGGCAAACCTTACACTGAGTATCTTCTTTAATATAGTCTATTCTTTCCTGTGGGTATTGCGGATCAATAGGAACATAAGCTCCTCCCGATTTTAAAACACCCAATATCGACACAATCATCCACTCGCTTCGCTCCAATTGTATCCCTATCAGATCATCGGGCTGAATGTTGTAATTTTCTATTAGGTAATGCGCCAACTGATTGGATCGCTCATTAAGCTCCTTGTAAGTCAGTTCTGTATCCTCAAAGACTATGGCGATGTTATCCGGTGTCTTTGCAACCTGTTCTTCAATTAAATCTACAATCGTCTTATCCTTCGGATAGGCTACTGTTGTATCATTAAAAGTGAAAAGCAGTTTGTGTTTTTCATTCTCACCTAAAACATGAATACTGTCTATATCATCACTACCAAAAATATAAAACTGATCAATAATTTTCAATAAGCTCTCGCCTAATACTCGTACTTCAGTATTGGTAAAATAATCTTCACGAAAGATAATTTCTAAAAACAAATCTTCCTCCCCTTTTTCCGCAAAGTCACAAATACTAAATTCTATTGGAGTTTTAGAATATGTAGCATCATTTTTAAAACCTTTTAAATCAAGTTCTGATTCATCGGTATTCAGTTTAAAATACCGATAATTTACACTGATATCAAACGGTTTAGATAAATTACTACTTTCAGAGAGAAGCATAGTATTAAAATGACTCACCGGAAATTGTTTATGACGATAGTCCTGACGTTGGTTTGTCTTAATATCAGCAAACAATTCTTTAAGACTGCAGTTTTCCAATTTTAAGCGACAAGGGATGAGTTTTGAAAATAGCCCCAAAGTTATTCGCTCCCCATGACTGGTTCTATTGTGAATGGGTATACTAAAATCAAAAAACTCTTGGCTGTACACTTTATTATAATACACCGCCAAAACAGCGATTAAAAAATCTTGCAAACCAATTTCCTGATTTGCACAAAATGTTCTTAATTTCTGCTGCTCTTCTGTACTGAAAAAGAATTGAACTGAATCAGTTTTAAATGAAGTAGTCTTTACTCTCTTTTGAAGAATAGATTCCTGAGACTGCGTAAATTTCCGTCTCCAATATTCTTTATCAGACTCATAACTCTTCGAATCCAAATAGTCCGTAGACTTTTCAACTTGTTCAAGATAGGATGGGTAACAGAACTCTTTTTTTTCTCCTGTTCTTAAAGCATGATACTTATCAAAGATATAGGACAAAAATACGTATGGTACTCCATATCCATCTGAAAATAAATGATGACAACCTATAGAGAACCAATACTTATCATGGCTGATTTTTATTAATACAAAATCGTATAAACTTCCGGCATAAATATCGAACGGTGTATTGATCCTTTCCTGAAGCCATTTTTTAACTAATTCTTCCGACCAAACTTCGCTTGAAAAATCTACTTCCGTAATTTGGATACTTAAATCCTCTTCCTGTAAATTAACAAATGGGGCATGATTCGAAAAATTCTTATATTTAAAAACATCAAATACATTTTTGGAACTTCTAACTGCTTCCTTAAACAATGCTATGTTTAAGTCGCCTTTGATTACAATATAGGTTCCTATATTATAATGAGGACTCTCAGAATCCAGCAATTGATCAAAATAAATTTCTTGTTGGTTTATTTTTAATTTATGCATTGTGGTATTGTTTTTTTTTAGATTTATGCATTAACCAAATAAACAAAAAAAAAACACAATTAACAAAAATTAACTTAAAAAAAGAACTGCGAAATTTGTCCGCCACCATTAGGAAATCATGTTGCGGATTCAGCCAAAAACTTAAGAAGTTTGCCTCTCAAATCAACGCACATAAGGATCAAGTAATCGGTGTTTAGCGAAGAGATGAGTTAGAACCGCCCTGAACTTTTCTTACCAACTGATATCCAAATTGTTCTGAATTTTTTAAAATAATAGATGCGCAAAAAACAGAACACCATACAGCCGGCCAACCGACTTTTCTACTCCTATTAAAACATAAAATTACGACTCTTACTTACTAGTTATATCGTACAAGTTTTTTCCATTTTTCCGGTGCGTAAGTACAAAACCGAATTCTAAAAAAGTGAAATTTATGGAACATCTAACACTTTTCTCTCCAATATATGATTAGTCGAAACTTCATTTCAAAAAAAAAACAACTATATATTGTCTCATAATTTTTAATTGTCTCGTCCTAAATTTATCGTACAGCAATTAAGATTAATTTTATTTCACTTACTTATTGCTTAAAGGCTTTTTATTACATAAAGGCATCATCAAAACTGGTGGGCACGCTTAAAATTACTTCAACTGTCAAATCTTTAAAGTAAAATCTATTACAAAAATCCGAACTGTTATCTTCCAGCCAACTATTGTCCGGATATCTCTTTGATAATGAAAGCTGCAGAAATCCTAAAAAATCATACCCAAATCCATCGATAAATTCTATTGGGTACAATACTTTTCGCCACTTAGATTCATCAAAAAGATATAAAGTTTGCAATAACGGCAGTGATACATAGGGTTTTTCATCGAAATATATGATATAATAATCTTTATTATATCTGCCTTCAAGTGAATATCCAAGGTCTGTACGGAATTCCTCCATATAATCGGCATTTTCGCAAAATTTCAAATATTTTACATTTTTTGTATGATCGCCCAATCTAATAAAATTTCCCTTCCCGAAATAAACAAAAGCCTCTCCTGTTACTAGATTTTTTAGTTTAGTTTTTTGAAGTCGGACTTGTACCTGTCTCACAGATTCTTCATATTCAGTATCGGACATCTGCTCAATTTGATCCATAATCTCTTCTACGTGGCTTTTCCTCTTTTTATTTTGATAATAATATAAAAAAACAAGTGCAATGACAACAAATACTAAAATCAAAACTGTCTCTATCTCTTTTATACTAAATCCCATTAGCATGCCCCTTGGTTATTAACGTACATTATTATGCAAAATTTCAAACTACTTTTCCTATAAAGGTATTAAATGCCGTTCAATAATAATCGAAATGAAAGAATTTGTAATGAACACTATCCTAAAAAAATAATGAATTAATGCTCTTCAAACTTACCAGACTAATTTTCCTGCCGCTTTTTTCCAATCAAGCCATGATACTATCAATTGTTTTTTAAGCTGATTCTGAAATAACTCCAGATTTTGCAATTTGATCTCTTTATCATTTAGTTCATTAAAGGATATTTGATCAAATTTATATCGGTCCTGGTAAATCATTACAATCTCAGAAGTTAGTTTACTGTTTTCACTCACTGTTTTTAGTTGTTCCAGGACATTAGCGTAAACAGTAACGGCATTTAAAGCATTGTATTTACTTTTATTAATATCCTCAGTAATTCTGTCCTTATTTTGGTTTTGCTGAAATTTTAACTGATCAATTCTTTTTGCCGTATTTTCTCCAAAAGAAAAAGGCAACTTTAGTGAGACACCAACATAACTATTTCCATACCAACTATTTTGCTGAAAAGGATTTAGGTTTTCTGTAAATTGATCGGCTCCTAAGTAACCATTAATAGTAATCAAGGGGCTATATTTAGTTCTTTCCAGCTTTTTCTTATTCTCTAATACTTCATTTTGCGTTTTCAAAATTTCAATTTGAGGCAATGCTTCAATTAGATTATCATCCAGATTACCAATACCTTCCTCTAGGCTGTATTTTTCTAATTTCACAGCAGAAGCAATCAAAGATTCACTTCCGATAACGTATAAGAAATACTGTTTCAAAACCAATACATTATTCACCGCATTGCGGTATTTTTGAACCGCATTATTGTGCGTCACTTTAGCATCGTTTACGTCTGTTTTTAAAACTCTTTTGTACTTGTATTTTTGATTAATAGTTTCCAGACTCAGTGCTGTACGTGCAGTATCGCCAACCGCTTCTTTTTCTTGCTCTTCTGCAACTACTATATTTAAATATACTTTTGAGACCTCATAAGTAAGTTCCAACTTTGCCTCTTTTTCATTTAAAGCAGCTAGTTTCTCCTGTAGTTTCGATTCGGCTATTAATTTTGAAATGGCCATATCCACCAAAGGTTGCTGTAATAAAACACCTGCGCTTTGAGAATAATTAGCTCCTAATTTTACCGGAACCATACCCTCTGAGGCTTGATGGGAATTAAATGCTTCAGCCGGCAAAACACTTGTAGCAATAATCGGATTGTACTGATAATTATAATTCAACGCTACTCTGGGCAAATATTTTGCATTTAATTCTTTTGTTCTTAATTGGTTGATTTTATACTCTTTTTCCAGTGAAGCTACTATTTTTCTATTCTTTTGTGCTGCTTCAATGGCTTTATCTAAGGTCCAGACCGTACTTTGTGCATTCATTTTAAAAAATCCTGACAACAGAAGACAGCTTATAAGACAGATATACCATACATTATTTTTCATTCTAACAACTTTTTAACCTCTAAATACAGAGGCAGGTTCTACATTTTTTATTCTTCTAATGGCAAACACAGCTCCGAAAAGCGAAATAGAGAAGGTAACGGTCAGAATTATGAAAAGTATTCCGGGACTAAAATCTATTACTATTCCCGATTGATACATTCCGTTCTTAAACCCCAATAAGAAAATAAAAGCAATCATAAATCCAACAATAGCAAACAAAGCAGCTTGCGTAAGTATTAATTTCCTAATATAGGAATCCGTTGCACCAATTGCTTTTAGAGTTCCATAATCCTTAATTCTGTCAAGTGCTGATGAATACATCGTTAATCCAATAATAAAAAAACCGGCAATAATGGCAAATCCTACTAAAGATCCTGTACTGGCACCTAAACCTGTAGAAGCCAAAACACTATTTATGGTTGCTGAACTCAAAGATGATGTCCGCCATGCTCTTACTCCATAAATAGAATTATTGATCTGATCGACAACCTGATCTACATCTTTCCCTTTTTTTACTTTTACCAATAAAGCACTCATAGCAGTAGAGGGAATATTACTGTAAAATCTTGCTCTGTCAATCGTAGTGTACATTAAATAACCACCCCAACCTCTTATCCCTTTTGTTTGTAAAGTAATTACTGCTCTTTTCCCATTGATTTCAAAACTGGTTCCAACATTTGATGAACCTCCAAAATTACTTCGGTCAAAATAATCTGCAGACACAGCTGCCTCCTGTACTAAATCTGAAAGTTCTCCTTGTACAACCTTTGCACTATCCGGACCTGCTTTAAAATAAGGAAATTCACTCCCAATAATATTTACAACAGCACTGGTTCCGTTAGGAAATTTTGCCTTTCCATTTGTTACAACCATTGGAAATGCCTCTTTCACTCCAGCCAAACTCTTGATTTCCTTTTCTTTTCTGGTATCTATCAAACTAAGCTGATTGGCATCTGTCGTTTTATTATCAACAACCCAAATATCAGCTGTTGTGTTTTTTACCAGCACACTCATTAGTCCTGTCAAAAAATTAAATGTCCCAATTTGTTGTCCAATGAGAAAAGTACTTATTACTATTCCAACCACTACTCCAATGCTTTTTGTTTTATCGAAACGAATAAACTTCCACGCTGTTTTAATACCAAATTTCATACTTAGTTATTATTTGTTTTCCTTTATAGATGGGATTCATTCCTCTATATTGGCATTTCCATTCTCTATGAACTTATTCCCTATCAGGCTTGTTTTTGATGCTTACTTATTTCGATACTTGAATAACACATTCAATCCGGGAATTAATTAAATATTTCGTTGGGTTGTTCAACAGGATTTTTATTTCCCGTACTCTTCTGTCTTCCTGATCTTCTGCTTTTTCAGAAAAAATAGATTTGCGTTTAAGTGCCAAAGACGCGAAAATAACCCTACCAGATCCAATAGTTGTATTGGAACCTATTTGACGAATAATGGCTTTCTGACCTTTTTTAACTTTGTCTGCAAACAGCTCATCAATTTCACAGGTAGCAACCAAATTACTTTTCGGAATAAAATCTGCAAAAGACTGATTGGGTGACAATGCCGCTCCTTTCGTTGCGTACATTGTCATAATTTGTCCATCGCCCGGTGCTTTTATCAAATATTGTTGCATCTCCCTGTTTGACACTTCCAGCTCTTGTTTAATTTCCTGAAGTCTGGAGTTTTCAACCAAAACCTTGCTTTTCAATTGTTCCAGATTTGTTTGAAAAATTTTAGTTTCTGTTTCAAGATTATCCACATTCTGTTTTGTTTCCGCGCCTTTTTCTTGTAAGTTTCTCAGTCGTTCTAATTCAATTTGTTTGTTTGCAACATTTATTTTCTGCTCTTTTAAATTCAATTGTGCTATGCTAACCTCAACTCTTTGTGTTTGAATTCGACTTTTTATCCGGGCGATTTTAGCATCCTGAACGGAATGATCCAATTCGATAATTAAATCATTTTTCCCAATTGTATCATTTTCCTTTTTATGGATAGCCAGAACAACACCACCCACTTCTGTTGCCAATAAAGACAATTTCTCCTCCGGTTCAACGCGTCCGATTCCTACAATATCCGATGAAAGAGCTTCTTTAGTAAAACCGGTCTGTCCCTGTTTTACTTCTTCTTTTTTATCACAGCTAAAAAAAAGAAGAGCCGTTATAGAAATTAAAATATATTTCATTCTTTATAATTTGATTAATTGATTCTTTATAAATGTGGTATTCTCATTTTCAGTCGCAATTCCACTATCTACATAAATAATTCTGTCTGCAAACTTCTTAAGCCGCATATCATGTGTAACCACAATTACACTTTTTCCATTTTGAGCAAGTTCTTTTAGTTCCTCCATTACTAAACCAACACTTTTTACATCTAATGCAGCCGTTGGTTCATCACAAAGCACAATTGGCGGATTGGTTACCAATGCCCGTGCAATCGAAACTCTTTGTTGCTGGCCCCCACTTAGCATTTTGGGTAAATTTTTCATTCTGTCTTTCATCCCCACTAATTCAAGAGCTTTTTCTGCTTTTTTCTTTGCCACGGGTTCACTTACCTTCATAAGCTGCAACGGCATCATTACATTTTCTAAAGAATTAAGTGGTGCTAAAAGATTAAAACTTTGAAATACGAAACCTATTTTATTCAATCTCAAAGCCGATAATTCCTTAGCCGAAAGCGCATTTACGTGTTGACCATCAATAAAAACATCTCCTTTTGTTGGATAAATAACACAGCCTAACAGCGATAATAGTGTAGTTTTCCCTGAACCCGAAGGACCAATTATTAAGGTGAGCTCCCGGGTTCTAAACTGAATAGTTGTTGCTTCCAGAGCCGTAATCAATGTATCACCGGTTTGATACTCCTTGCAAGCCCCCTTTAACTCTGCAATAACTTTTTTTTCAGAATTTATCTCTTCCATAATTTTATGTCATGATTTAAGTTTGCCTGGTAATGCCAGTCATTTGATAAAAGACAGACTCTTTTAAACTAAAATTTCAAAAATCCTTAGTAAAGATTTATTTTAATAGTAGCGTCATTATTTAAGATATAAACAGAACAATCCTGAAATGTTGGTGCCCCGCCATCCGGTATAAAATTCGTACTGTTCCCTACAGGCTCTTTAGGCATCCCCAGCCAGTTACTGTTTAGTTTTCCATTATTATCCAAATCCTGATAAACCGTAATTGCGTAAGTCCCTCTTGGCAAATCAATTTGAAACTTCATCGTTTCCTGATTCACTTTTTGAACTTTGGTAAAGCAGGCTCGCTTGAGAAAATTTTCTTTTTTATCATATACATTTAGTACAACAGCTCCTTTACCTTTTTGAACATTGTGTACATCAACATTCGTTTTTACCTGCTGTGCATTAGTAAAATAAGATACTCCCAATAGAAGAATGCTTAAAATAGATTTTTTCATTTTGTCTTTAATTTTATAATTTTTAATATGATTCTGTTTGTGTACCTACTTCCCAAAACGATAACTGAGCATCATTTTTACATAAGGCGTTTCTTTTGCTTTGTAATTGCTAATGGTGTCATTATTAGAATTAAAAAGTGTGTATTTGTTGGCAAATCCTAAACCTCCCTGGAGTTGTAACCAAAAGCCATCAAAAAGACGTTGATTAATTTGCAAACCGCCATGGATGGCCGAAAACTGAGCATAATCGATCTCTTCTCCCTGATCATTCTTGTAGTTTTGTAAATTGTGAAGTGTCCAGTCAATCGAGCCGGCCAGACCAACTTGGGTACTACTGCCGAGATTTCTAAAAACATTTACCCTTGGCCAGTATATTTGAGCAAGCCACTTACCATTATTGCTCTTATAATCCAGAGATACGGCAGGTGTTATTAAAAACTTGCCAAAAGCATACATAACATGAGGGCCAATTCCGATTTCCAGATTGGACTTTTCTCCAAACTTTCTCGAAACTCCAAAAATGCCATCGAAAACCATATCATTCATCGAAAACGAATTTTTAAAGTCAGAAGCAATTGTAGGTATCAAGACTCCAAAAGCGGCCCATCTTTTTCCTATAGGATGCCGCACAACAATGGTGGGTTTAATTTCGTTTATCTTCGTGATGTAATTCGGACTAATTTCAATATCCCGGTCAAATGTGAAGTCTAAAACACGGTAGTTGACCGTTCCAAGAATACGTGTTTTTCCAATTTTAAAAGGTGGTATTGGCAACCAAAAATCGTAAGTATTGTATTTGAATTTATTCCCATAGTACAGATCTACAGTTGACAAATTCTTAAAGTTAGTTCTCCCGTGTACAGTAATGCTCATCCCGGCACCATCTGTAATTAATTGAGCATAAAACTTATTTGGAAAACAAAAAAACAAGGTTACTAAAACGAATGACAGTACTTTTTTCAAAATAACATTTATTAAATTTAAACACACAAGCTGTATCAGCCCTCTAAGATTTTCTTAGGGCAAAGTTGCAGTTAAAACAATAATTGTTACTAGGATTTAGTTTGCCGTTACTCGGACAAATCTTGCTTTAATGAATTTCGGTACTGAGAAGGAGTCGTACCTGTTATTTTTTTGAAAAGGCGTCCAAAATAAGAAGGATCTTCGTAATTCAAGGCAAAAGCAATTTCTGAAATATCTTTAGTCAAATCTTGCAAAAGTATCTGGCTTTGTAGAATACTAACATTGTTTATCCACTCTTTCGGAGCTATTCCGGTGGTTTGCTTGATGCATCTATTGAGATAATTTACAGAAATTTTTAATTTATCGGCATAAAAGGTTACTGACTTATTCTCTGTATGGTGTTTATAGACCAGCTCTTTAAAAGAAAAAGTGATCTCATTGTTGCGATGTATTGTTTTATTCCGTTCTTTATTTGAAAAAAGAATTTTCTGGAAAGCCGCCTGCATGAGCGAATAACAAATTTCAATATTGGAATTTTCATTGCGAAATTCCTGGCTTAATAAACCAAACAAAGAATTAAGCCATATACTGGTCTCTTTAGGCAATTTAAGAACCGAATTGGCGGCAAAAATCTGTATTAGCTCCTGTTTCGATAAAATATGATTCAGGACACGCTCCTCAAACAAAATAAAATGTCCCGTTATCATCTGATCAATTTCTTTCATTGCGGTAATATGTCCCTGTTTTACAAACAAAACATCATTTTCATTTATGGATATCACTTCCTTGTCGACTTGCTGTTTGGCATAACCTCTGGTAACATGAACCATAAAATTATAATCAGGTCTAAAAAGCGGGGTCGGAATCTGGATATACTCGGTTGTAGTATTTAAATCATATATCTGTAAGGGAGATTTTAAGAAATCAAAGTCGAGAGAAGCATCAGACATAAATTGCTTTGGAAATTCTTCTGATGAAATAATTTTAATACTCTTACTCATACTTAAAACTTAGAGATTGAGCTACAAACATAAGAAATGGTTCGATTACATCTGTAGAATATAACCAATTAAAATTATCCTATTCACAAATACTAGATAAGACTGGAGTTGCCTTCAATTTTGTTACACTCTACAAAGTCTACCTCACAGGCGCTGCGCATTCTATGATAAAAAACAAATAAAATCATTAAAAATTAAAATCAAAATCTAATGTCGTATTGATTTCCTGCTCTAATTTGTTGTCTATTTCTACCATCTTAATTAAAGGATTAACAACAATATCATTTAGCATTTTACCAAATTCTGATACAATCATTTGTATGGTATCTTCCTCAAACAAATCAGAATTGTAATCGATAGTTCCTTTTAACTGATGTTTACTTTCAAACAAGTTAAACACGATAGGAATTCTACTGAATTTGCTTTCGATTGCATAAGATGTTAATTTCAACTCATCTAATTCAATGCTGTTTTCAAAATTAAATTCGGGGTTTTGATAGACTAACATCAGATCAAAAATATCCGACGCTATTTTGTCAAATGGCAGATCCTGATAATTGTTTATTTCCAATAGGTTATGATTAACCTTCTCCCATACATCTGTAAAAGTTTGTTCTGCTTTTATTTGAGTTCTTAACACCAGAGTTTTCACAAACATTCCGATTTGATTGTTTAACTCATAGCTATTTCTTCCTGAATTTACGGTACCAATACATATATCCGAATGCCTGGATAGTTTATAAATTAAAACATTGAGTGAAGCCACTAAAAGGGTATAGAAAGTCATTTGCTTTTCGGCAGCAAATTGTTTTAAAAGAAGCGTAACTTCTTCTGTAAGCTCAAATGATAATTTACGTCCATTTTGTTTATTATTCTGAATACTAAAATCCCTGTCAAATGAATTTTTAGGTGTATAGTTTTGAAGATAATTTTTCCAAAACAACTCATTTTTAGATTGATTTTCTTTTATTGTTTTATTAAACCACTCCGAATAATCTTTAAATTGAAGTTGTAGACTGTTCTCTTGTGTTCGATTTTGAGTACTTTGATTATAGTTTTGGATAAATTCTTTGATAAAAATTTCCAGTGACAAACCATCCATCATAATGTGATGTGTCGAAAAAAGGAGTAAATGTTGATTCGTTTCTAAGGGTAGCAATTGAGCTCTTATCAACATGTCTTTTTCTAAATCAAATTCAGTATTACATAATCGATCGATCACTTCTTCGATGGAATCATTTTTTAATTGATGTACAACAATTTCAAACCTGTTTTTTTCCGGAGCATTGATTTTTTGATACGGAATTCCATCAATTTCGATAAAGTTGGTTCTTAGAATTTCATACTTTTCAATGATTTGATTGATGGACCGGTTCACTTTAGCTGTATCTATAATTCCCTCAATAGTATAGCCGGCAGACATATTATAAGCAATCGAATTCTTTGTTTGTTGAGAAGCCAGCCAAATGGTATATTGAGCAGGAGTCAAATGATATAAATCTTTGATTTCAGCTAAAGGTATGGCATTCGATTGGGTTGGCTTTAATTCTTGTAAATAAACAGCCAGTGCTTTTATGGTAGGAAAATCAAAAATCGTTTTTAAAGTAATCTCTACATAAAGGTTTCGGGAAATTAATCCAATCAATTTTACCGCATTCAAAGAATGACCTCCAAGTGCAAAAAAGTTATCCGTTACACTTATGGCTTCTTTTGTATTTAATACTGTTGCCCAATAGTGTGATAGTTTTATTTCTAAATCGGAAACAGGTTCTTTAAAATGATCTTCGTTTGTATTATACTGAATCTCTCTTTGTGACAACGATTTTCTATCTACTTTTTGATTGGGCGTAAGCGGAAATTCTTCCAGTGGAATAATTGCATTCGGAATCATATAATACGGAAGTGTCTTTTTCAATTGATTCGTAATTTCAATTGTATCGATGAACTCTTGATTTTTCAAAACATAAGCTATTAAAAAAGCTTCTTGTTGTGCTCCTTTTTTAGCAATGACAACAGTATCTTTAATTGCAGCTATTTGATTTAATTGCGACTCGATATCGCCCAATTCTATTCGATAACCTCTAATTTTTACCTGATTGTCATTTCGCCCTAAAAATTCTATTTCTCCATTGTAATTCCATTTTCCAACATCTCCCGTTTCGTAGCACAAAGTATTCGTATCAAAAGGATTTTGGATGAATTTTTCTTTGGTTAATTCCTTGTTTTTATAATATCCCAGTGCCAATCCATCGCCAGCAATATAAAGGGCTCCCGGAATTCCTATCGGTTTTGGATCTAAAAATGCATCCAAAATATAGAATTGCGTATTGTTGATGGGTTTACCAATAGTGGAGGCTTGCGAGGGGCGCTCTATTTTTTTTACACTAGACCAAATAGTCGTTTCGGTTGGTCCGTACATATTCCATACTGCGGAACTATGGCTGATTAGTTTTTGGGCTAATGATTCGCTTAACAAATCGCCGCCACATAATACTTTTAATTGTTTATTGCCCTGCCAGTTAGCATTGAATAACATTTGATAAAAACTTGGTGTGGCCTGAAGGATAGTGGGTTTGAGTTCTTCTAATTTTTTAATGATTAAATTAGGATCGGATAACAAATTCTGGTCAGCAATAAATAAAGTCGCTCCTGAAATTAAGGGTGCGAAAAATTCTAATATAGAAATATCAAAAGAATACGTTGTTACCGAAAATAAAATGTCATTTTCATTTATTCCGGGTAGCTGCTGCATACTGGTTAAGAAATTAAGCAATGACCGATGCCCAATTTCAACTCCTTTTGGATTCCCTGTTGATCCTGATGTGTATATAATGTAGGCTGCATCTTGTGGGGATACGTTTTGAAAGGCTGTTGCTTGCAGTTCCCCAATTTCATCAAGAATATGTTCTAATGCTATGGTCTTTACCTGTTCTATCCCCTCAATTTCATCATTATTTTCGTTAATAATGATGCTGGTTTGACTATGGGCCACAATATAGTTTAAACGGTCTTTTGGAAAAGCAGGATCTAATGGAATATAAGATCTGCCCGTTTTTAAAATACCTAACAAAACAGCAATCATATTAGCAGAACGCCCTAACAAAACAGCAATTGGCGCTTTATCTTCCGGACAAAATTTTGAAATAATGTACGCTGCTATCTGGCTGGATAGTTTATCCAGTTCGCTATAAGAATATGATTTTGTCTCCCCTTTTACCGCAATTTTTTCAGGTACTCTTTTAACTTGTTCCTGAAATAAATCCAGTATCGTTTTATCTTTTGGATACCCAACTTTTGTACGGTTAAAATCAAATATTACTTGTTGCTTTTCTTCTTTGGTTAAATAGGTTAACTCTTTTAGCTTTTTATCTGAATTATTTAAAACAGCATGAACCAACTTTTCAAAATGATTGACCACTTGTGTGATGCTTACCTCATCAAAATAATTCAAATTATAGTCAAAATCAATTTTCACCTCTTCTGATTCGTCAAATTCTCTTATGTATAAAGCCAGAGCTACTCTTTCTGATTGATGACTTAATGGAATTACTTTGGTTTGTGTGTTTTTAAAATGAGCGGAGTAATTTTGTTTTTCGTAAGAAAGTGTGATGTTAAACAATCGCTCTTTTTGGTTGTACAACTGCAATTCCTGAATTAACTTTCCTAAGGGCAGCCGCTGGTGACGATAATCTTGTTTTAACTGATTTTTGATATCAATTATTAAATCCTGAAAAGTCGCTTCAAAATCCAATGACATTCTCAGAGGAGAAATTCCCATAAAAAGCCCGACCGTTTTTTTATAGGCAGCTTTACTTCTGTTTAAAACGGGTAAGCCAATAGCAAAATCGTTGTTTTCGTGTTTTCTGCCAAAATAGGTATATAAAATTCCTAAAATTAAAGCAAAAGTAGAACATTTAGAGCTTGTGGCTAGTTCATTTAATTGGTTGTAAACCTCTCTTGTAATAACCAGTTCTTTACGGCTGCTTTTGTTTATTTGTACACGGTCATCCAACTTATCGAATAAATTCTCTGGTAATGGTTTGAATTTTTGAGACCAGTATTCTAAATCTTGCTTCAATGATTCTGAATTTTGATATTCGAAATCATCTTCTTCAAAGTCTTTGTAACTAAACGGATAATCGGAAATAATTGCGCCAGATTCAGAAATCTCATTGTAGTTCTGAACCAATCTTTGAAACATTAATGAAGTTCCCCAGCCATCAGTTATAATATGATGATACACCGAGAATAAATAGTAAAAATCGTCCTGAACTTTCACTAAAGTAAAAATATGCAAAAGGCTTCCTTTTACTAAATCAAAAGGTTTCATAAATTCCTTTTGCATATAGAGATTTGCTTCCTCAGTTGGATTTTCAAAGTCTGAAAAATCAATAAGCCCCAACTCCGATTGATGGTCTGCTAGTATTTGAATACCAACATTTTCTTCCTTTTTTACAATAACACTTCTATAGGCATCGTGCTGATCAATCAATGCAACATAGGCTCTTTTGAATATTTCTATGTTTACTTGACCTTTAATTTCGATTTTAGCCCCAATATTGTAGACAGGCTCATTAGGAAATAATAATTGTTCGAAGTAAATATCTTGTTGGGGCAATGTCAGTTTCATGAATATTCTTTTTATAGTAGTTCCATAACATTATCAGTTACTTTTTCATCCATAATTGCTTGGCCGGAGTCCAGTTTTTAGGATTCTGTCGGCCTATTTAAAAAGGGTATCAGTATGAATAACTGCGATAATCGTTTTGCTTCTTCTTTCGGTTTTGGCAATACGTTTTCCTAAAAATTACAACGTTTGTCCGATACGCTTATCTTGCGATAATTCATAGAAATATTTGGCTATCCCGATATCAAAAATCGCCATCCCCATAGGACAGAACATTATGGTGTCGTTTGCTTTTATAGTTTTTCTTAATTTTCCGGATAAGACATCCGTGATTATAAGGACATCTTCTTCAAGCAGTCCTTTTGTCTGGTGCATCATTTCAATATCGGTGTTTTCGCGGCACACTTCGTCCCAATTATCAACAATCACGCAGTCAATAAAATCGTAAACATCGGCTTCATAATCTCTTAATGAAACATTGAGTTGCAATGAACCCTTTGGAGGTGGAAGATTGATGTATCGTTTTGACGAAGCCGTACAGGTAATAAAAATTTTTGAGTTTAAATAGGCTTGTTCCCAATCGTTTACGACTACGATTTTATGTTTCCATTTTTCAGGCAGCGACTCCGCGTCAATTGGATTGATATCGTAGACATAAACTTTGTCAATGATATCTTCATGCAAAGTAAAAATCATCTCGAGATGCATCCTCCCGATTGGTCCTAAACCAATAATACCAAAATTTATTTTCTCCTTAATTTCTACTGCTTCCCTGTAGCTTTTTATGATCGCACCAGTAACTGCCGATGTACGTATGGCCGAGACCATAGGCGTATTTATCACCGATATGGGCACACCGGTATCGGCATTATTCAGGATAATAACTGAATTGGCCCTCGGCAGATTATTTTTTATATTGTCAGGAAAGCTGGCGATCCATTTTATGCCCGAAATATTATAGTCGCCCCCTACATAAGCCGGCATAGCGATTATTCTGTTTTTTAAATCTTTATATCTAAGGTATGGTTTTATAGGCTGTGCGTAATCCTTTTTTTCTAACAGGAGAACAGTATCTTCAATAACCTGAATAATTTCATTCCAGTCATTCCCTATTTCCAATATGTTTTGTTCATTAATGTATTTCATAAGAAGTTTGTTGAAAGCATTTATAATCTATTAATTCCAGGTAATCATCGCCGGAATCGGGTATAATGACCAGGCAATTCTGTTTGTTTTCAGAATTTTCAATATTTTGTAAGGCAGCATAAAAAGCCGCTCCTCCGGAAGCACCAGCCAGGATGCCGTACTCATGGAAAAGCTTTTGGCAGCCGGTTATGATTTCCTCTTCACTTAAAATAACATGATCGTGTATGTCTGCCAGGGCAATAAAATCAGATGTTTTGCTGGCACCAATGCCCGGTAGTTTGCGTTCTTTGGTTATGGTAGAAAAAATCAGCGAGCCTTCAATATCTACCGCTATAATCTTTATTCCTGGAAAATACTTCTTGATATGCTGTGATAATCCGGTGACTGTAGCTCCTGAACTCACAGAGATAAAAATATAATCTATTTGATCAATCTGATCTTTTATCTCCTCCATCATGGCATTATAAGCCAGGTAACAATTCTTGTTTTTATATTGGTTGGGCTGGAAAGAATTTTTATTTTCTTCAAGATAGTTTTTGATAAATTTTATTCTGTTGAGTAAATAATTACCGGTCTCGTCTTTTTGTGTGATCTGAACAATGTGACTGCATAGTAGTTCCAGCTTTTTCTTTTTGTATAAAGAGATGCACGGATCTATAACCGGTATAAACTTCAGGTCCAGTTTTCTGCAGATCAAAGCGAGCGCTATCCCAAAATTTCCCGAAGTAGATTCGATTACAACTGTGTCTTCATTGATTGAACCATCAAGAATTGCTTCTTCTATTACTTTAAATGCGGATCGCATTTTTATACTACCACCAAGTTGATAGTATTCTACTTTTATAAAAATATTCTTCTCCGCGCATATATTATACAAAGGAGTATTTCCAATAAGTTTTTTTAGTTTGTACAGTTTGTCTAATAATGTATTCATCGATTAGGTTTTGTGTTTTTTTGCAATGCAGATATAAGACAACGGATAGGAAAGTTCTTTTTGTTCCAGGTCTTCTTTTAAATTTGATATATCATTAGCATATTCAAATAATTTGTAAAGTGACAGCCCATTATCAGCAATGGCATTGAATAGGTCGGAGAACGTATAATTAAAACTATAGTTTGCGCTTCCTGTATATTCTGTTTTTCCTAAATAATCCAGGCCACCTTCCTCTTTTAATGGTTCTTTTCTAAAATAATTTTCTTCTTCCGAAAGTTTCATATCCTCATCGATAAGCCAGCTAAAAGGATGTTGTTCCTGAATCACCAGAAATCCTTCAGGAGATAATACTTTTGAGATTTTTTTGATGATCTGATTCAAATCGGGCAGCCAGACCAGGGCACCTACTGTCATTAATACGATATCAAATTTTTCGCTTTCTATAATCTCGTCCATTTCATAAACATCATAGACATGGAATGTACAGTCAAGACCCAGTTGGTCGTTTAGAAAACGTGCCGAATCGATCGCTTCGTCAGAGATATCGATACCGACACATTTGCCGGCATTCATTTTTTTTAATGAGATCAGTTCTTCACCGTCGTTACAACACAGCTGAAGTATCGATTTGTTTTGGAATGTTATTTTATTTAATACTTCCAGAAGGTTCTCATCCAAAGTACTAAAGTCCTCTAAAGTGAATTTGCTTTTATATCTCTTTTTAAAATCCTGATGTATCGGGTTCACCTCATTCCATGCAATCCTGTTTGCTTCAGTATATTTTTTATAATCCATCTTGTGTATAATTTTTTGATTATTAGGAGTTCTTTTTTAAACATTCCTTTAAAAGCACTGGCGAAAAATAATGGTTTAACGCCAGTACTTCTTCCGTGAATTTTTTTTCTGAATACGGATTTCCACTATTGACTATTAATTCGTTATCAATAGTAGTATCGCTGTACCGCTTTCACTTATCTCATCGCTTCTTTTAAAGCAGTACCCGAGTTTCACCAACACGATTAACTACTTCTGCAATAGACGCATAGCCCTACAAAGATACATTCAATAGTTGTGGAATCTTTTTCAAAATTTTTATTCTCAGCATCAAAAAGATTACACTTTTTCCAGATTATCCTGTTTGTTTAAAATAAAATTCCCCATAACCAAATAATCAATATTGGATTTCAAAAAAGTTTTTATCGCATCCTCAGGAGTACAAACAATTGGTTCCCTATCGTTAAAAGAAGTGTTTAAAACCATTGGGATACCAGTTAGTTTATAGAATTCTGATATTAACCCATGATATTTTGGATTGGTTTTCTGATTAACCGCCTGTATTCTCGAAGTCCCGTCAACATGCACTACTGCCGGTATAAGTTCTTTTTTATTGGTTAAAGCCGGATAAGCCATAAGCATGTACTCGGATACAGGTGTGCTTTTTTTAATGTCAAACCAGTTTTCTGTTTCTTCCGACAAAACACTTGGGCAAAATGGTCTGTGATCTTCCCGGTGTTTTACTATTGAATTGAGTTTTTTAATCATATGGAAATTTCTCGGATCTGCCAAAAGGCTTCTGTTTCCAAGCGCCCGGGGTCCAAATTCCATTGCTCCCTGAAACCATCCAATAATATTACCTGCTTTAATAAGTTCTGCAGCTTTCACTTCTATGTCTTCCACATGTGAATACACCAGATTTCTCTTGGACATTTCATTGTGTATTTCTTCGGTTGTAAATGAAGGCCCTAAGAACGTATTGTCCAAAACCAATCCTTCTAAATTACCTTCTGATTCTATATTCAGTTTTAAAGCCGCTCCCAATGCCGTTCCCGCATCATTTGCTGCCGGCTGTATAAAAATGTTTTTGAATTTACTATTTTCAAAAGCTATGGTGTTGGCAACACAGTTTAAAGCTACACCACCCGCAACACAAAGATTTTCAGATTTTGTTTCTTCAAAAAGCCTGTCGGTAACTTTTACAATAATATCGGTTGTCCACTTTTGCAGAGCAGCAGCAATATCCTTGTGTACCTCTTCTAATTCATCTAATGTTTCTCTTTTTTTAATGTTGAATAACTTTTCTAACTTAGAATAATCTTCAACTCTGAAGCACAGTACCTCATTATCCAGTTCAAAAATAGTTTGATCATTGATGGAAATTATCTTACTGAATTCCTCTTCGAATGTTAAAGGATTTCCGAACGACGCTACGCTCATTACTTTACACGCATCGTATTCTGAAAAGCCTAAAAATTTAGAAATTTTCTCCCATAAAAAACCAATTGAATTAGGATAGGCAATTTGTTGTACTACATCAATATTTTTACCATGTCCGTAGGCAAGGGTGGTCGATTCAAACTCACCGATTCCATCAATAGAAAGTATGGCCGCATCACTAAACGGAGAGGGATAGTATGCTGATGCACAATGCGCTATCGCATGTTCGATAAAGCTAAACTGTCCCTTGAACCCCATTTCCTGAAGTTTTTGAGGAATTTGTGTTAATTTATCATAGAATAACTTTTCGCCATCCTCACAACCCCAGTTGTTTGGTACGAAACGATCTTCTGAAGGGATGTTTTCTAATCTTCTTTCAGGTTTAAATGAAAACCCTATTAGAGAAACATCCTCTAAACTTATCCCCCCCATCTCGAGACATTTGTTTATCGCAAGAATTGGCAGTTCATCCGGATTGTCAATTTTTGATTCTTTTGCATGTTTGACTCTTGAGAGTCTTTCTTCTTCAATAGCCGCCACTACTTTGTTATCAATTATCAAGCATGCCGCTGATTCATGGTATACACAATTTATTCCTAAAATAATATTTCTCATAATTTTGTATCTTTTTATTTCTCTATTTGATTTGTTATAATTTGGGTGTTTTTTTGTATTTTATCTTTTTGGAGTATTTCATAATGCCCCCCTTTAAGCCTGATCAGATTGATTTTACTTTTGATTAAGGCTTGCCAAATGCTGTGTTTGTCGATGCTGGAATTTTCACTCAGAAAGACATAGGTTGGAATATTGATCATTTTGTTTCCTGATATAAACGAAGTGACTTCCGCATATTTCCATATTCGGTCTACAATTACTTTCCTTTCATCGGGAGTAAATTTATTCAGCTGATCCAATTCTAAGAATGCGTCAACGTCAGCGTCTTCATAAGCAGTTGCTTTTTTGTTTATTCTGACGGTCTGAGGCGGTGGTACTATATCCAATACGATAAACTTATTGACCACTTTATAATCTTCCAGTTTCTTTAGCAGTTCATAAGCAAATAAGCCTCCTGCTGAATACCCCAGCAGGTCAAGTTCGCCTTCAATTCCGCTGTTCATTATCATTGCTATAGCGCTGTCTACGATGTCATTTAAACTGTTATGCATTTCTTTATAGGAATCTAAAAAAGAAAAATCAAGCGCATAAACGTTATAATGATCGAGGTGTTTTGACAACTCTAAGAAATCTAATGCCGTGGTACTAATAGAGGGTATGCAAACCATATTCTTTGTTTTTCCACTGCTGAGTTTGTGCAGGTAGATCCCGGCTTCTTTATTCTTTGCATTTTTGTCTACATAGGCCGCTATGCTGTAAATAGATTGGCGATTGAATACTTCTACTATTGGGAATTTTATACCGAACTCTTTTTCGATTTTAGAAATCAGTTGAATCATGTTTATAGAATGTCCTCCATATTCAAAAAAGCTGGAATGAATTTGGATTTCTTTTTCTAAAATTTCTGTAAAGAAGCTTTTTATGATTTGCTCTGTTACCGTCAATTTGGTTTCGGGCGACAGGAAATCGCTATTGAGCTTCAATTTGTTTAATTTATTCTTGTCAACTTTTCCATTATCATTTAGTGGTATTTCATCTAAAACAATAATTTTTCGCGGAATCATGTATTGCGGCAAATACACAGACAAATGCATTCTGATTGCATTATCATTCAAATAATTACCGGCCGATTGTTCGTTCAGCAAATAGGAATAATCCGTTTGTAAAAAAACATCTTTACTTTCAGCAGAAGCTTTGAGGCTGATCAGATTAGAATATCCAAAATGACGGCATACCTCTGCATAACACTTTAAAATCTCATCCTCTTCCAGAGTGTTGAATGTCGAAAGAGTCGAAATATTCAGAATGGCTATGGCGTTGTATTCTGTTTCCTCTACCCTACGCAGTAAAATGCTACTATCATTGGAAACAGCAGTCGCGTCTGACAGAACAACAGGAACCGCTGTTACACAACAGATTGTTTTACCGCTTTCGTCATTAATCCTTATTTGCAGATCCGGATAGTCGTAAAGTATCTGGTCAAAATCTTTAAAAGATTCTAAAAATAATGGCTCAAAAGGTACTGTTTTGGAAAGGCCCTGGAAGTCTTCCCTAATCATTTCGTTTTGGTGCAGGGTAATCCATGTGTACACTCTGCCATCCTTAGCCACAAAACTGTTGATTCCTTTTTCGGGTTCAATAAAAGCAATTAATTGTTCGTAAGCTGCTTGTTTGTTTACAAGTACGGCAACATTAAAAATAGCATTATGATTTAAAAGAACCGATTCTATTTCATCAATCTCAATCCTGTTGCCATTCAATTTTACCTGATTGTCGAGTCGTCCGTATACGATTAAATTACCGGCTTCGTCATAAATCCCCTTATCTCCTGTTTTGTAAAGCCTTCTGCTAAATCCATCCTGAAATGGATTATCAACAAACGCATTTTCAGTTTGTTCGGGATTGTTCAGGTAATCGGCAGCTGCACCTATTGATGATATATACAATTCCCCCGGAACACCAAGCGGACAAATTTTCATCTTTTTATCCAAAACATATATTTTGGTATTGGCTACGGGCTTGCCTACGGGAACAAACTGATCTGTACCAACAGTGCTTTCAGAACAGTCAAATCGGGTAGAATCTACAGTGGTTTCAGTTGGTCCATAACAGTTATACAATTTACACTCCAGCACATTAAAAAATCGGTTTCTTAATGAGGTCTGCAATAAAGCCCCCCCTACCGCTATTCTTTTTAGACTTTGAAGATTTAAAATTTCGTTTCTTTCAAGACCATCCACAATAGATTCTAATAACAAAGGTACCGACTGCACATGCGTAATCTTATGCTTCTCGATATAGGTTTCATAGGCTTTTATACTTTTTTCATCATCATCTTTCATCACGACTATTTTTGCGCCTGTGGCTAATGGCCATAAAAAGTCCATAATCGATGCATCGAAGACTACAGGTGTGTGAAATAAAACCGCTTCGTTTTCATCGAAATTAAAAGCCTCTGTAGTAGATTTAATAATATTGATTATCCCTACATGTTTGATATTAATACCCTTTGGCTTTCCTGTTGATCCTGAAGTAAATATAGTATAAGCCAGGTCCTGGTTTTCTACCTTTATTTTTGGAGCATCTTCAGAAAATCCGGAAAGATCTGTGGTGTTCAGATCGATGAACAGTTTCGAAAAAGAGGCCTCCATAAAGGTCTGAGACAAACATTCTGTAGTGGTAACTATTGCTTCAATTTCTGCCTGATTGATAATTTCTTCGATACGCTGTACAGGATAGTCTTTACCCAGCGGCACATAAATTGCACCTGCTTTAAGTATTCCTAATACTGTGGCTATAAACTCTGTAGATCGCTGCATCAGCACTCCAACCCTGTCTTTTTTCCTAATGCCTTTTTCGATCAGATAATGAGAAATTTTATTGGCAAAAGCATTGATTTGGGCATAAGTAAGCTGCTGTTCGTTGTCAACTACTGCAACATTCTCAGGATATTTTACCGCCGTTTCTTCAATCAGGTTATGAATACCGTAATCTTCAATAGCAAAAACATCTGTATTCTCAGTAAAATTGCTAATGATCGTTTTTTCTTCGTTCAGCAATATGTCATAATCTCCAATATTCTGCTCGGGATCTGCTATACACTGGCGGATCAACTGCTCGTATCGCGAAAGGAAATTTTGCGCTGTTGATGCTTTAAACAAATCTGTATTGTATCGTAATGAATACCACATATAATGTTGTGAGTGATCAATCTGAAGCGTGAAATCAAAAACAGAGGTATGGTTTATTTTTAAATCATACTGACCTGTGATGTCATTGATGGTGATGCCATCAAAATTTCTTTCGGTCAATTCGGTGTCATCATTTTGCACGCCAAAAAATACGGACATTACTTTTTGTCTTGAAAAATCTGTAGTCGGATTTAATTCTTCGATAATCTTGTTGAAGGGATACAAATGGTTTTCATAAGCATCCAGCGAACTTTTCTTTGAATGCTCCATTAATTTCCTGAAAGACCAGTTTTCCTCTACCGTACAGCGTATCGGTATTCCCGATGCAAATAGGCCGATAATATCTTCCAGATTTTCCTTGTCTCTGTTCCATATAGGTGTTCCCACTACAAAATCATCCTGGTTGGTTAATCTGTATAATAATAAGTTTAATACCGAAATTAGAAAGATTTGATAGGTGACCCCATTTTGATTACAGAAATCGGTTATTTCCTGTTTGAAATCTAAATCAACCGATTTGAAAATAAAGTCTCCATTAAAGGAATGTACCAGTGGCCTCGGAAAATCTGTAGGCAGTTCAAGTGGTTCCGGTATTGTTTTGTATTTTTCTAACCAGTATTGCCTTTGAGACTCTAATTGTCCCGAATCGATCAAAGCGTTAATCCATTCGGTGTAATCGACATAGTTTACCTTTAATTCCGGAAGACCAAAATCACCTGTGGCAATTAAATTGTTATAGCCCTGAGTCAATTCCTTATGGAAAATAAACGTTGATATCTGATCCCAGACAATATGGTGCGTCTCTAACGTAAAAATGTATTTCTCATCCGCCAGCCTGATCAATTTAACGGTACAGATTGGTGGTTTGGATAAATCGAAAACGGTGTTGCTGTATTTTTTTATGATTTCCTGCACCTTATTTTCCTGCTCTGACTCTTGTCTGATATCGATCAGAAAGTCAGCAAAATTAAGTTCCGTATGTTCCCTGAGAAGCTGATACGGTCTGCCATCGTCTTCAACTAATGCTATTCTGAAGATATCATGCCTGTCATAAAGATGTACTATTGTTTGGTACAATGCATCAATATTCAGATCACCATTGAATTCAAGTATAAATCCGATGTTGTAAAAGGTACTGTTCGGATTAAATTTTTGCAGGTACCATTCGGCAAACTGAACTGGTGATATTTTATACCTGCTCTTTCTGCTTTTTTTCGCTGGATTTGGCAATACCACATTTAGCCTTTCTTTTTTATGAAAGTCAATCCTTTTTGCAAAATCTTCGAGAATTGGATATTCAAAAAGATCCTTTAACGGGATATCAACCTGAAATTCTTTCTTGACTTTTGTAATGATCTGTATAGCGGAAATAGAATGTCCACCATTCTCAAAGAAATTATCATTGATTCCTAAGCTATCTCTTCCCAATGTATCCATCCAAAATTCCAGAATCTTTTCTTCATAGGGGGTTGAAGGAAGGACTATTGCTTTTTCAGAATTACTTTTGGAATCGCTCTTTGCTAAAAGCTGGTTGCGGTCAATTTTCCCGTTAGAAGTCACCGGAAAACTCTGCACAATAAACAACTTTGAAGGAACCATATACTCAGGCACGCTTTGTGCAAGGCGTCTCCTGATTTTTTCAGTTTCCACCTCTATATCTTCATTTGTTACAGTATTGTTTATGATTAGAAAGGCTACAAGATAGTTTTGGTCATTGTTTTTATTCAAAATGACTACCGCTTCTTTGACCTCTGCGATCTGCAATATTTTATTCTCTATTTCACCCAATTCTATTCTCCTGCCATTGATTTTGACCTGAAAATCTCTTCGTCCGAAAAATTCAATATTTCCGTCTGGCCTATATCTTCCGATATCTCCTGTTCGGTACATCGGAACTTTGGAAGACTGAAAAGGATCTTCCAAAAATACCTCATTCGTTTTTTGAGGATTGTTCAGATACCCATATCCGACTCCAATACCTGAAACTACAATTTCTCCCCTTACTCCTATCGGAACCTGTTGAAACGAATCGTCGATGATGTAGATCCTGAAATTCTGTAAAGTTTTTCCAATTAATATGTTTGGCCCCTGAGGACACTCTTTCATGATATAATGTGTAATATCATCAGAGGTTTCTGTTGGCCCGTATGCATTGACAATCGGGATATTCGGAAAGGCATCAAACCATTTGCTGATCAGGGCATGATGTACCGTCTCACCCGTAACTAACAGATATTTTAAATGCTCCAGTTCCTTAAAACCATTGTTTTCTGCCGAATTGTATAACAGTGAGAGATAAGAAGGCACGACTTCAAGTATGCTTACCTGATCTGAAGTTAAATGATACAACAGGTTTTCGGGATTTGTTATCGTATCATCATCATAAATGACAATTGACCCTCCCTGAACCAGAGCAGCAAAAAACTGCCATATCGAAATATCAAATCCCTGTGAAGCATTTTGTGCCACTACACTATCAGCCGTTATTTCGAGGTCGTCAATTTTGGCATAGATATGATTCATCATCCCCAAATGATGTAAAATTGCACCTTTGGGTTCGCCCGTTGAACCGGAAGTGTAAATGATATAAGCAGCCTCGTCTAAATTGGACAAATCAGAATAGGTATCGTTCTCTTTTTTAAGGGAACGCTTGTCGTACTGATACCTTTTTTGCAAACCTTCGGCGGTGTTTGTTTGAGATTTATCTAAAGAAATTAGGGTATCATAGCGAAAAGAGTACAATTCATTTTCAATACTTCCAATTTTATCGGTATGCAGTACCTCGCTGATGAAATTGTATTTAAACTTTAAATCATCAAAGAAATATCTTTCCACAAAAAATTCTTCGTCCCACTCCAGTTTAACTCTTTCATTGTTATTGGCCTCTTTATAATCTTGCAGGGAAGTTATCAGACTTTCTTTCTTATCGTTGTCCATGATATCTCCAATGAAAATTTTCCCATGATTGTCCAATAAGGCAAAACATTTTTCCAATACATCCAGGAGATAATTATAGCCATGAAAATTCTGTATAACACTATTGATAACAATCAGATCAAAATCACCCGTCTGAATTTGGTCAATTTCATGGGCAAAAAGGTTGTGTTGTTGAATATTATCAAGCTCTAATTCCTTAATCGTTGCTTCGTTGTTTTTTAAAACGTTTGCCGATAAATCTACCCCGTGATATTCCCTAACCAAAGGAGCGATGGCAAACATGGTAATTCCTGAGCTACAACCTATTTCCAGTACTTTCGATTTTGTGTTTATTTCCTGGCTTATCTTGAATCGGGCATTTTCACGATACTCGTTCATCTCTTCCCGGCTGAAAGGTTTACCGGTATAACTGTTGAGCCAGCCACCAGCCGTGATATCATCAGTAGAACGTTCGGCTACATACTCCCAAAGATCTCTGTTCATAGAAGCATTTTTTGATTCGGCTTCCAGAAAGATATTTTCACTGTTGACACAAAAGATACTTTTAAGACCCGGACAATCCCACTGCAATAACATTGCTTCTTTTACAAAGTTTGTATCGATCACAAGCATTTCCAGACCGGCGTCGTTGATTAACTTTTTGATACGCTGGTAAGGATACGTTGGGTCAAAAGGCAGGTAGGTCATACCCGCTTTCCATACTCCTGTAATGGTTTTTACGATTTCGGGCGAACGTTTCATTAAAACCCCTATAAGTTTATTATCGGTATTTAATGACAGGAAATCTGCAATCTGACTGCTTTCCTTATGAAGTTCACCATAGCTGGTTTGCACGCCATTGTACAAAATCGCGCATAAATCAGGGTTGGTTTGCGAATGCTCTTTTATATAGTTCGGAATTGTTTTTTGAGGAACCAATTTATCCGTCTTGTTGAATTGGCTGATGCGTTTTTTGTCTTCTTCAATCAGCAAATCATAATCGCTAAGGTTTTTGTCCGAATCAATTCCAACCTGATCTAACAAATAATTAAAATGAGTGAACAAACGCTCGATATGCTCAGACTCATAAACGTCAGTATTGTATCTGGCATTGAAAATAATTTCTCCGTTCGCTTGTTCCACCAGCATGATGTTCAAATCACAAATCGCTGTTTTATTATCTGCTTTTATCACATTCACTTCAACCGATTCTGCACTCAGATTATCATCCGAAGAAATGGTATTGGCATAATTTTGAGTTTCAATCAAAACATCAAAAACCGGAGAGCGGCCTAAATCCCTCTTAATATTTATATCATTGACCAGCTCATCAAAAGGATAATCTTTATGCTCAAAGGCTTCAATTATATTATTTTTTGTCAGACTGATAAGGTCCGAAAACTTACCATCCCGATCAAATTGTGTCCTTATCACTAAGGTATTAATATAGAATCCGATTTGATCTTGTAACGATAATTTTTCTCTGTTGGCAATAACAGTACCCAGTATAATGTCAGTGTTTCCGGTATACTTATAAAATATATAATTAAAAAGAGACATTGCGGTCATGAAAAGCGTCGCATTGTACTCTTTACCTAGTGCCTGCAGGTTTTTTGTACTGTTTGACGGAAGCGTGTAAACCACATAAGTTCCATTATAAGTCTGCGTTTTTGGACGCTCGCTGAACGAAGGCAGGTCAATCTTCAAAAGATCTCCCTCGAGTTTCTGACTCCAGTATGCTCTTTCTTTTAAATCGATATTACTATTCTCCCATTCTGCATAATCCTTGTTCTGAATTTCCAGGGGAGCAAGATTTACCGGAATCTGGGCAGAAAAAGCATTATAATACGATAAGATATCTTTCATTATTATTTTGAGAGACCAGGAATCGGATATAATATGGTGCATGCAGATGAGCAGTAAATAATCGTCATCCGCTTTTTTCAAGAGACTTAGCTGTATCAGCGGTCCCTTTTCTAAATCAAATTTATGCTGAATGAAATCTTCAATATAGCTATTGATTTTTGCCTCCCCATTGTTTGCTTTGCTGTAATCCAGATATTCCAACGCTGAAAATTCCGGGCTGAACGGCAACACGTTCTGCACGATTTCGTCATCCAAAAGAACGAAAGCTGTTCTCAGTATTTCATGTCTTTCTATTAAAGCGGCACAAGCTTTTTTTAAGTAATCAATATTTAGTTCCCCTTTAAGTTCCGCGGCTACCGGGACATTATAGGCTACAGAAGCCTCATCAAATTTACTTAAAGACCAAAGACGCTTTTGAGAACTGGTTGTTTTATAATATTTTTTTTCCGAAATCTTTGGAATTTCAGAATAGGCAGAATCCAGTTTATTTTCCTCAATAAACGAGGCAAGCGATCTGATGGTAGAGTATTTAAAAATATCTTTTATCTCAATTTTAATACTCAATTTTTTATGCAAAAGCGAGATCAGCGAAACCGCATTTAAAGAATGTCCGCCAATGTCAAAAAACAAATCATTCACCCCAACCTTTTCTAAATTGAGGAGTTCCTGCCAAATCAAGGTAATGCTTCGTTCTAAGTCAGTACCGGGAGCTTCATATTCCGAAGTCAGACTGTCTTTTGCATTGATAATCTTTGGAAGTTTTGCGGTATCGATTTTTTCATTTGCGGTTAAAGGAAAGCTGTCCAAAAAGAAAAAATAGTCCGGCATGTAATACTCCGGCAGTTTTGTCTTCAGCTCTTCTTTGATCGTTGCGGCCTTAATGGGTTCGCTATTGTTTTTGGGAACGATGTAACAAGCCAGATAATCATTTTCTGTTTTTGGATCCTGAATAACCGTTACAAAAGCCTGACTTACGGCATTCAATTTTAGAATTTGGTACTCAATATCGGCACTTTCTATTCGTATACCTCTAACTTTTAACTGATTGTCTTTTCTTCCTATAAAATCTAAATTTCCGTCCGGTTGCCATCTTGCGAAATCGCCCGTTTTGTAAAATCGGGTAGTACCAAAATTTTCAATGGTAACAAATTTTTCCGCATTCAGTTCTTCAGCATTATAATAGCCATTTGACACATAAATACCGGCTACATAAAGTTCACCAATCATTCCCATTGGTGTAAACTTTTTATACTTATTGAGTAAGTATAGCCGTGCATTTTCAATTGGTTTTCCTACTGAAACTTTTTTAAGCTCCGACGGAAATACAGAACAATCATAATAAGTCACATCAACCGTTACTTCTGTTGCGCCCCACGTATTTATTAATCTTGTGCCATTTGTAGCAAACAAAGTATCGTTAAAAGAATTGACAACTCTGGACGAAAGAGCTTCAGCACCCGTAAATATCCATCTTAAAGTGGCCAGTTTTTCAATGTGATTTTCAAACGTATTGATATAATCCAAAAAAACAGCAAGCATGGATGGAACAAAATCCATAGTGGTTACTTTATAGGTACTTACCGCTTCAAGAATAGCTTCTGGATTTTTCTCTTCGCCATTGGGTAAAAAATAAATTTTTGCTCCTGAAGCCACACCACGAAACATTTCACAAATGGAAGGATCAAAAGACAAAGGTGTTTTCTGAATGGTCACATCGTTAGCTGTGAGGTTGTACTGATTGGTTAACCAGCTCATTCTGGCAACGAAAGATTCATGCAAAATAAGTACTGCTTTCGGGTTACCTGTTGAACCGGAAGTGAACATAAGATATGCCGGATCTTTTGGACCGGCTGTAGCTTTACTATTTGTAACCGGATAATGCTCTAAGGACAAATGATCCAGATCTACTATTGTCCTGCTTTCATGAGCTACAGCATTACTGTAGGGAGCTTTTGAAATGATCATCGGAACTTTCACTTCTGCAAGCATCACCTCAATCCTGTCGGCAGGAAGTGTAGGATCTATCATGAAGAATGTACCCCCTGCCTTTAGTATGGCCAATATGGAGATAATAAGGTCATTCGATCTCTCTAAATAGATTCCAATTACCGCATTTTTAAGGTCGTTTTTTTCCAATAGATAATGTGCCAACCGATTGCTCCTTTCGTTTACCTGTCTATAAGTAAGCTGGCTTTGGGAATCGATTGCAAATAAATTATCGGGGTTACTATCCGCCTGACTTTCAAAAACAGCATGGATCGTATCAGCCGAAAGGGCAGCTAAACTCACAGGTGGATTCCATCCGTCTTCGTAATATTTTATTTCACTATCAGAAAATAGGCTGATATCCTGAATAAGAATTTCGGGGTTGCTTATTACCACCCTCGCTACATTCCGGAAATGAATCCCCATCTGCTTAAGATAGATGCCTGGTACAGCAGCCGGGTTGGCTTCTATTTTACCCTGAAGCACATTGCCGTTTTTTTCAAATGTAAAAACGACATCATCGCCGGTCGATTCAGCTCTTCCATGGATTGGCTCAAATACATGCCACACGTTGGACAGGTCGTTGCTGTTACCACTGATTTTTTCGGCTAAAACATTCCGGGGATAATCCTGATTCTCATAAGACAGCTCAACGGTCTCACTCAATTGCATTACAAACTCTTTAAAAGAATTTGAAGCATCAATTTCTCCGGATATATAAACCGAATCATTGAGTGTTTCTTCATCGGCATTTTCTAATAAAACTGACGAAATTGTAGTGATTGTATCCTGATCCAGATAGTTATAAAGCATGACTTTCAGAACAGCATCCAATATGACGTAAACAGACAGATCATTTCCTTTTGCCAGGGAAAAAATCTTTTCACTGATTGGCTCATCCATACTGAAAACGTATTCCTCTCTCTCAAAATCATCAGAAACTTTGGTATTATTAGTAAATACTAAGTGCGTTTTCTCTGCTATTTGAGCGATTCTTTCAGACCAGTATTTTTCTTGTTTAAGGAACTTTGCAGATGTAAGAGTTAAAACGGTGTCTAAAGTTGTATTGGTATTCTCCATTAATCTTCTCTTTTTGAGTTTCTAAAGTTTTGTGGCATTATAAATTTTTCATTGCCCTGAATCAAATCCATAATGGATATGTCTTTGCCTTTCCTGTTACCCGAAGTAACTTCAAGATCCGCTTCATGATCCGAATCTGTGTACACGGTAATAAAACCTTCATAATTCCTTAAAACAACTTTATTTGGGGACTGACTTAAAACATAGTTTGGAGCCAACGGAATTTTACCGCCTCCGTAAGGTGCATCGATTACAAAAGTTGGAATGGCATATCCGGAAATATGCCCCCTTAGTCCCTCCATAATCTCGATGCCTTTGGATATAGGAGTTCGAAAATGGCCTGCTCCTTTTACTAAATCACATTGATACAGATAATAAGGTCTTACCCGCATCTTCACTAATTCGGTACAAAGCTTACGTTGTATTTCGACAGTGTCATTTATCCCTTTTAATAATACGGTCTGGTTGCCTAAAGGAATGCCGGCTTTCAACAGCTTGTCACAGGCCTGTTGTAACTCCGGAGTAATTTCTTTCGGATGATTCACGTGGATGTTCAGCCAAAAAGGATGGTATTTTTCTACCATATCGCAAAACTCCTGAGTTATAATATTGGGGTTGAATACTGGTGTTCTGGTACCAAGTCTAATAATTTCGACATGAGGAATTTCTCTTAATCGCATTAAGATCGATTCCAGTCTTTTAATGGGCAGCAGTAAAGGATCACCCCCCGACAGCAGCACGTCCCGGATTTGTGGATTGTTGCTTATGTATTCAATCTGATTGTCAAAATCAGTGGAGTTGTAATTTTTTGAACTGTCTCCTACCAGCCTGCTTCTTGTACAATACCTGCAATAAGATGCACACTGGGTAGTGATCAGCATTAAAACGCGATCCGGATACCGGTGTACGATACCATTCACGGGGGAATACTCGTCTTCGCTTAAAGAATCTTCGTTCATCCCGCTAAAATCATACATTTCCTTCTCGGTCGGCAAAACCTGCCTCCTTATCGGGCAGTTGAAATCGTCTTTGTCTACCAGACTCAAAAAATAAGGGGTAATGTCAACTCTAAACAACGAGTTCTGATTTAAAGCGTTAGCTTCGGTAGGCGTAAGATTGATAATTTCCGATATTTCTTCAAAGCTATTTAGCCTGTTGCTTAACTGCCATTTCCAATCGTTCCACTTCTCATCAGGAACATCATTCCATTCCCGATGCCGATAGGATTGGACAAAAGATTTCTCCTTTTCGGTACTAATTATTTGCTCATTTTGCATTAAAAGTAGGATTTAAGTTCGCCCGTTCTTCGTATATCCAATGTTGCACAGTGAAAACCTCCGCCAAAAGTGTTGAAATTGTAAAAACTGCACGGTATTGGTTTCATCCCAAATTTTTTCAGTGCTTCGATGGTTGGTTTTTCGTTTTTCTCCACCAGAATTCTTTCACTGTCAATCATAAAGGTGTTCATGGTAAGCCATTTGCTGCTCATATACAAAACCTGACTGTCCGGCATCACCGGTGCAGGGGCTTTCATAATGTCCCAACTTTTGAACATCTCAGGAATTTTGTTCATCCTGTCTGGGTGGATTAGCAGTTTACCTGGTGCCAACGGTACAAAAGTGGTGTCAATGTGCATCGGGTGCCTGTCATTACAATCTATTTTATGAATGGTATAGTCATCCCCTATGTGCTGCTGGAGCCACTTAATACCTGCATCATTGGTTACATGGCTTTTAAGCACAAAGATGTCTTTACCGCATTTGGTAAAATCAGCGGCGTCAAATACCGGCTCAAAATCATTTATAACATAATTAATAGGGTCATTGCCGCTTCCTTCCTGATAATTATAATCATAAAGTTCATCCAGCAATTGCGGCTTCGGAGCTGCCGACCATTTTGCTCCCTTATTAAAATATTCTTTTATCAGTGGTCTGAAAGAATTCACTTCATGATGTCTTGATCGCCAAGGCATCGGAGCTTCAATGATGTTCTCACCTATTACCAATAAAACATCGCGTGGCATTGCGCTATATAACCCGCCTTCGCTTTTCCAATCGGGAGTGCTGTAAGGTCTGTTAAAATCTACCGGATCCGGTCTTCTAACGATTACTCCCTCCTGTTCCAATATATGAGCCAGGTTGTCCAGTTCCAGCTGCGCAGCTTTTATCTGTTCGGCAGGGAATAATTTTCCTCCATTTTTTTTATAAAAATCCCAGTGGTTTTCAGGCATTGTTGCTTTCAGGGTAACATGCCAGGGCGGTACTGATGCACCTTCCATTGTTCCAACAATTACTTCTTCTAACGGGTCCCATTCATTGTAAGAACTTACAATAGGTTTTGTTTGCGACATACTTTTTACTTTAAAAATTAAAACTTATTTTTTTACTAACTTTTTCAGGTTCTGACTTGATTGTATTGGATAAATTTATTTCTGAAATTTTTATATCGGGGCTACGCAGCACCTGTTCCATAATTTGTATAAATGAATTAGAAAATGCCTTAATGGTAGCGGGTTTGAATAAACCGGAATTAAATTCGAAGTTAATTAGCATGGTATGGTTGTCCTGTACCATCGCATCGAGAGTCAGATCGTATTTACTTATTCCTTCCGAGTACTTACCGTCATAAGAAATAATTTCTAATCCCTCTATATTTCTATTTTTTACAATGTCAAAATTCTGTACCGCTAACATTACATTAAATATTGAAGCTGTTTTTAAGGCGTCATTTTTGAAGGACAATTCGTCTATCAGTAAATCGAGAGAATAGTTCTGATGTTCAAAAACTTGAAGATTATTAAGGTGTACCTGTTCGTACAGTGCCGTAAAATCAATATCCTGATCGAATATATTCCGGATGGCTATAGTGTTGATGTAAAGCCCAATTTGTTCTTCCAATTCGAGCATGTCTCTTCCTGAAACAACAGTGCCTACAATGATGTCCTGATTCCTTGTATATCGAAAAATGGCTATGTTTAATACCGATAGTAAGAAAGAGAAAAGCGTTGAATTTTTCGTGATTACCAGTTTTTCTATACTTGCGGTCAGTTCCTGAGAGAGTTCTACATAAACATTTCCACCTGCATAATTTTTAACCGTACTCTTGCGCGGATAGTCTGCCGGAAGATTAGATACCGGTAGTTCTCCGTGCAACTGCTGCAGCCAAAATTCTTTGCTCTTCTGGTCTTTGACCAGTTGTTCCTCATCATTTTTTTTCCATGATACATAGTCTTTATAATGAATTCGCAATGGTGGTAAAGAAATATCTTCCCCTTTTACCAGACTATCATAATACCTGATGAGTTCCTCAAAAAGTATTTTTAAAGACCAGCCGTCTGCGGCCATATGATTTAATGTAATGTTTAGAATGTGTTCGTTATCGCTTAGTCTGATTATGTTTATTCTTAAAGGAAGGTCCTTTTTCAAATCAAAAGAGAGCGTTAATTCCTGACGGGTAAGGGTCTCTGCAATCTCTTCCTTATTGAATTCTTCCGACAGGTCAATAAAATGGATCAGATTCTCCTCTAAGTTTTCCGGCGCTATGATCTGCTGTTTAGGCTCTCCTTCAAAAAAAACAAACCTGGTCCTTAAGCTTTCATGCCTTTGGATTAATCTTTTTACAGCCTCCTTAAACCTCTCTACATTTAGAGATCCTGATAAGATGCAGGCGAAAGGAATGTTATAAATGGCCTCTTCTTCCAGGCTTGAGATAATCCAAAGTCTCTTTTGCATATCAGACATCTCATAAAAATCTTGTTTAGGAATCGAAACGATTGGTGAATACACCTTTTTGAAGGCTAAATCGAGACGCCCCCCCTGTGAGGAGATTGTAGGGTATTTAAAGATGTCCGAAATTTCTATTCCGGAGCCTATTTCTGTTTTTATCCTATTAATGACTTTTATGGCTTTCAGACTATGTCCACCCAATTCAAAGAAGTTGTCGGTTGTTCCGATGGTATCAATGCCCAGTACTTCCTGCCAGATAACGGCTAGTTTGTTTTCAATGTCATTTTTGGGGGCGACATATGTTTTTCGTATGAAGTCGTCTCCCTCAACAGCCGGCAGCGATTTACGGTCTATTTTGCCATTTGGGGTTAAGGGTAAAGCATCCAGCGCCACATAGAAACCCGGAATCATATAATCTGGCAGACGCTCTTGCAGAAAAGCTCGCAGTTCCGATTTATTAATCTCAGATTTTGCCACCAGATAAGCCACTAATACTTTCTCCTGATGCTGCTCTTTTACTTCTACAACGACTTGTTGAAGATTTTCTGAAGATTCTAAAATGGCATTCTCTATCTCATCCAGTTCGATCCTGTAGCCCCGAATTTTGACCTGATGGTCTTTTCTTCCTAAAAATTCAATAGTACCGTCAGGCAGCCAACAGCCAAAATCTCCCGTATCATACATTCGGGATCCTTCGATAAAAGGATTCGAGATAAATTTTTCTGCTGTAAGTTCAGGTTTGTTCAAATACCCTCTGGTAACACCCGCTCCTGATACATACAACTTTCCTGTAACTCCTATTGGCAGCAGCTGTAAGGCTTCGTCTAAGATGTATGCCTGAGTATTGGAGATCGGTTTGCCAATTGGAATTGATCTGTATTCCTGATTTTGTATGACATAATTGGTACTGTAAGTGGTGTCTTCTGACGGACCGTATAAGTTTCTAACTTCTGCTTTTTCTGCCTGAAGTTTGGAAACAATATCAACAGGCACTATTTCTCCTGCCATGTTGATAAAGGATACGTTGTTTAAATCTGTGTTCTCTTCTATTAATTTTCTAACGACGGAAGGAACTGTGTTTAAGAGTATTTTGTTTTCTTTAGTGATATAGTTTTTGATGTCTAAGGCATTTTTTAGAACTCTTATTTTTTTCCCGATCGATAAGGGATAGAAAATTTCATAAATCGATAAATCAAAACAATAAGAAGTTACGGCGTACATCACTTCAAATTTTGACGCATCAAACTCCAGGTCAGACCAGTTAATCAATTCAAAGGCATTGCGGTGTTCTACCATCACCCCTTTTGGATTACCTGTGGTTCCTGAGGTATAAATGACATAGGCTAAGTCTTGAGTTGTATGGATTTTTTCTAAGTTCTCTTTTGCATATTGCTCCTGAACTGCACTGAATCTTTCCAATACTGCTCCGTCGATAATGACTTTACTGTTACTGTCTTTTTCGATATACGCTATTCTGTCTTCAGGATAATGGATGTCTATGGGTACATAAGCCGCTCCGGATTTCAATATGCCTAACATAGCGACTATCATTTTCTCGTTTCTTTCCAATTTGAGTCCAACTAAATCGTTGGGTTCAATAGAATAATTTTCTCTTAAATAATTGGCTAATTGATTGGCGCTCTCATTAAGTTCCTGATAGGTCAATTCAGTTTCTTCAAAAACCACAGCAATGGTATTTGGGGTTCTTGCTGTTTGTTCTTCAAATAAATCCACTATGGTTTTATCTTTCGGATACGCTACTGCGGTGTTGTTAAAATCAGTTAGTAGTTGGTGCTTTTCTTTTTCGCTTAAATAATGTATTTCCCGAATATTTTTTTCTGGCTGCTCTATTGATGCGGTAAGCAGGTTTTCAAAATGAAGAAAGATTCTTTCAATGAGACTCTCTTCATAAATATCGGTATTGTAGTCAATTCTAAGGTTTAATCCTTCTGTTTCAACGAAGGTGAAGCTCATGTCAAGCTGAGCTGTTTTACTCTTAAAATCGTAATCGCTTATTTCGAAGTTTATCAGTTCTTCGTTATTGAGATTGTTTAACTGTCCCTGGTTTTGTAATACGACCAGGACATCAAATAAAGCAGAACGGCTGGTGTCTCTCTTTAGATTCAATTTCCCTACCAGTGCATCAAAAGGATAATTTTGATGATCGTAAGCGCCTAACAAGGTTTCTTTTTGCAGAGCTACCAAATCTATGAAGCTGCTTTTTTCTTTTAATTTAGTGCGTATCGCAAGGGTGTTCAGATACAATCCCAATTGGTTCTCTAAGTCTGGATGTTCTCTTCCTGCTATTGGGGTTCCAATGATGATGTCATCCTGAGCGGTGTATTTATGCAACAGGGCATTGATCCCTGCCATTAGGGTCATGAATAAGGTGACATCCTGTTGTTTTGAGAATGTTTTTAACTTCTCTAAAAATGCTTTTGAATAGTGCTGCGTGAGATTATGTCCGTTATAGGTCTTAACTAATGGACGTGTTTTAAAAGCCGGCAAGTCCAAAACGGGTAATTCTCCCTGAAACTGTTGCAGCCAATATTGCTCTGATGCCTGCTGTCTCTCCTGATGCAGTTCTTCATTAAGCCACAGGGTATAGTCTTTATAGTGCAGGCTGAGTTCCGGCAAGTCGATTGCTTTTCCTTGGGTGAGTGCGTTATAGGTTTTTATGACTTCTGATAATAGTATCTCTATTGACCATCCGTCTCCAATTATATGATGCAGGGATAGAAAAAATACATACTGATTCTCTTTTAATTTGATTAAGGAGGCTCTTACAAGTGGTGCCTGTTCTAAATCGAAAGGTTCGTTATTTTTGTTTTGCAAATAGTCCGCAATTACTGCTTCCTGATTTTCAACTAAACTATAATCTTTCTCTGTGATGGTAAAGTTTACTTGTTCGGCAGCTAGTATATGTTGACGGACTTCGCCCTGATCGTTTGTTTTAAAGTAGGTTCTTAAAATTTCATGGCGATGAATTAAGAATCGAAACGATTCTTCGAATGTATTGACATTAACCAGCCCTGTTAACCTGACTACACCGGGCATATTATAAGCTAAGGAGCCGCCTTCTAACTGGCTCAAGGTCCATAATCTGCTCTGGGAGGCGGTCAATGGATAGGATGCTGCTTCCGGTGCTTTGGTGATGGCTCGGTATTCATTTATTTGCAATTGTTTGCTTAGTCCTTCGATGGTTGGGTTAGCAAAAAATATTTTAAAGGATACGGTTTTACCTAATTGTTTATGGATTCTATTGATTACCTGAGAAATGATCAGACTATGTCCGCCCAGTTCAAAAAAGTTATCGGTTGTTCCGATGGTGTCAATGCCCAGTACCTCCTGCCATATAACGGCTAGTTTGTTTTCAATGTCATTTTTGGGGGCGACATATGTTTTTCGTATGAAGTCTTCTCCCTCCACAACCGGCAGTGATTTGCGGTCTATTTTGCCATTTGGAGTTAAGGGTAAAGCATCCAGCGCCACATAGAAACCCGGAATCATATAATCCGGAAGACGCTCTTGCAGAAAAGCTCGCAGTTCCGATTTATTAATCTCAGATTTTGCTACCAGATAAGCCACTAACACTTTCTCCTGATGGTGCTCTTTTACTTCTACAACGACTTGTTGAAGATTTTCTGAAGATTCTAAAATGGCATTCTCTATCTCCCCCAATTCGATTCTGTAGCCGCGAATTTTGACCTGATGGTCTTTTCTTCCTAAAAATTCAATAGTACCGTCAGGCAGCCAACAGCCAAAATCTCCCGTATCATACATTCGGGATCCTTCGATAAAAGGATTCGATATAAATTTTTCTGCTGTAAGTTCAGGTTTGTTCAAATACCCTCTGGTAACACCCGCTCCTGATACATACAACTTTCCTGTAACTCCTATTGGCAGCAGCTGTAAGGCTTCGTCTAAGATGTATGCCTGAGTATTGGAGATCGGTTTGCCAATTGGAATTGATCTGTATTCCTGATTTTGTATGACATAATTGGTACTGTAAGTGGTGTCTTCTGACGGACCGTATAAGTTTCTAACTTCTGCTTTTTCTGCCTGAAGTTTGGAAACAATATCAACAGGCACTATTTCTCCTGCCATGTTGATAAAGGATACGTTGTTTAAATCTGTGTTCTCTTCTATTAATTTTCTAACGACGGAAGGAACTGTGTTTAAGAGTATTTTGTTTTCTTTAGTGATATAGTTTTTGATGTCTAAGGCATTTTTTAGAACTCTTATTTTTTTCCCGATCGATAAGGGATAGAAAATTTCATAAATCGATAAATCAAAACAATAAGAAGTTACGGCGTACATCACTTCAAATTTTGACGCATCAAACTCCAGGTCAGACCAGTTAATCAATTCAAAGGCATTGCGGTGTTCTACCATCACCCCTTTTGGATTACCTGTGGTTCCTGAGGTATAAATGACATAGGCTAAGTCTTGAGTTGTATGGATTTTTTCTAAGTTCTCTTTTGCATATTGCTCCTGAACTGCACTGAATCTTTCCAATACTGCTCCGTCGATAATGACTTTACTGTTACTGTCTTTTTCGATATACGCTATTCTGTCTTCAGGATAATGGATGTCTATGGGTACATAAGCCGCTCCGGATTTCAATATGCCTAACATAGCGACTATCATTTTCTCGTTTCTTTCCAATTTGAGTCCAACTAAATCGTTGGGTTCAATAGAATAATTTTCTCTTAAATAATTGGCTAATTGATTGGCGCTCTCATTAAGTTCCTGATAGGTCAATTCAGTTTCTTCAAAAACCACAGCAATGGTATTTGGGGTTCTTGCTGTTTGTTCTTCAAATAAATCCACTATGGTTTTATCTTTCGGATACGCTACTGCGGTGTTGTTAAAATCAGTTAGTAGTTGGTGCTTTTCTTTTTCGCTTAAATAATGTATTTCCCGAATATTTTTTTCTGGCTGCTCTATTGATGCGGTAAGCAGGTTTTCAAAATGAAGAAAGATTCTTTCAATGAGACTCTCTTCATAAATATCGGTATTGTAGTCAATTCTAAGGTTTAATCCTTCTGTTTCAACGAAGGTGAAGCTCATGTCAAGCTGAGCTGTTTTACTCTTAAAATCGTAATCGCTTATTTCGAAGTTTATCAGTTCTTCGTTATTGAGATTGTTTAACTGTCCCTGGTTTTGTAATACGACCAGGACATCAAATAAAGCAGAACGGCTGGTGTCTCTCTTTAGATTCAATTTCCCTACCAGTGCATCAAAAGGATAATTTTGATGATCGTAAGCGCCTAACAAGGTTTCTTTTTGCAGAGCTACCAAATCTATGAAGCTGCTTTTTTCTTTTAATTTAGTGCGTATCGCAAGGGTGTTCAGATACAATCCCAATTGGTTCTCTAAGTCTGGATGTTCTCTTCCTGCTATTGGGGTTCCAATGATGATGTCATCCTGAGCGGTGTATTTATGCAACAGGGCATTGATCCCTGCCATTAGGGTCATGAATAAGGTGACATCCTGTTGTTTTGAGAATGTTTTTAACTTCTCTAAAAATGCTTTTGAATAGTGCTGCGTGAGATTATGTCCGTTATAGGTCTTAACTAATGGACGTGTTTTAAAAGCCGGCAAGTCCAAAACGGGTAATTCTCCCTGAAACTGTTGCAGCCAATATTGCTCTGATGCCTGCTGTCTCTCCTGATGCAGTTCTTCATTAAGCCACAGGGTATAGTCTTTATAGTGCAGGCTGAGTTCCGGCAAGTCGATTGCTTTTCCTTGGGTGAGTGCGTTATAGGTTTTTATGACTTCTGATAATAGTATCTCTATTGACCATCCGTCTCCAATTATATGATGCAGGGATAGAAAAAATACATACTGATTCTCTTTTAATTTGATTAAGGAGGCTCTTACAAGTGGTGCCTGTTCTAAATCGAAAGGTTCGTTATTTTTGTTTTGCAAATAGTCCGCAATTACTGCTTCCTGATTTTCAACTAAACTATAATCTTTCTCTGTGATGCTAAAGTTTACTTGTTCGGCAGCTAGTATATGTTGACGGACTTCGCCCTGATCGTTTGTTTTAAAGTAGGTTCTTAAAATTTCATGGCGATGAATTAAGAATCGAAACGATTCTTCGAATGTATTGACATTAACCAGCCCTGTTAACCTGACTACACCGGGCATATTATAAGCTAAGGAGCCGCCTTCTAACTGGCTCAAGGTCCATAATCTGCTTTGGGAGGCGGTCAATGGATAGGATGCTGCTTCCGGTGCTTTGGTGATGGCTCGGTATTCATTTATTTGCAATTGTTTGCTTAGTCCTTCGATGGTTGGGTTAGCAAAAAATATTTTAAAGGATACGGTTTTACCTAATTGTTTATGGATTCTATTGATTACCTGAGAAATGATCAGACTATGTCCGCCCAGTTCAAAAAAGTTATCGGTTGTTCCGATGGTGTCAATGCCCAGTACCTCCTGCCATATAACGGCTAGTTTGTTTTCAATGTCATTTTTGGGGGCGACATATGTTTTTCGTATGAAGTCTTCTCCCTCCACAACCGGCAGTGATTTGCGGTCTATTTTGCCATTTGGAGTTAAGGGTAAAGCATCCAGCGCCACATAGAAACCCGGAATCATATAATCCGGAAGACGCTCTTGCAGAAAAGCTCGCAGTTCCGATTTATTAATCTCAGATTTTGCTACCAGATAAGCCACTAACACTTTCTCCTGATGGTGCTCTTTTACTTCTACAACGACTTGTTGAAGATTTTCTGAAGATTCTAAAATGGCATTCTCTATCTCCCCCAGTTCGATTCTGTAGCCCCGAATTTTGACCTGATGGTCTTTTCTTCCTAAAAATTCAATAGTACCGTCAGGCAGCCAACAGCCAAAATCTCCCGTATCATACATTCGGGATCCTTCGATAAAAGGATTCGAGATAAATTTTTCTGCTGTAAGTTCAGGTTTGTTCAAATACCCTCTGGTAACCCCTGCTCCTGATACATACAGCTTTCCTGTAACTCCTATTGGCAGCAGTTGTAAGGCTTCGTCTAAGATGTACACCTGAGTATTGGAGATCGGTTTGCCAATTGGAATAATCGACTTATCAAAATCATTTTTTACTCCATATATCGATACGCAAACCGCACATTCTGTGGGCCCGTATGCGTTATAATAATCAATTCCTGATTTTACAATTGCTTTTGCTTTACCCGGATTAGCAGATTCACCGGCTGTAATGATACATCTTAGTCCTGAAATATCATTCTCTGTCAATAATCCTAAATAGCTTGGAGGAAAAGTTACAACTGATACTTTTGTTACTTTTAAAAAGCTTATAAACTGATCCTGATCTTTAATTATTTCTTCTGTCGGAATAGATAGCGTCGCACCGCTATACAAACTCATCAGAATCTCCGATACAGACGCATCAAAAGAAACCGAAGCAAACCATGCTATTGTATCGCTTTCGGAAATTTCAAAAGATCTGATTTGATCTAATGCCATATTTATGACACTCCGATGCTCTACCATTACCCCCTTTGGGTGCCCTGTAGAACCTGAAGTATAAATTACATAAGCTAAATCTTCGGATGAAATCGCTTTATTGATAGTGTCGCTGCTACTGGCATCAAAATCGATTGATTCGATAACTACTGTATCACAATTATCAATATTTAAAGTGGCATCATTAGCAATTAACAATTTTAAACCACTGTCTTTTATTAAATAATCTATTCTTTCCTGAGGATAATTGGTGTCTATTGGCAGATAAACTGCGCCTAACTTTACTATTGCCAATAACGAAATGATTCCTGTATCTGATTTAGGCAGAAACACTCCAATTATATCTCCGTTATTTACAATATGTTTTGAAGAAATATAATGGGCCAGCTGATTTGCCTTTTCGCTTAATGCGCTATAAGTTAATTCTGTTGCTCCAAATACAACAGCAACATTATTTGGTGTTTTTGCTACTTGCTCTTCAAATAAATCTACGATCGTTTTATCTTTTGGATAAGCTACATTAGTATCATTAAAATCTACTACTAATTGGTGCTTTTCTTTTGGGGATAGTAGTGGATATTCGGATAAATTAAACGCTACATTCTGCTCTAAATTAACAATAAAATAATTCAAATGCTGAACCAGATATTCCACTATGGTTTGCTTTACAAAACCTTCTAAATAAGAAGCGTGAATTTCTATAGTATCCTCTATTTTTACATGAAACAAAATACCGTTACACTCTAACTTAGCGTCTGAATTGAAATTTATACCATAATGAGATAAAAGACTTAAATCATTAACGATTGTTTTTTCAGCTATAGGAGCATCATTAGAATCCGAATGTTTTAATGTCTCTAAAATTTCAAGCTTTATTTTTTGAAGGTATTCTTTAAATGAAATTTTTAAATCTACAGGAAATGACAGAAGCAAAGAATGATGCTGATCATTATAGTTTGACACCAGATAACCATCAAATTCATGGATCAGTTTCTTTAACAAAAAAGTATAGATCGCGCTTATAACTGTATATTGAGCTATTACGTTTTTATTGGTAAGTCTATTAAAATAATTGAGTTCTTTGGCCTCAATAGTAATACAAGGAAGACTATTTTGTTGCTGTTGCAACCCAAGAACTTTTTCTCGGTTCACTATTTTTTTCTTCCAATATTTTGAAACTAAATAAATATTATTTGACTCCATGTTTCTATCCATAAATTTCACATTCGTGTGTTTTAATCAGAATCAGTATTCCTTTGTAATGCTTATTTAACAAGCACTAAGGACTTTACAAGACTAAATACTTCTATGTTATCCTTTTTAAATCCTTATTATTTACCATCCATGATGTTCAAATCAAAACATGACAGATTTTTCACCAAAATAGCAATAACATTTACCTAAAAATTACGGATTTTTCATATAAAAGTTACGGACTTTCCTTCATAAGAGACAAACCAACCATAATTCACTCTGCTTCATTTTAATGAAAGCACTCTAGTAAGTTTTTTTGATTTTAAGAAGTTCTGTATACATTACAACAGTGCATTGAAAGAGATATCATTTTTGCCGCAAAAGGAAAAGTCCCGATGAAAATCAGGACTTTTTTGTTTAAACCTATTTCTAGTATAAACTGTTGATTGGCCTTACAAACAAAAAAAATACTAATTTATTTAAAATCAAGTATTTATACGCTATCTCATGATTTTATAAAAAAGTAATTTTGAAGAGTAATATTACAAAACAAAAAACTATCAGTAAGCTAATTTTTACAATACCAAGCGTAATTAGAATACGATATTCTAAAAAATAAAATAAAAAACACGGATTTATGGTCTTTCTTAATTCGTTTACTAGTAGAAAAAAAACAATGCTGCATTACCCACTTAAACAAACCTTCCTGTAGAGGTTTTTATTACAGGGGCGGAAACTGAAAAGCCTTATGAGTAAGACAAATACCTTAGAAATGCCAGAAAGTCTGGTGGTCTGAGGTTAGTTGTTACAGGTAGTGATAAATTCTTGTAGCAATGATTACAACCCCAAAAACAAAAAAACAATGAGCACTATTATTGATAATAACCAATTCGAGCAACATGATTATGTTATACGTGAAACACGTGGTGTTACTAATGACGGTACATGGATACACACAGAAGGAACTGATTACATCTTTTATTATAAACTAGACATATGGACTGAGGAGCAAAACCGAATAATGGGAAATGCCTTCTTAAGAGCCTTGCAAGTTCCAAACAAAATAAAAGATGCTGTAAAAGCAACTTCAGGGCAAACAGTGGTGGATGGTCTTTATACACTAAATCAAGATGCCATGGTAAGAGCTTTGAATTCTATAAGAGGAATGTCACAAACTAATGTAGTACAAAGAGCATTAATTGGTAATGGTACTATACAGGAGGCAAATGAACAGCTCTTCAACGATATCCTATCAGGCGTGGGTGGTTCAGTAAACCCAATGCGCGACTATCTTAATAGATCGATGGCGGCAACTCAGGCTGCGGCTGCGGGTGACACAACAGCTGAGAACTTTGGTACCACTATCACTCTTCTATCCTTAGTACCTGGTCTGAATATACCTACAACATCTGTTGTATATGCAGTTTCAAAAGCTTCTTCTGCTGCTGTACTGATCAAGCATAAATGCTCTAGTGATTCAACCAAATTTTCTTATAATGTAGACTATACAAAAGTTGGTTATTCTTATGTAGACCCTACTTAGTCAACAACAAAACTTTTTCGAAATTCATACTTTTCGTAAAGGAAATTTAATTTGTGTCAGTTTATGCACTCCTTTGAAAGGAATACTAAATCTATTCAACAAAGAAGAGTGCATAAAATGGCCAAATTTGTTTTTTCTGCAATAGAAAAAACAGTTTTCGAACAAGTTCTTCAATTGCAATAAAGACCTTTTATACACAACAAAAAACACGGACCCATGAACAAATCTATACCATATTGCATTACGCCCACCCCTGATGGAGCGTGGCTGCACACCTGTAATGAAAATTTATTGCTGGCATCGCTGCCAAAGGATACCGATAACAAAACAGAAACAATCCTTTTGGAAGCATTTAAGAATTCGCTCGCATTATTCGTTGATATAAGAGCCGCCCTAAAAAAAACATGCCATACAACACCTTTTGTTGGAGGATTGTATCTGGTAGACGGCACCGAAATGCAGAACGCTATGATAACTATAAATGGAATGGGGGAAACATCGGCATACTCCAGCACAAAATCGTATAGCGGTACACCCTCTGCCGTGAATTTACAATTCTTTGAAGATGTACTAGGGATTTCGAATGATAAACTAAAATACCTGGAATCAAATCTATTGCGATATATTAAAATTATACAAGAAGATGCAAAACGGGCGACAGCAGAAACGATTGGCATTTTAACTTGTGTTGTAGGCTATGTTGAACTAACAGGAACAACCGTAACCACATTTACCTATGTTACCGTCACCACAACGACCAAAGATCAATTTGACAAAATAGACTGTGAGTGTAATGATTTAGACAAGTTTAACTATGAATTCAACATAATAAAATTTAATTATTCGCCGGTCAATTATGCCGCAAACAGAGTAACTGCCAACGAAAACAACTAATTGATTCTATTTCATCGCTGTTAGAAGCGTAGTAGCGTTTTTTACTATGCTAACCAGCAGAAATATCATTTTTTTATTGAGATAAAACCATGAGTCATGTACACAAACACTCCTGCTGTGTAAAGTCTCATGGCTTTTACTTTCTATTGGAATTACTACTTTTTTTCTTTATCTGTTTCGGCAAGCTTCTGAATTCAACTTTCTTAAGTTTTTATGAAGTATGCTCCGGGTCACTATTTTTTTCTGCTCATAATTTCTGGCACATCTTTGCAATTCCGTCAGCAGAATCATAAAACTACTATACAAGACATCCAATTCTTCCATATTTTGACAGATCTTGATATTATCCTCTTCCAGTTTCATTACAGAATTGCTATAACTGTTTTTATATTTATTAAAAACCTCTTCCATTCTCCGATGTTCTCTTTTATCGATACCCTGCATAATGAAGTAAAATCGTATTTGAATTAGTGAATTGTCATTAAGAAATCAGCGTCTGCTTCATTTGCAGATAAAGGAGATGTCTTCGCTGTTGCCAAAATATTTTTAGCCGTATTTCCGTTAATAGAATTTAAAGCTTTGGCTAGTAAAACCTCAGAACTGTTTCCTAAAGGAAAAACTTCCGGTTGCTGAATTTCATCTAAAGAAATAAGCGGATCAATTCCTTTTGAATAATTACCTTCATTCCTGGAATTAAACAATTTATATATGGCCGGATACAAAGTCCAGCCTTTTTTAGTTGATATTCTATCGTCTATAATTGGAAAACCGGCTACATCTTTACCAAAGGTCTTGTTTCCAATGGTTATGACTTCCATATAAGGTTTTAGATTATTTATAATAAGCTCTGCGGCGGATGCAGTGTGCCGACCACATAAAATATAAACTCTGTTTATGGACGGATGAACATTGCGAAGAGCATCAAAACTTAATTTTGATTCATTGCTTTCTAAAGCCTGTTTAAAGGATTGGTCTACATTTCCGCCATTCGTATTTCCTTCAAATTTTATAAAAAGAGTATTGGATTGAATATTAGGAGCCAGAATTATACTTAAAGCTGTTGCAGCTGCGATATCCCCTCCTCCATTATACCGCAGATCTACAACAAGTTCTGTAATTGATTTATTTTTAAGTTCCTGAAAAGTCTGAAGATACGACTGCGCCTGTCCTGCATCAAAATGAGAAATTTCGACGTAACCAATTTTTTTGCTTTTACCTTCAATAACAATAGAATTGATGGGCTGCGAAAAGCTATAGCCCTGCAGTATCGAAATTTCCTTTACATTAGAAAATCCTGCTTGTACTGTATAAGAAACGGTCTGCAGATTCAACTGTGTTGATGCGGTCATTTTAGCATATAATGCCCCATAATTGTTTTGGCTCAGCATTGTTCCTTCTATTTTTGTGATCAGCTGACCTCTTTTTAAACCATTTCTTTTGGCAGGAGAATCTTCTAATACATACAGAATTACGCCATAAAATTTCGATTCAAATTCAAAAAAAGAAACTTCGAATCCAAATTTGCGTCTGAGACTTTGCTGTGCCGTTTCCGGCTGTTCAGGATGCACAGCATACGAATATCGATCGTCTTTTTGCAGTAATCCTGCAAAGTACTCTTTGGGAGAAAGATCTAAACGGCCTTTTTCCGGCATTGTGGTGTTCCAGCGATAATATTTCTTCATCTGCTGGTACATCCACTCATTAACATACTCATTTGTACCTGCTTCGTAAACCGGAGCTGGAGCATCATTATCTGAACAAGAGAATAGAAAAACAGATAAAAAAAGAAATAACGATAAAACAGAAATAGTTGAATATTTCATCTATTGATTGTAATTGTTAATAATGATTTTATATTCCCGTAAATGAAGATTTATTATTATTTAAAAATGAAATAATCGGTTAGGCTTAAGGTCCCTTCTACACCTGAGAAATTACCATTTGAATCTAGTTTTTCTTCCAGTACAATTAGTTTTGATTTATTAACAGACATGGTCATAATAACTGTTACTTTTTGTCCCGGGATATACGATTCTGTTGTACCGTGTTTTACCAGTTCCATTAAAATGGTTGGAGGCGAACTGAATGGAAATTCAATAAAAGAACTAAACTTTTCTTTATTTATATTTTCAACCGTACCTAAAACCTGCCCGTTGATTTTGCGTATAATTCCGTCAAGATTACCTGTGTAACTATTTTTAGAATACAAGTTTTGATTGGGGAAAATAAATTTAGAACCACTGTTAGCCGTTTTACTTAAAACACCCGGTTTTATGCGCGAAACATTATCAATCCAAAAGTTATCTTTTGCAAAAAAGGAAATCGTATCCTTAACCTTTTGTGCATTAAACTGATAAGTGTGTAATACTGCCTTAGTGTTTTTGTTTAGTATAGAAATAGTCTTTTCCTGACTGCCGTAAAATACAAAGTCATACTCTTTTTCTATTTTTTTGACAAAGGCCGTTTTTTTGTCTTTACTAATTTCAATAATTTTATCGTTAACCCTTACCTGTAGTGAATCATTTAAAGCACTGTAACCGTTAATGGTTACTCTTCCCGGCTGATTGGTTTCATTGCTGTAAAAAGGCAGCTTTTCATCAGTAGAACAAGATGTTACAAGAGTAATTAAAATTAAAGAAACGAATAACTTTGGCAATAAATTCATCATGTTTGTTTTTTGTTTGCATAATTTGATTTGAAAATCAGATTACTTTTTAATAAATTTTATTTTTTTGGAAGCTCCATTATTGTTTGCAGAAAGGAAATAAATGCCCTGCATTAAATCACTAACAGATAAACCTTCAGGCTTATAAGAAGACTCTTTAATTAAAACGCCGCTCGTATTGTAAATTTTTAAAACTGTTTCTTCATTTTTATACTCTTCTGCTATTTCTAACTCCAAATAATCCTGAACAGGATTTTGTTTTAAGTAACATAAGGATGATTTTAATGTATTATCAGCTGTGCCTAATAAAGCTTCTGCCATTACTGAAATTTTATCTATTTCGTAACCAATAAACGGGCCTGAAAGATTATTTCCTAATGCCAGATATACTTCGGCTTTGCCGGCAAACTGCGAAATATCTACCGTATAATTTTTAAATTCTGCCTCTTCAACCGTATTTCTTTCCAGGGTAATGGTATGTAAAAGTTTAAAAGAGGCGGGATCTGCAGAGGTAGAACCATAGATCGCAATATTCTGATTACTGTCGTAAATACTTGGCTGCGCTTTTATGGTCAAACTAATTTTTCCGGAGTAAAAAGAAATATTCAAAACCGGACTGATGGCCAGATTGTTTTCTAATCCTTCAAGAGGTCCGCCTGTTTTAAAATCAATATTGTAGGTTCCCAAAACATCAATAGCTCCATCAATTACACTTCCGGTACTTGCATCCAACTGAATGTTTTTTCTGGCCATCCAGTTACTTCCATTTCCATCTCTGTCCAGTAAATCCCAGTCTGAAACATTAGAATCATCAAAATCATCTTCCCAGATTGTATATTGAGCAGATGATATCGTTGTAATCATTATAAAAGCAAAAAAAAGTAGTGTTTTTTTCATGTTTTTTATTTTAAATATGGGCAGATTTCTCTGCCCATACAGTATTTAATTAGTAAGCTGTTTTTTTTCTAATTAGAAATTAGAAAACTTTGTCCAGGTATTCGTCCAGTTAGATTCTGTTTTAAAGGCTCCTGTTGTTCCTGTGAAATTAAGAGCGCCATTATTAAAGAAAGGCTGGTTTAAGCTCCATTTTGTAGCCGGGTCAACAGTAGAAGTAGTTGTACCAAAACCTGTTAAAGTTGTTCCTGCCGGAAGAGCAACATTATCAAATCCGTGGATTGAAACTCTTAAATAAGAAGATCCTGATGGAAGTGAAGGTGAATCCCATCTAATTCCTGTGTTGTACCCTGTTACAGTTACATCTGTAAGGCTGATGTTACCAGCTCTGCGTACGTGAATGGCATTTTCGTACAAATCAGCAACTGTAGAAGAGCTTACACCAATAATAGATAATTGAGAAATAACCGGACGTGTGATAATGCTAGTAAGTGTTCCGGTAGCGTTGTTATCTAATTCAATACCGTTAGAATCAGGATTTCCTCCGCTTAAACTGTGAGTTGAATTACTGTCTGCAAGTGCGATAGCTTTTGTGATGCTTCCTGTGTAACCAAAATCGAAATCGAAGTTGTCATCATCCGCAGCAAAAGAAACTAAATGAGTAGCGTTTACTTTACCTCCAAAAAATTCAAATGAATCATCTTTACCATAAGATACCTGAATGTGGTTAACAGTAGTTCCGTTTCCAACACCAGCCAATGTTAAACCGTTAATTTCAACGTCTGTATCTAAAATACGTCCTGCAAATTCGATACGTACATAGCTTAAGATTCCCGCATTGTGATTGTTGTTTGAACCTCCATAATAAAATTCAGTAAAATTAGACTGATCGTCTAATCCTTCAACAATGTTCGTTACAGAACCTGTATTAACCTCTGCATCTCCTAAAATAACAACTCCTCCAAAATCTCCCGGAAGAGCTGAAGTATTAGTATTGTCATCTAATAAGTTATAACTTGTAAAAACAATTGGAGATTCTGCAGTTCCCTGTGCATCAATTTGTCCTGTTTTAGTAATTACCAAAACTCCTGTAGCAACTCCTGGTGCCAAAGGTTTTGCTTTAATAAAAGTTCCTGCCTGAATAGTTAATTTTGCGCCATTTTTTACTGTAATAACACCATCGATTTCCCAAACTCTGTCGTTTGTCCATGTTGTATTAGAGGTAATAGCACCGCTTACTGTTTGTACTGTAGGTGGATGAGCATAATCAGCACCTGAAGCTTTCATTGAAAAAGAAGAATCTGCAGTAGAATCATCATTTTGGCAAGAGCCCAAAAGTAGAGCTACCATTGCAAATAGAAAAAAATTTTTCATAATAATTTAATTATTGCTATATTTGCTGCTATTCAAACTAGGCCTTTGGAGAGAGCAGCAAAATATCTTTCCTTAGGTCTTTCTCGTTTTTGGCAAAGATCTTTTTGATAAACTTTTTCCGCTTTACCATCGGAGGTTTATACCTAAACTCCATCTTTCATTCTTAGGGTTTCCAACGCAATGAAAGGATTGCTTTCCATTCTTCCTGATCTTTTGATGCAATCACTGCAGGTCTTTTTATAACGCTGTAAGTTTTTAAAAGACCATACAGGAACTGCAAAAAAAAAAAACAATAGACCTTGATTAATACTAATGAAGAATTAAAAAAATTAATCTTATTACAACTATATTAGACTTCACAAGAACAAAATATCACCACTTTTTTTATTGTTAACGGTTTCTTAATGTCCAGGATCTTTCTGACTTAAACCGCTCTTTTTCTCAGACCAATAAAAGTCTCTCTCCCACTGTTTATTTCGTCTGAAGTAATCCTTTACTCCTTCCAATAAAGCTTCTTAGTGAATTTTGTATTTAGAAGGAATAACTTAAGGAAACACTTATCGTTCTGCCACTTTTAGCTTTAAATAATACTTTGTCAATATCTTCGTCGTATTTATTTGTGGCGTTTGCTCCTAAGCTGTATCGGTCTCGTGGATTTGACCCCACCGGCACATTTTCAATATGTGAATAACTGTTTGAATTATCGTAGGTTTTAATTGCTGCATCAAACAAGTTTTTCATACTGCATTTGAATTCGAGATTTTTTTCTTTAAAAAACTTATAACTAATCTGCGCATCCGTAATAGAATAAGGCATCCTGATTTCTTCAGACTGATAATCAAATCCTACCAATATGTACTGATCTCCTATAGCATTATGTCTCACACTAAATCCTAAACGATCTCCCACGTAGTCTAATCCTAAATTATAAGTATAGGGCGACTGTCCGTAAAGCGGTCTGTTTGCTTCATACAGTCCTCCAGTCCCGTCAATGGCGACATAAGAGGTTACTTTAGTTCTGTTAATAGAAGCATTCCCGGAGATAAAAATATCTTTAAGGGCTTCTCCTTCCCCTAAAAAAGAAAGACTTTTATACAACTCTACTTCTACTCCCCAAAGTTTAGCATTGGCTGAATTAAGGTTGTAAATGTTTCTGATTCTTGATGGATTCAAACTTCCCACTGCTTCCATAGGATCATCTATATTTTTATGATATACACCAAAAGATAAAATTTCACCTCCGGATGGAAACCATTCTAACTTCAAATCATAATTGTTGGAAACACTGGAAATCATTCCGCCTGAATAATTGTAAATTTTGGCAGACTGAATAGGATCGTAATAAGGAATACTCAAACGTTCTGCAAATTGAGGGCGTAAAACTGATTTATTATACCCCAATCTGATATTCATTTTATTGGTAGGACTTACGACCAAACTTGCTGATGGTAAAAACTGCCACAACTTATCGTCTTTTTGATCTTTTCCAAAATCTCCGGCTGCTTCAGACTGGCTTTCAATTTCGGTATACAAATAGCTTTCTGCCCTTACTCCCCACACTAATCTTACGTAACGTCCAATTTTATCATCGAGCATTAAAAAGGGGGAATGTACTTTTACATCACCTACGTATCTGTTACCGTATACTCCATAATCCTGCCATCCAAAACCTCCATAATAGTATCTGGAACCGTCTAAAAATTTTGAAAGAGGTTCGTAAATCTCCGCTTTATCTGCACCTGTACCCATTACGACTACCTTTGCCGATTCCTGCTGGTTGGTAGCTTTTTTATAGGTCCCAAAATAACCCGCTTTTATATCATTGGTGTAGGTATCGCTAAAATCAAAAGAGTACTTAAAATTTATGGCGAAATTGTAATCTGTTTCATCATTTGTAAAATTACTTCTGCTGAAAGGAAATCTTGTTTCTGAATTATATACATAGTGATAAAGCAAAGTGTCATCACCCACTTTTTTTCTGTAGGTATCCAAAAAAGTAGCGTCTTTAGTATCTTTTGAAACGGTGTTATAAGCTCCAAACCAATTGACATCCAGCTTGCCAAACTTATGACTTCCTTCTATTTTGCTTTGCAGTAAGGTCTGATAAACCGGATAATCTGTTTCTGAAGTCGAAGGAAGTATCGATCCATTCATAATTTCAGATAAGGCATCACTGTCACTCCATCCTGTTACCTGAGTAAGCTGATTGTTGTAAATGTGCATCACTGTATTACGTGCCGTTATTTTATGATTGCCAAACTGAATTCCCGCATTAAACATTCCTGCCAAAGTAGAATTAAATGTATAATTGGCTCCTGAATTTCTAAATCCGTATTTGGTAAATGTTGAATACAATGCTTTATCCGTCTCTGGAACAAAAAGTGAATTATCGGCATTACTTGCTCTTTGCGTATGCTCAATATCCAGTTTCTCCTGAGTATTTTTAAAAAATAGCGATCCTACAAAACCCCACTTGTTATTATCTTTTAATTTATACGCTCTTCCCATTGCATATTGAAGTGTTGTTCCCGGAGCAGCATAAGTTTTATAAGTCGTAAAATTGTCTGCTGTAAACCTCTTAGACTGCTCTATAAAAAGCCCGGAATCAGCTTCGTTTGTTGGTATTGGTAAGGATGTCAAATTCGTTGGATAATCCCTTCTCCCATCATCAAAACCTAAGTAATCGTAATCTCCTTCCTGCTTCGTAAGCCTTTCTTTAAAAGTACTTCTGCTGTTGTATGAAGTGCTTATCGAGAAACTATTAAAGTTTTCTTTAGGAATATCTTTTGTTTTAATTTCTACATAACCACCCGCAAAGTTGGCGTACATGTCCGGAGTTGCTGATTTGCTGACTACAATACTTTCCACCATTGAGGTTGGAATAATATCAAAAGAAAAGTTTTGCTGATAGGCATCGGTGCTGGGAAGTGTAATTCCGTCCATAACGGCCTGATTCCATCGTTCTCCCATAGAACGAACTACAACATATTTGTTATCAATGGTCGTTACTCCTGTAATCCGTTTTAGTGAACTTGCCACATCTCTGTCCGGTGTTCTTGCAATTTGTTCTGCTGAGATACCATCGGAGAACTGTGCTGCTTTTTTTTGCTGTAACAATAATCCCTGAATTGAAGCTGTCGCCTGTTTGTAATTTTGCACAATTACAACTTCTTTGAGTGATTGAGCGGCTTCTTTTAAGGAAACAACCAAAGGTGTTTCTCCTCCTTCCGTTACTTTTACACCTGTAATTTTCTGTGTTTGAAAGGAGATAGCGCTGATTTCAATCGTATATTCTCCAGGTTCTAATTCTAAAATATAATTACCATCAATATCAGACTGTACTCCGTAATTTAACTCCACTACTTTTATGTTAACTCCCGGAAGTGAAAGTCCATTGGTATCTACAACTTTACCTGTAATTTTTCCTTTCTTTTTTTTTTTGTCCGCATCCTTACTATTTACAGCTATATTATTTTCGTTTCTTCTAAAATTTAAATTGGTCATTTTTTGTAAATCACTTAAAATTTCATCAATAGAAACGTTGTCTTTTTTTAGTGTTATAAGAGGCAGACTAAGATCTAAATCCTTTTGATAGATAAATTGGTAAGGTGTGCGTGATTTTAAATTCTCGATAATTTTTTGAGGCGAAGAATTTTTAAAATCAACTGATACAGTTCCGGTTTGCGCATAAATAGTATTTGTTCCGAGAAAAACTCCAAAAAATAAAATCCATAAGACAAAAGAAAACTGCCTGGAAAAATCATTGTTCATAATTGATAATTATTAGTTTATTAGAATTTGTTTTTGAATATGATGTACGTGTTAAATCTTTTAAGTTTGGGCATAAAAATCCCCGGCTGCTTATAAACCTTATTTTTCAAAAGTTATAGGCTGCAAAAAATCGCATTAAAATGGTGTATATTTTTTTACCTGCTGATCAAGTAGGTATTATTACCGGTAGACCTGATTTTTATTTCTAAGGCAAATGCAACAGTCTGCAACATTTCGTAAATCCCCTGCCTGCTGTCGAGCGTACCCTGAATAGTGAGGTTTTTTAAATCCTCTTCTAAATAATTTACCTTAAAATCATTTTCTTCTTTTAATTTACTTAAAACCTGCTCCAGAGTCAATCCGTCAACATACAGTAATGCTTTTTTCCATTCAGGTTCCAGAATGTCGGTCTTTTCTTTTTTTACGGTAGAAGATACCGTAGTATAAACTGCTTTATCTCCTCTGAGCAACAATACGGTATTCGTTTCACCTTCAACTTTTACTTTCCCGGTTCTGACATTTACCTCAGGCTGTTTTTCATTATAGGCTTTAATGTTGAATGAAGTTCCTAAAACGGTTGTTTTTATAACTCCTGAAGTAATTACAAATGGTCTTGAAGGATCCCGTTTTACCTCAAAAAAAGCTTCTCCTTTTAAGCTCACATTTCTTTCGTTATCTGAAAAATGTTCCGGGTATTCCAGTTGAGAGTTTTCATTCAGCCATACTCTTGTTCCGTCAGGCAAACTTATCAGTCGAATATCGTTTTTAAATGTAATTGTTGAAGTAATTTCAATATCCGCTTTTTTAGGTAAGTTCAAAAATTGATAGCTTCCAATTGAAATTACAAATACAGCACAGGCCACAGCCATCCAGTTATAAAGTTTTTTATATTTATCAATCGTAACCCTGCGTATATTGTTCCACATTCTTGCCTCAATATTGTCAGGAAGTATACCACGGTTGGGGATCACATTCCATTCTTCTTTCATTCTTTTGGATTTCATTCGAGTTAACATTTAATATTTGAAATTTACGTACAGCTATCAATTCAACTACATTAGATTCTCACTTCGGCAAATATCACGGAGCAGTATTACTATTAACGTTTTCTTAATCTGAATAAAGATTTAACAACAAGAGTTTAGAACAAAATCAATCCGCAAATACCTTAAAAAGGTTTACATAACCCACTGGGTGCAAATTATTTTTAGACACATAGAAGCATCTATTTAACGCTTTCAGAAAAGGCATTTCAATTATTGTAAATACACAAAAGATTACTGTGTGTAAGAAATATGTTTTTTAATATTCTTTTATTGGCGTATCCCGATGCATCGGGACTATAGGGTAAGTATTTTTTTTATCAATTACACTCAACGGGTTTTAAACATTTTGAATGTATCTACAATACTAATTCTGTCTGATATACAAAGAATAAAGCAAACCAGTAGAGTTCATGATTATGGACCGAGTTTTTCTTAAGAAATTGTAAGGTTTTAGAAATTTGGTTGGCAACAGCCCCCGGAGACATATCCATTTCTTCAGCTATCTCCTTGTAACTGCGGTCTTCAAACTTGTGCAGGCTGAATATTTTTCTTCTTTTAGCAGGAATTTTATCCAATAGATATTCAATTCTTTCCATCTGTAAACTCACTTCTTCTTCAGACTGTGTTTTACTATCCAATTCCCGAATCAGCGCATCATCTTCAACAGAAAATATTCGGTTTTGTTTCTTATACCATCTGGAGATTTCCTGCTTAGAGCTCTTAAACAGAACAGCTTCAAGACTTACCTGGGGATCTAATTTGGTACGATATTTCCAAAGATGAATAAAAACATTTTGTGTTACATCTTCTGAATCTGCTAATTGTGAGGTGTATTTTTTAACAAAACAAAATACTTTAAAATGGTATAAATCATATATTTCTTTAAAGCATGAATCATCACCAGCACGTAACCTTATAATTAAATTAGAACTCATAATAAAAATTTCAACTGTTAAAGAAGACCCTTACAAATGTATGATAAACCTCAATTGTTAATTTTTGAATTTTGTCATTTAATAATTTGTTAATATTGTGACATTCGCAATATTGGGTTGTCTACCTAAGGTTATATACAAATCTGCATTTGATTATTTCGAAATGAAATACTTATGAAATTATAAAATCAAAATACTTTGCTTTTAGTTGAATACTTAGGTTTTGGGTGATAATTCAATAAAGATAGTTTTTGCCTAATTATGGACCTGAGGGTGTACTATTGGTCCAACTTTGTCTGCAATTGAAGAAGATTATGCAGTCTCTTTAATTTTAGCCATTATCAAAGCCGCAAAGTTATCCTTTGCGGCGTAATGATACACTTGATCGATCTCTTTTTAAATTTCAAGGCAAGGTTTGTGCTATTCCCGGCTAGCAGACCATTGAAAGGTCACTTTGTAGGAGTAGGGTTTAGCAGTCATGATCTCTATCTTGTCTAGTTGAGGCTAAGCATGATACAACACTACCTCATGGCACTTATTATCTTAATTCTTAGATTAATAATAATTTTTATCTCACAACAGATTTAGTTTTCTTTGGAAAATCAAAAAAAGTACTGGTAAGTATGGGCACAAAAAATATGGCAACGGTAAGCGCCGAGATCCCAATATCTGCAGCATGGCTGCCTAAGAATTTACTGAATGCTGTTTCAGGATAAAAATGTTCATATAAAGATAAGGCCAGCTTGATCCCTAAAACGGCAATTACTACAAAAGCTGCGGTTTCTAAAAACTTATATTTTTCTAAAAGATTCACAAATCTCTGTGCTATAAAACGCATCGCCAGTATCCCTATAAATACTCCAATACATACCAATATGATATTTGGTGTAAAGGCTACCGCTGCAAATACATTATCTATTGAAAAAGCCATATCCATAAGCTCCACAAGGCAAACTGTAGCCCAAAAATGACCTATCGTATTCACTGTAAGACGATACAACCAGTTCCCCTCCTTATTTACTTTTTCATCTTCACTGCCTTCTTTCTGCTTGTCTTTGTACCAAGAATATACGAGATAGAGCAAATAAAGTCCGCCAATAGGTTTAAGCCACCAAATAGCAATAAGTGCCGAAGCAAATACCATTGCAATACCCCTAAAAATATAAGCGCCCCAAATACCGTATTTAAGCGCACGCTCACGTTGGTTTTCCGGCAAATCCATTACCATCGTAGCCAGTACGGCTGCATTATCTACAGAGAGTAGACTCTCAATGAGAATAAGGTTTCCAATAATTGCCAGTGATGTACCTGGATGCGCAATAATATCTTGCCAAAGGCTATTAAAAGTAGTAATCAAATCAGTCATATGGTATTGTTTTAAAGTATGGTGCCTTAATGGCTTGTTTATTTTGTTATGGAAAGGTCTATTTCTGGATTGGGTTCAAAGTCATTTTCATATTTCGAAAGGAGTATAACAGCCGCTCCATTGCCTATAAAATTAGTTATCGTTCGGGCTTCGTTCATAAACTTATCAATACTGAAAAGCAGTGCCAAGCCTTCTAACGGAAATTTATTAAGTGTTGTAAACGTTATGGTTAGTGCTACAAAACCAGATCCCGGTATTCCCGATGCTACTTTTGAGGTCACCATGATAACCAACCCTATAGTGATGATATCGCGAAACGTAAGCGGAATGTTAAACAACTGCGCAACAAACAACGTACATATAGGCAAAAATATAGATGCGCCTGCAAGGTTAAAAGAATAACCAAGTGGTATTGAAAGACCTACGACAGCCTTACCACACCCCGCCTGTTCCAGCTTTGCAACAATCAAAGGAAACACTGTTCTGGATGATGATGTACTAAAAACAATAAGCAGTTCTTCTTTAATATAGTTCAGAAACTTCCAAAGGCTGATGTTGTAATAACGCAGCAAAAGCCCCAATACTATAAATACAAAAGATGCCATTGTGATGTAAGTCGTAGCCAGCAGTTTTCCCAAAGGCAAAAGACTATGTATACCAAATCGCGATACTGCATAAGCCATTCCGCCAAAAGCTGCAACCGGTATAAGTAAAAACAAATACAGGAGTACCCTATACAAAAAGGTCATAATTTTCTGCAAGATCCCTACATACTTTGCTCTGCCTGGGGAAAGACTAAGCAAAACACCTGTTACAACAGCCAACAGCAGCAATACCAAGGGGCGGTTAAGCACTATAAAATTAAACCAGCCGCTATCCAGTGATTCGGTAGCTGTAAAATGTTTGGGCAGAGTTACGTCTATAAGTCTTTTTTCGATCTTGCCGGGCTCTATAAACAACGCTGCCATTATCCCCATGATCATGGCAATAGTCGTTATTATTTCAAAATAAACGAACGCCTTAAGCCCTACGCGACCCACTTTTTTAAGATTGCCAATACTGCTTACCCCTATAATAATGGTTAAAAATATTATGGGTTGTATAAGCGGTTCAATAAGATATAAAAATCCACTGCCTAAAAAATCCAATTGAATACCCTTTTCAGGATAATAGTGTCCTACAGCAATTCCTAACAGCAATGCTATAGTAACATAAGCTGCTAAATTTTTCAAATACTTTTGTGGTATTCCGCTGCTCTCCGGATGTTGTGGTGTGGTATTCATCTTTTTAAACCTTACTCATTAAGTTGCTCTACAAAGGTAGTTTTAAAAAGTTATTAACCCGATAAGCAATGCTGCTATGAGCATGGCGAGTGATGAACCCAAAGCCCATTTTATAGTAAATTTTACGTGATCAGAAAACTCAACTCCAGCCAATCCTACTAAAAGATAAGTAGAAGGTACCAGCGGACTTAACAAATGAACTCCCTGACCTATGAGCGATGCCGCTCCTATTTCTAATTTTGTAGCGCCCAAATGTAAGCCCGTTTCGGTAATCAGAGGGAGTATACCAAAATAGTAAGCATCGTTACTCAAAAAGAAAGTCAACGGTGCACTGCTTACCGCTGTTAGCACAGGAAAAGCATTCCCCCAGGTATCCGGTACCACCGAAATCATCGAAGCTGCCATAGCATCCATCATTCCCGTACCGGAAAGTATGCCGGTAAAAATACCTGCTGCAAATATCATCGATGCTACTGAAAGGGCATTACCTGCATGTAATTTTAGTACTTTTTGCTGTTCATCAACTTTTGGATAATTGATGATCAGTGCAATACAAAATGCAATCATAAAGGAAACGGCCAGCGGCAATACATCAAACATCATTGAAGCCAACAGCAGTATGGTAAGCAGCAGATTAAACCATATCAGACCAGGTCTTTTGAGCTCGCGCTCTATTACAGTTTCTTCCTCGTTTATAAGATGCTTGTTCATATCTCCTTCACGGGCAATCCTTCTTTTTTCGCGGAGACCAAGCCAGAATGCTGCAAATATTACCCATAGTACACCACCTGCCATGACTGGTATCATAGGCATAAACAGTTCTGATGCATCCATTTTAAGGGTGGTCATCGCACGTGCCGTAGGCCCACCCCAAGGCAGTATGTTCATTACCCCGCCACCAAGCATGATAATACACGAGAGTACAAGCGGATTCATACCCAGTTTTTTATACAATGGCAACATTGCCGCTACAACGATCATGTAGGTAGTCGCACCATCGCCATCAAGCGACACCAATACCGTTAGGAAAGCTGTTCCTAAAGCTATTTTAACCGGGTCGCCTTTTACAAACTTTAATATCAGGTTTACCAGCGGATCAAATAATCCTGCATCAATCATGATACTGAAAAACAGTATACCAAAAATGAGCATGATGCCGGTGGGAGCAATATTTTTTACACCTTCCATGATTATAGAACCAAGATCGGCTGTAAAGCCACCAAAAATGGCAAAAAGTATAGGGATAAGTATAAGCGCTGTTAACGGAAACAAACGTTTGGTCATGATCAGGTACATAAATACAATGATCATTGAGAATCCTAAAATTGTAAGCATAACTGTATATTTTAAGTTTAATTATTTTCTGTTTTGGCCGACCAGTCAAATGAGTTTCTAAAACCCGCCAACACATAATTACTCGTATCATCGGGACTTACCTGATTGACAAATGAAAGTTCTATGGCTGATTGTTTGCCTAAGTTAATCCCCAATCCGGCAGTAATCCTGTTACTGTCAAATTGGTCCTTCTTTACTACATTCATCCTGATTTCATTTTTCAGAATACCATATAAGAGATTCTTCCCTTCTTCTTTACCCAATGGAATTTTTAACGATAGGAGATAACGCAATCTCACCACAAAATCATCCGGGTTGGTTAAGAAACGTTCTTCGACACGATAACGGTGTAATAATGTGGTGCGGCCAATTTTATTTTTGATCGTTAACTGTTGAAACGGTCTGTTTTCATAACGCAGCTTTTTATCCGTATCGCTGGTATAAGGCTGAAGTACCAAAAACATATACCCCACAGCCGGATAAAGATCATGATCTAACTTTCTTTCCAGATAGGTAGAAACTAAAAAAAGACGTGAATCCATTACTAAATCGTATGCCCGATATTGAGAAAGCGCCGTAAAGCTGTACTTTTCGCTTAATTTTGCGGACATTGTATATTGCAGCCACATGTTAAAATTATCTTGTTGCGCTACTGCTTTCGTAGAAAAAATCATTAAAAAAAACAGGATTGATATATATTTTCTATACATTTTGATAAATCGTTAATTTATTTGTCTGAGGTAAAAGTATACGATTGATTTTTTCAAAAAAGTAATTTTCAACGAACGACTCATTTAATAAACAAACAACGCAAAGTGCCTGTTTTAAAATAATGATATTTGTATTTTTAATGATATAATTTTAAAGGGTGAATAATTTTTAACACAAAAAAGTATGGTTTTACTAATAAACATCATTATCCTCCTTGTGGCTTTCCGATTACTGTTTGAACAAAAGATTATAGGCAGTCTCATGAAGAAACAATGGACAAACCTTATCCGGTTTCAACACGTCCTGTTCTTTGTGATATACACCACCTTTCTGGTAATTTCGACGCTCTATTTTATCGAAATGCCTTTTGCGTTGTATAGAATACTTTTTATTATGGCTGTTAATACGGTATTATATTTTGTTTGTTATGCCTATTTAGTTCCCGCCTATTACCAAACCAACAAGTATCCTGAATACCTGTTATATGCACTGATATTATTTATATCTACAACGTTGCTAAGACTGCTTGTTGAACCTGAATTTTCTCAGGAGGGCGATGCAGTACAAGACCAACCATTGTTTTTGATCAGTGTGTACAGTTCACAAAGCATCGTAATTTTAGTTGCCTCTTTTTTAGGAATATCAAGGCATAAGTTCTTAATCGAATATGACTATCTCGACCTTGAGGTAAAAAAAAATGAGACCGACCTCAACCTCATGAAGTCAAAAATAAACCCCCACTTTTTACTCAACACCCTTAACAACATTTACGCAGGCAGTTACAACCAGCATGGTAATACGACCGAAGCGATACTACAGTTAAGCCAGCTGTTGCAATATGTTATATACGAAACCGATAAAAAAACGATTGCGATACACAAAGAGTTCGAAATGATGAAGGCTCTCGCAGGTTTGTACCAGCTCAAGTACAATAATACCCTGAACATCGTATTTGAACTAAATGATAGTGAAGTACAGGAACAGGTAGAGGTTCCTCCTTCTATCTATTTTACACTTTTTGAAAATGCACTTAAACATTCCGGTATTGGAGCAGATAAGGAAGCCTATATTAAGGTGAACTTTGATAAGGTTGAGGATACCTTCGTATTCAGGATAGAAAATTCTGTGCCGGACAAGATTCAGTTTAATAACCATAATGGATATAACGGAATGGGGCTCGTTGCCCTGAAAAAAATCCTCACCATGAAATATGCAGAAAATTATCAATTGTTTGACGAATTATTAAATAAGACGTACTTTTCTACTCTCAAAATTAAATTATGAAACAATTGCAGGCTGTAGGCGTAGATGATGAATACCTTGCGCTGGAGCTAATAAGAAACTACTGTGCCAATACTGCTGGTGTTAACCTGCTCGCTACCTTTAGCAATCCACAGGAAGCCATCATTTTTTTACAGCAAAATGAAGTTGACTTGCTTATCCTTGACATTAATATGCCCGGCATCAACGGCATAGAGTTACTGCAAAATACACCCAACAAGCCACTCTGCATTTTTATAACCGCTGAAGAACAACATGCAGCCAAAGCATTTGAACTTGATGTGGTAGATTATCTTATAAAACCCATAAGCTTTGAACGTTTTGAAAAAGCCATTACCAAAGCCAAAGAATACCACCATTTTATAAAGTCTAAAGATATTGCTGAGGACTATATTATGTTTAAATCAGATTATATTGTAAACAAAGTCAAGCTGGATGATATTTTTTGGATAGAAGGATTTGGCGAATACCTTAGAATTGTATCCCGTTACAAAAACCATATGGTATTAGAACGCATGGCAAAGTTTGAGGAAATGCACCGTCACCTGGGGTTTATCAGAATACATAAGTCTTATTTGGTTTTAAAAAACCACGTAAAATCATTCAATTCACGCATGGTACAGCTCAAAGATGGCAGAGAGTTGCCAATTGGCCGTACTTATAAAGACAATCTTAAAGAAATTTAATCACTGTTTCAGAATATTATAATTTTCCTATATTAATTACAACATAAGGTTCGAATCCAGCTCTCACTACAATTTCATAAAACAGAAAAAACCTAAAAATCCCCCCCTAAAAGTTTAGCTTCAAAACTTTTTTACAGCGAGATTAATCTTTTTATTTTCAATCAAAAGAGAAAGCTTTCGCTGCTTTACTGTATTTCAAATCAATACCAACAACAACAATTTTCTTCGTTAGTTTTAGAGGTCACCTAACGCAAGTGATCAGATTTTTCATGCAAATAACCGTAATTTTTCCTGCAAAATACCGTAGATTTTTATAAATACTAAAAGGTACATTTAAGTTTTAATTCGCTCTAATTGAAACACTGAGCTCTATTTTAGAAGTAAAATTCTCATCGTACTTATCCAAAAATGAAACAAATACATTAAATAACAGTACGAACGAATTTAGAAAAAATATAAAAACCATAAAAAAAGAAGTATTTTTTTACAAACAAGCTAAAAATAATCCATCATTTAAAGTTTTTGTAAAAAAATCATTATAAAATAAATTTCAATACCTGTAATTTAGAAGAAATTTATTACTTTTATTCCACTATACCACGATAACTACTATAGTACCACAAAGGTCATTATTAAAGTTACACCATTTCCAAATCTCATTTCAATCTTATCAACCTATGAAAAATTCTACTATTATAGGATTAACGCCTTTTGAAAAGCCAGACGTCAACCTAATGTCTCAATTATTTCAGGCCGGAGCATTCCCCGTATTAAGTTTAGGACATGATATCGAAATCGCTCAGGAAGCATTACATCAACTTGACGGGAACAGTATACCTTCCTACGGTATATATCTTACCAGTGACAGGCTAACATCCCTTCAACTGCCCGAGCAGGTAAGCCTTGCGATCCTTCCATTTGGAATCTCAGTAGAAATCTATCCTAACGTATCACGAATTTATCAGGTAACTAGCCTTGAACAAGCCAGAGAAGCCGAACAACTGGGAGCTGTTGGAATTATTGTGAAAGGAAACGAAGCTGCGGGATTAGTTGGTTATGAATCTACATTTGTTCTCTTTCAGCGTGTCATACAAGAAATCAAGACCATACCGGTATGGGTACAAGGAGGAATAGGTCTTCATACCGCTGCTGCTGTAAAAGCACTTGGGGCAAAAGGTATTGTATTAGACAGTCAATTGGCATTATATCCCGAAAGTTCCGTTCCTCAGGAACTTAAAAATCTATGTTCAAAGTTAAATGGAACGGAAACCAAGATCATCGCCCAGCATCGCGTATTGGTTAGGCCCAATTCGCCTGTTTTATCTGAAAATGTTTCTATCGAAGAGTTAGGGCAATACTTTAATGACCTCGATCCTGAGAAAAGTTACATCCCGATGGGGCAAGACATTGCTTTAGCTACAGAGCTGTATGAAAATTTCAAAACGTTAAAAAAATTGATTTTTGGATTTCATGAAGCCCTATACGGTCATCTTAAACAAGCGAAAGCATCTGCAATTATTAACGAAAATAATCCATTAGCCCAACAACTTGGTCTACGCTACCCGATCGCCCAGGGACCGATGACCCGCGTAAGTGATGTTCCGGCATTTGCCAATGCAGTAGCCGAAACAGGAGCTTTACCTTTTATAGCTCTTTCTTTACTCAAAGGAGAACAAGCAAGAGCATTAGTCATCGAAACTCAAAAACTGGCCGGCGATAAAACCTGGGGTGTAGGGATATTAGGTTTTGCGCCACAAGAATTACGAGAAGAACAAACCGCCTATATCCTTGAAGCCAAACCTCCCGTAGTATTGATCGCAGGAGGTCGGCCTGCACAAGCTAAAGTATTTGAAAAAGCCGGTATAACCACGTTTTTACATGTACCTTCCCCAGCGCTATTGGATATTTTCCTAAAAGAAGGTGCCAAAAACTTCGTGTTTGAAGGTCGGGAATGTGGTGGACATGTTGGTCCGCTCTCCAGCACAGTACTTTGGGAAAAACAAATTGAACGTATTTTAAAAGAAGATCAGCCGGAAAATATAAGTGTATTTTTTGCCGGCGGAATCCATGATGCTTTTTCCACAGCCTTTGTATCTATTATGACCGCCACTCTCGCAGCCCGAGGGGTTAAGGTCGGTGTATTAATGGGAACAGCCTATTTGTATACACAAGAAGCAGTGAGTACAGGAGCTATTCAGCAAGAATTTCAGCAGCAAGCAATGAAAGCCAAAGATACCGTCTTGCTGGAAACGGCACCGGGTCATGAAACACGTTGTTTAAATACGACATTCGCTCTACATTTCGACAATGAAAAGAAAAAGTTACTAGCCCTTGGAACGGACAAAAAGCAAATTTGGGAACAGCTTGAAAAACTGAATGTAGGACGTCTCCGAATTGCCGCAAAAGGCATTGACCGCCAAGGTGATGCACTCGTAACGATACCTAAAAACCAACAACTTGATTTAGGCATGTATATGATTGGGCAGGTAGCCACCATGCACAATCAGGTGATTACACTGGAATCACTCCATCATAACGTTGCTATCGAAAATCAAAAATACATTGAACAGGCCGAACTGCCGGAAAAACCTTCATCAGCCGAAAAAGCACTGGACATCGCTATTATAGGGATGGAATGCGTGTTCCCGGGTGCCAAAAATTTAGCAGAATACTGGCGCAATATCATTCTTGGAAAAGACTGTGTTACGGAAGTACCCGAGGAACGATGGAATAAAGACCTCTATTATCAGCCTGATTCTAATGGTTCGGATGTGTCACATTCAAAATGGGGCGGTTTTATTCCAAAAATAGATTTTGACCCGTTAGAATTTGGTATTCCGCCACAATCTCTTGCAGCGATAGAGCCAACGCAGCTTTTAACTTTACTCGTTGCCAAACGTGCAATGGAAGATGCGGGTTATGGTGAAAAACAAATCAACAGAGAAAATATATCGGTTATAATTGGTGCTGAAGGTGGAAACGATCTTGCCAACAGCTACAGTTTCAGAGGTTATTACAAACAGGTTTTTGGAGAGCTTCACGAAGAAGTAGAAAAAGCATTTCCACAAACCACGGAGGATTCATTTCCGGGTATATTGGCCAATGTAATTGCCGGCAGAATCACCAACCGTCTGGATCTTGGAGGACGAAATTTTACCGTTGATGCTGCCTGTGCTTCATCAATAGCGGCTATTGATCTGGCATGTCAGGAATTGATCCTGGGCAAATCGGATATGGTACTTACCGGAGGAGCAGATTTGCATAACGGTATCAACGATTATCTGATGTTTTCCAGCACACATGCCCTCTCCCGCAAAGGGCGCTGCGCAACATTTGACAGTACTGCCGACGGTATTGCGCTAGGCGAAGGGGTCGCTATTTTAGTCTTAAAACGATATGAAGATGCCCTTCGTGATGGTGACCGTATTTATTCGGTTATTAAAGGTGTCGGAGGATCGAGCGACGGTAAAGCTCTTGGTCTTACCGCACCGCGAAAAATCGGTCAGGTACGCGCATTGGAACGTGCCTATGATCAGGCAGGTATCAGTGCCGCTACAGTTGGTTTAGTTGAAGCGCATGGTACCGGAACAGTAGTCGGAGACAAAACGGAGCTTACAGCACTAACCAATCTATTTCTAAAATCCGGGGCTTTACCATCTCAAACCCATCTTGGTTCTGTAAAAACTCAAATTGGGCATACCAAATGTGCTGCCGGTCTGGCCGGACTTATCAAAGCCACTATGTCTGTATACCACGGAGTAAAACCTCCTACCCTTCATCTTCAACAGCCCAATGCCTACTTCGATGCCCACACAAGTCCTTTTGCTTTTCATGCAAAAACAGGATTATGGTCCGAAAAAGAACGTTATGCAGGGATTAGTGCCTTCGGTTTTGGTGGTACCAATTTTCATATGGTAATCGAAAATCATCCACAAAAAGAAGAAGCCGCCATTCTACAATACTGGCCCTCCGAATTATTCGTCTTCCGAGGGGATAATTATGATGCCGCCAAAATTCAATTGGAACAGGTAAAAACTTTATTGGAAATCAATGATAGTTTATCTTTAAAAGATATTGCCTACAGCTTAGCCGTGGGTTCAGAGAAACCGATTCAGCTGAGCATTGTTGCAGATACAGCCGAAGATCTGGTGATGAAAATCGAACTCTTGTTAACAGGCATTGAAAGTAAAGATATTTTTATGGTCAACAAACGAGCCGGTAAAACTGCATTTTTGTTTCCCGGACAAGGCAGCCAAAACATTCATATGGCACGAGATCTGTTCGTACTGTTTCCAGCCCTGCGAAAAATCATATCACAATATCCTGATTTAGAAAAAGTGGTCTTCCCTGCAGCCACATTTGATACCGCATCCTTAAAAAAACAAAAAGAAACCATTAAGGATACACGTCTCGCACAACCTCTTTTAGGTATTGTAGATCTTGCCTTAGCTCAGTTGTTACAGTCATTCGGTATTGTACCTGATATGTTAGCAGGACATAGCTATGGAGAGTTACCGGCTTTATGTTTTGCCGGTGTATTTAACGAACAACAGTTGGTTGAACTCAGCAGCAAACGGGCACAATCTATTCTAGACGCCATTACTGATGGTGATCCCGGAACTATGGTCGCGGTAAACCTGGATGCAGATCGTTTGAAAACAATTCTGGATCAACATCAGGACTGCTATGCTGTCAATTACAATTCACCAACTCAATGCGTTGTTGCCGGAAGTACCGCAGCTATTGACAAATTCATGGAGGCACTTAAAAACGAGCGCATCTCAGCCAAAAAACTGGAAGTTGCCTGTGCTTTTCACAGTCCTTTGGTGAGCAAATCCAAAGATTTGTATGCCACTGTTCTGAAAGAAATTCCTTTTCAGGAAATGCAGATTCCGGTTTGGTCCAACACCACAGCAGCCTTATACCCAAGCGCGGTATCTGACATTAAAGCACAGTTAACCGATCACCTGGTGCAACCCGTGCATTTTGTTGACGAAATCCAGGCCATGTATGCCGATGGAGCAAGGATATTTATTGAAGTAGGTCCCGGAAAAATATTAACAGGACTAACAAAGGCCTGCCTCAATCAAGAGGAACTGATCCTACATGTTGAGGATAACAATCATAACAGTCTCACCCACCTCCTTTGTATGTTGGCACAATACCTTGGAACTGGCCGCACCTTTAACCTAAATAAACTTTTTGAAGACAGACATGCGAATTTAATCCAAATCGATCAACCAGATCTTTATCAAAAGAGCCCAACGATTTGGCGTGTAAATGGACAAGCCGCTCATCCAACCACAGGTACATTACCTGCTCATGGTGCATTACCAATCGTAACTCCCATTCAAATGACAAACTCCAAAATCATCCAGACACCAAATACACAACCTGCCCCAGAACACCTACTACAGGAATATTTAAACAGTATGAAAATGTTGATCCAGGCGCAGCGCGATGTCATGCTTTCCTTCTTAGGACAACAGCAACAGCTAAACCCTATCCCCGTTTATGCCGCGACAGTAGAAAATAAGACCGCTAATCCACTGGCCGCAACCGTAATTACAAACGATAAACCGATAGCTAAAGTAACATTACAGGTACCTTCAAGAGATATCAAATCTTTGTTGTTAACTGTGGTATGCGAAAAAACGGGCTATCCGCAGGAAATGTTAGGAATGGAAATGGATCTGGAAGCTGACCTCAGCATTGATTCTATCAAAAGAGTTGAAATTATCGGCGCGCTCCGCAATGAGCTTGGCATACTCAACAGTGATCATGAAAATGAAGATACAGTGATGGAACAACTGGCGGCAATAAAGACTTTAAACGGACTTGTAAGCTGGCTTACGGAATACACAGGTACTGTTGGTTCAGTTACAACAAAAAATGAATCATCACCTGTAGCACCTGTAGCAGCAGATAAAACCACCGTGACACTTGCAGAACTGCAAACGGCTATTTTAGATATTGTTAGTGAAAAGACCGGTTATCCGAAAGAAATGCTGGGACTGGATCTGGATCTGGAAGCCGATTTAAGTATAGATTCTATTAAACGAATGGAAATCATCAGCGATCTGAAAAATAAAATCGGATTTGGTGATGACAAGGAGCAGGCTGATGATCTTATGGAAAAATTAGCCGCCATAAAAACGTTAAATGGTTTAGCCGCCTGGATAAGTGAAATGAGCACAACTGAACCTGTGCAAAGTTTATTGACACGCCTTCGGTTTGATTTAGTACCCACCCTTATTTCCGAAGCACAAAACACCGAAATCCTTAAAGGAAAACGATTTGCAATAGTTCCGGACAATGGAACACAAACATTGGCCATTAAAACCATATTGGAACAATACGGTGCAATTACCGAGTTGGTTCATAACGAACAAAATCTAACGCTCTTTGATGGATTGATTATTACCGATATATACTCCGCTACTGTGAAGCATAGTATCATCGACCACGTTGGTCTTATTAAGAAGATGGATCTTGAAAAAGCACAATGGATTTATTTGATCACAGATATCCCGGCACATGTTGAAGAATTAAAAGACACCCGTGCACTACGTCATTATCAGGGTTATCCTGGATTATTCAAAAGTTTAGCCCGTGAGTTTGAACAAACTAACTTCAGGCTAATCAGTCTCCATACAGCACAGGAAACAAATCAAATAGCAGAAATTGCCTTACGCGAGATCCTGACAGCAGACCAATCCGTTGAAGTGATTTACAAAAACAATCAACGCCATAAAGTCGACATCATACCTTCACCTTTGTTAACGACTCTTGACGAGGCACATATCCAATTGGATCAAAAATCGGTTGTTTTAGTCCTCGGAGGCGGACAAGGTATTACTGCTGAGCTGGTCAAACACATGTCGGCAGCTTATCCATGTACCTATGTTCTTGTGGGCAGATCAGCAGACCCGAGAGAAGTTATTACCGATTCAAAAGCATTAGAATTAATGGAATCGAAAGAAGAAATCAGAAGCTACTTCATCAAGACCGGTAATTTCAGTGCTCCATCAGAAATTGAAAAAGAGACGCTGCGAATTTTCAAAAACAATCAAATTCTGCGTACCATTCGACACATGGAACAATTGGGAAATAAAGTAGTCTATCAATCCTTAGATGTTTGCGATGAAGAGGGGTTAACTCAGCTTATCCATGATATTTATAAACAATACGGACAATTGGACGGTGTCATTCACGGCGCAGGTCTTTTGGAAGACAAACTTTTCAGGCAGAAAACCACCAGTTCTTTTGAACGTGTCTTTGATACAAAAGTAAAACCCTTACGTGTGCTAGCCGAACAATTGCGTTCAGATTGCCAATTTGTAGTTTTATTTTCAAGCATCGCTTCCGTCTATGGCAACAAAGGACAAACGGATTATGCCGCAGCCAATAGTGTATTGGATGATTATGCCAGGGTCTTAAACAAAAGATTGAAAGGAAAAGTACTTTCGATCAACTGGGGGCCATGGAAAGGTGCAGGAATGGTTTCCTCATCCTTGGAAAATGAGTACGAACGCCGCGGAATTTCGCTGATCCCATTAGAGGAAGGAAAAGAACACTTTCTGAACGAAATCAAATACGGAACAGAAAGTCAGGTATTAATTATGTCCGGTAAAAATTGGTAATAACCGTCGTACTCCTCTACTATGAAAAAAACAGATATTGCTATTGTAGGTTTATCCTGCCTGTTTCCTGGTGCAAAAAACGCAGAGGAATTCTGGCAGAATATCATCAATAAAGTCGACTCCACGCAAGTTGTTCCGGCAGATCGAATCGATCCTGTTCACTTTAACGGCAGCAAGGACGCTACGGACCGCTTTTATTGTAATCGTGGCGGGTTTATTCCTGATTATGAATTCGACGCTACAGCATTTGGTATTTTACCTCTTGCCGTAGAAGGCACTGAACCCGACCACCTATTAACACTTGAACTCGTTCAAAAAGCATTAGAAGACGCAGGTGTATTCCGAAAAAAAGTTTCATTGGAACGAACCGGAATTGTCATCGGAAAAGGGAATTATACAGGTCCAGGAGCTACACGCGCCATTGAAATTGTACGTACTGGCGAACAGATATTCTCACTTTTGCAAGAACTATTGCCGGAGGTATCTTCTTCCGATATTGAAAAAATAAAACAGGCCTTTCAGGAACGTAAAGGGCGGTTTTCGGCAGATACCGCCATGGGGTTAATCCCCAACCTTGTTGCCTCATTAGTATCCAACCGATTCAATCTTGGAGGCGTTGCTTTCACCGTTGATGCGGCCTGTGCAAGTGCTCTTGTAGCCGTAGACCATGCCGTACAAGAGTTGCAGCGTGGCCGAAGCGATATGATGATTGCCGGCGGAGTTCATACCGGCCAAAATGCTACATTTTGGAGCATATTCAGCCAATTGGGAGCATTATCACAGCAACAGCAAATCAAGCCCTTTAGCGAAGATGCAGACGGATTGCTCATTGGAGAAGGCTGTGGTTTCGTTGTCCTAAAACGATTGGAAGACGCCGTACGCGATCAGGATAAAATTTATGCCGTTATTAAAGGAGTTGGTATCAGCAGTGATGGCAATGGAACAAGCGTGATGAGCCCTTCTGTAAAAGGCCAGTTAAAAGCATTGGAACAAGCGTGGACACAGGCCAATTTAGATAAAGAACAAATTGGTTATCTGGAAGCTCATGGCACCGGAACTCCTTTAGGAGATAAAACAGAACTGCAAACTCTGGCTCAATTTTTTGGTAAAGAAGAAACCGCTGCACGCGCCGGTATAGGATCAGTCAAATCCAATATAGGGCACGCCATGCCAGCTGCCGGAATAGCGGGTTTGATCAAGACCTGTCTGGCCCTGCATCACGACATATTACCACCTACCTTATATTGTGAAAACCCAACTGCCTCTATACAAGACACCCGATTTACACCGATTCAGGAAGCTCAGAACTGGTCACAAACCGGTTTGCCCAAAATCGCAGCAGTAAATGCATTTGGATTTGGAGGAATCAACGCCCATGTAGTTTTAGAAGGGTATGACATCCCTAAAAAAGACGAAGTACTGGTACTTGCCAGAGCAACCCGTGAAGCACTGCTTTCGGCGCTTCAGGATAATGATACCTCCGTAGGAAATGGAGATTATCGTATTGCACTCTTTGATCCAACACCCGAGCGTATCCAAAAAGCAATCAAAATTGTTTCCAAAAATAATGCCTGGCGCAATAAACAAGATATTTGGTACACCTCTGCTCCCCTTTTACAAAATGGCGGTAAGCTAGCTTTTGTATTCCCGGGATTAGACGGTTTAGAAAAAGGCGAAGTTGAAACTGTCAGTCGATATTTTGGATTGACAGCACCCATAGAAACAGCCGGTGAAGGACTGCTGAACGACGCATTAGGTATTTTTAACAATTGTGGCATACTGGACAGCTCCTTAAAAAAACTGGGAATCTATCCGGATATGAATGCCGGACATAGTTTAGGAGAATGGTTAGCGGGATATGCTTCAGATTTGGCCGAAGCCAGTTCTGTCAAGGATCTGATCGATGTTCTCGATCCGAAAACATTTGAACTAAAAGATTCAAAATTCATTGCTATTGGAGCAGGTCTTGAAGAGGTAAAACCATTGATTGAACAAATTCCTAACCTTTATGTTTCCAATGATAATTGTCCACATCAGGTTATCCTGTGTGGTACAAATGCGGCACTTCAGGAATTAACTCCTTTATTAAAATCAAAACAGATATTCCATCAGGTTTTACCGTTTCAATCCGGTTTTCATTCTCCATTTGTGGCAGATAAACTGGATGTGATCTTAGCCGGTATGGAAAAAGTTCAATTCCAAAAAACAAAAATTCCGTTGTGGTCAGCCACTACCCTCCTGCCTTATCCGGCAGATCAGCAATCTATCCGTAAATTAAGCGCCGAACATTTGGTGCAGCCAGTAAGATTTCGGGAACTAACCGAAAAACTTTATGACGAAGGAGTCCGTTTTTTTATTCAGGTAGGTACAGGAGGATTAATCGGTTTTATTGATGATACGCTAAAAGGCAATCCCTTTAGTACCCTTGCCTCAAGTGTAGCCAATCGAACAGCACTTGCTCAGCTGCAACGGGTAGTAGCGGCATTATTTGTAGAAGGAAAAGTACTGGCGCTCGATTTTTTAAACATCCAAAATCACAGAAAAATAGTCCCTAAAAAAGGTATAAAATTACAATTAGGATCACCTATTATTCGCAATTTTGAACCCCTGCAAAACTTACGAAAATCGATCCATACCGTACAGCCCAAAAAAGTTCTAACGGAAGCAAAAGTAAGTCACCCATTGGTCCGTGCTTTTCAGGAAAATATCGCCGATATGATCCGAATGCAGGAAGAAGTACTGGACGTCTTTCAAAATCAGGGAGAAGCCGCTGTTTTAACACCTGTTTTAACAAAAAAACAACTGATCGACAGTCCTTTTACCAAAACACTACACGTCAATTTAGATACGCATCCTTATCTGATTGATCACAGCCTTTTACGACAACCCAAAGGCTGGTTAGATGTGGCAGATATGGAACCCGTGATTCCAATGACCATGATTTTTGAATTACTAGCAGAAGCAGCGCAAGCAGAACAGCCGGAAACCAGCATTCACAAGATCATGAATGTTAGTGTATTTCAATGGATGAACGTTGCCAGGCCTTTTGAAAAAACAATAAAAGGCGTCTGGCGCTCCAACCATCACGCTTATCTGGACATAGAGAATTTTGCCAATGCAGAAGTATCTTTAGCAGCATCACATCCGCCACAACCTACTTTTGATCTGTCTATAGGCGAACGATTGCCTATTGAACGAACTCCTTTGGAAATCTATGAAAAACACATGTTCCATGGAGAAAAATATCAGGGTATCACAGTGGTATCAGCTGTTGGAAAGAAAGGCATTACAGGACAAATAAAAGGTAATGGCGGTAAAGGTTCCTTATTGGATAATGCCGGACAATTATTTGGATTATGGCTGCAACTTACCTTAACCAAAGACCGCATTGCTTTTCCGGTCAAAATCAAACAAATTGAATTCTTCGAAGATATGCACGATCAGGACGGTGTATTTGAGTGTACCTGTATACTGACTGAATTAAACGATGAATTTGCTATCGCCGACATTATACTACAAAGAGACGGAAAAGTTTGGTGCGCGATAAAAGGATGGCAAAACCGGAGATTAGAAATTGACGAAGCTTTATGGAATGTTTCCATGTCTCCGCTCCATAACCGTTTGTCGGAAGAAATTGCCCCACAAGTCTTTTTCTTTCATCAGGCCTACTCACGCGTAAGTTCCTGGGATTTTATACTGAAACGTTATTTCAATCAAAGAGAAAAACAATACTATCAGGAGCTCCTGCCCAACCGCAGAAAAAATTGGATGGTGAGCCGTGTAGCCGTAAAAGATGCTGTACGACAGGTGCTGAGCGAAAAGAAAAAGCAACCCAGTTATCCTATCACCTTTGAGATTTATTCTGATAAAGCAGGTAAACCTCATCTCAAAGGTAATGCTACAGAACAGATTCAGATCTCACTGGCACATAAAGGAAAAGATGCCGTAGCCATTGCGCGGCACGATAAACCGGTGGGTATTGACATGGAAATCATTGCCGAACGCAGTCCTGAATTTTATCAATTGGTATTCACCGACACAGAATTAGCCTTATTAGAAGAACGAGATCAGGCCGAATGGACCACCCGATTTTGGGTAGCCAAAGAAGCTTATGGAAAATTATTGGGAACGGGGCTGAAAGGTAACCCAAAAAGACACGAAGTAACCTGCATACAAGGCGATCATCTGTGGATCGATCAAATTGAAATTAAAACAATCAAACACCTAAATTATATTATCGGATGGACACTTTAGACACGACATTAAAAAGAAATCATGAGGAGTTATTCAACCTTTTAAAAGGTTTTATTACAGAAATTATTGGTGAAGAATTTGTAGAAGAAATGGATATCACTCCGCAAAGTTCATTTACCAAAGACCTGGAAATGGACAGTATAGAAATTGTATCCTTTTCAGAAAAAATCAAAGCACATTTTGGCGATCAGATCGATTTCACGGGCTGGCTGTCTGCTATGGACTTGGATGAACTGATCAATCTTGATCTGAATAAGATCATTAATTATATCTACGAATGCCAATAATCACTATTAATAATAAAAAAGTTCACGTACAGGAACTCAATAAAGGTGCTGAAGATACCGTGGTACTGATCCACGGTATGTTTAGTAATCTTTCTATTTATTATTTTAACATTGCTCCCATTTTGGCACAGCACTTTCACGTGGTCATGTACGATTTAAAAAGTCATGGCAGAAGTGAGCGTACCTTAGAAGGATATGATTTAGAAAATATGTCCTCTGATTTAATCGCAATGATGGATAACCTCCAAATCAAAAAAGCACAACTTGTTGGTTATAGCTTTGGCGGACTTATTGCACTCCAAACTGCTTTGATAGCCCCTGAACGTGTAGAGCAATTGGTTGTCATCGAAGCACCGGATCCGCAAGATGAAAAGGCACGAGGTATTATCGAAGCCTACAGTAAGGAATTTCTCGAACATTACATCGCCAATTTTACGGATACCACAAAAGTGAAAATGGGAAAAAGACAATTCGAAAAAAACCATCGGTTATACGAGTTTTTATTCCATCAGACCAGTATCAAAGCAGATATGGTTAAGGAAAAAGATTTTCTGTATCAGGTCCTTATTTCCGAATTATGCATACCCACTCTGTTACTCTATGGATCAGCTTCTGACTGTAAACCGACAGGAGAATGGTTAGAATCTCAAATCGGTACAGCCGAGCTGAAACTCATCGATGGAGATCACAATATTCCCATTCAGGCTCCCATTCAGATAGCAGAAACTATTGTTCAATTTTTAACTAACCCTTTATTACAGAACTATGGCTAAATTTGTATTTGTTGTTCCCCCATTAACAGGTCATGTCAATCCTACATTGAGTATTGGTGCCGAGCTGTTAGAAAGAGGACATAAAGTTGCATGGATCAGTCTTGACCAAAACTTAGAGTCCAAACTTCCTGCAGGCGGACAATTATTACTCATCCAATACGATCAGACTGACGAAGAAAAAAGAGAGAGCGAACACTATCTGGATATCATTTCAAAAAAGGTCGTTTACGGCATTGACAGTATCAAGTTTTTATACGAAGAAGTGTTGATCCCTTTAAACAGACATTGTTATAACGGAATTGTTAAGCTGTTGGAAGCCTATGAACCAGATTTAGTCATTGGTGATCATCAATTGTTTGCGGCGGCAATTGCGGCAAAAAAAGTGAATCGTCCTTATGCGACCTCCGTAACCGCTCCGGCAGCAATCAAAATTATTAGTGAGTTACCAAAAGTACACGAATGGGAAGTCAATCAGATCCTGGCGCTACAAGAAGAGCTTGGTGTCAAAGAAAACCAATCACTGGCTTCCTCTGATCTTCTTACTTTAGTGTTAACCTCCCAATATTTCTTTGGAGAAATGGACCTCAACTCAAACTATCAATTCACAGGTCCGGTAGTAACAGAACGCCGTATTTCCAGCACTTTCGACTGGGAGCGTTTGAAAAGTAATCCAAGGAAAAAAATCTTAGTCAGCATCGGTACGACATTCGACCACGAGCATAAAAAAGCATTTTTTCAAAAGGTAATCGATGCCTTTCAGGAGGAAGATCTAACGGTTGTAGTGGTTTCAGATCCGGATTTATTTGATCAGTGGCCTGAGAATTTTATGGTCTATGCACAGATCCCACAATTGGATTTGTTACCTCATTTAGATGCTGTCGTGTGCCATGGCGGACACAACACGGTCTCAGAGGCCCTTTCACATGGTCTGCCACTCGTTGTTATTCCAATTGCATACGATCAGTCACATGTTGCAGGACGTGTCGTACGTACCGGAGCAGGTGAACGTCTCAATTTTAACCGATTTAAAGCAAATCATCTAAAAAATAGTGTTCATGATATCCTGAATAATCCTCAATATCGCGAAGCTGCTCTCAAAGTTCGCCAATCTTTTATAGACGCAGGCGGAACGAAGACTGCAGCAGATCTGCTGGAACATGCCATAATTTCTGCACAGCAATCTACTGCATCTCCGGCCAAATTTCTCGTTGTTGTTCCGCCATTTTTCGGACATATCAGTCCAACATTAAGTTTGGGTGCCAGTTTATTGGCTCGTGGTCATGAAGTCAAATGGTTTGGTATTACACCATTGGCAAAGGAACATATCCCAACTGGAGGAACTTATATCTATCCCGAGGAAGATCTCTTACCTTATCAGGAGGAACTTCAGCGAATATTAAAACGACAAGATGACGGCCCATCTTGTTCGGGGCCTGAAGTCATGAAACTGGCACTGGAAGAAACCTATGTTCCATTTGCCAAAATGATGATGCCGGGCTTAGAAACACTGCTCGGTCACTGGCAACCTGATGTGATCATTAATGACTGTATCACTTTTGGCGGCGCTTTATTTGCACACAAACATCGTATCCCTTCTGTAACAACAACCCCAGTACCACCGGATGTTATGGGTGACACCGAGAAAAGTGCTCCCAAAATATTTGAATGGCAGCAAAATCTCATCAAAGAGCTGCAAAAAGAAGTCGGTATCGCTGATGAGGGTATCTTCATACATTCACATCAATTAAATCTGGTGTTCACCTCGCAATCATTTGCCGGTTTTGAAACGGTACCCTCACACATGAAATTTGTAGGTCCGGTAAAAGGCCGTCCAAATAATAGTCCTTTTGACTGGGAACGATTAGCAGCCAGCACAACACCAAAAATATTTGTGTCATTGGGTACTTTATTAGTGGATATCCGAAAAGATTTTTTTGGCAAACTCATCGAAGCATTTGCCGACCAGCCCGTTACTATAATTGCCGCGACACCGCCCGATATATTTGACAAATGGCCTTCCAATTTTATCGTAAATGGTTTTGTCCCACAATCTACATTGATGCCCCATATGGATATGGTCATCTGTCACGGTGGTTTCAATACCGTAAACGACACCTTTACCAATGGTCTGCCGATGTTGATTACACCAATCGCTTACGATCACTTTCATACCGCAAAGTTGATTGAACAGGCGGGTTGTGGAATCAGCATTCGATACAAACGACTTCGGATAGAAGACCTTAGAAAAACTGTCTTTGAGCTTTTAGAGAACCCTAAATACAGAAATGCAGCCAAAGAAGTTCAAACCGCTTTTTTAACAGCAGGTGGCAATGACAAAGCAGTTGCATTATTAGAAGATTTTATAAAACAAGAACGTTTGGTATTGGCTTCAGTATAAAATTATGAAAAGAAGATTGCTATTTGGAGAGCGTATGCTTTTGGGAGAAGGAAAGGACCCCTTCCATGTTGTTATTCCTTTTCGCCTGCGCGGTGTATTGGAGGAAAAAGAGATTCAGTATGCTTTGGGCAGACTTCAGAAAAAACATCCCTGGCTACAGGCACTCATCCAGCTCGATGAGAACAATATCCCGTGGTTTGAAGTATCTAAGCTACCGAATCCAATTCCTATCCGTATTGTAGATCAAAAAAGAGAAGAGGACTGGCAACAAGAAACCTTGCGAGAATTACAGACACTTTTTGATTACAAAAACAAACCTTTGATCCGCCTGGTGTGGATCAAAGGAAATGATACTTCAGATATGCTGCTGACTTTTCATCACTGTCTATGTGATGGTGGTGCTGCGATGAATTTAATTGATGAATTTTTAAAAGTATTGGATAATCCTACAGCAGATATAGGCATTGAAAACCCTATTCTAGGTATCCAGGACGTTGTTCCTTCCCTTATTTTAAATAGTAACAGGCAAAAAATCAAGGCAAAAATGATTGGTCAACTGGCAACATTCGCCATCAAATGCATTCCCGTCAGCAAAAAAGCGATTGATCGACAAACTGACTATTTGATTCATTGGAAATTAGATCCGGCCACAAGTCAACAGCTTATATCTCATTGTCAATCACTAGCCATCACCGTCAACACTTTTTTAAGTGCTATCGTATTGGACACCTTTAAGAAAGTGCGCGGAAACAAAGCCTTTAATAAAGTTTCTTGCCCGGTAGATATCAGGCGCTTTGCTCCTCAGGTAAAAAAAGATCATATTTTCGCCTTCGGTCTGATGATCGTCCTGTCATCTGATCCTAAACTCGATTTCTTAGACAATTTACGTGTCATGCAGCAGCATGTAGATCGCAAAACCGCCAAACTTAATCCTTATATCACCATGATGGTTATGGAATCTGCTCATAAGGCGTTGAATAACTTTACAAAACTTCTAAAACGAGGCAAGTCCTCCAACGATTGTATGTTTTCTAATCTGGGTCGTATTCAGATCCCCCATCAATACCAATCCTTTGTGTTGGAAACTATTCGCAGTCCATCAGTCATTGGGCCATTGGGCAATACAACAACTATCCTTACCTCTACTTATCAAGGTGTTATCGACTTCTCCTTTATGGGAAGTGAAGGTTATTTGCCTTATCACGAAGCCTTAGCCATTCGTGATGAAATAATTGATTCTATTAAACACCAATTAAATTATCAAGCAGCCTCATGAACAAGCGAAAACTCTTATTAGTGGAACGAATCATGTATGTGGATCCCTCCACACCTCTAAACTGTGTCTTTACGGCAAAAATCAAAGGTGAAATTCTACAAGAACAGATCGAAATTGCTTTAGCAAAAATCCAACACAAACATCCATTGCTTCGTGCAGAGGTTGATTTACAGGATAAACAGCATCCGGTTTATGCCATCAGGGAAAATATGAAACCTATTCCGCTTCGCATCGTAAAACGTCAAACCGATACTCATTGGTTAGTGGAATCGGAACAGGAATGGTATCGGCAGTTTAAAGGCGAAGGCTCCCCTTTGGCTCAATTGGTATGGATCAAAGGACAGCAATTCTCTGAATTGTTATGGGTAGTGCCACATTGTATCTGCGATGGAACCAGCATGGTGACTTTGATGCAGGAATTACTTGCCTTAATCGATAATCCAACACTTGATCTGAAACCCTATCCACTATTTCAATCGGTCAACAATTTCCTGGCGCCGCAGTTTGATCTTCAAAAAAAGGCTCGCAAAGCAAAGCTTTTTTTATTTTTGGGGAAATTTTTCTTTTTACTGCAACAGAAAAATAAAAAAAGAAATCTCGGAAAAAATTATGCCATTCATTGGAAATTAGATCCTACAAACTCTGCCATTATCAAGCAGAAATGCAAAGACAATGGTATTTCAGTACACGCCATTCTTTGTACCGCTTTTATGCAGGCTTTTCAGGACCTGCAAGGAAAAGCTGCGAAAAAAAAGGTAATCAGTCCCATTGATATCCGCCACTTTATTCCTGAAATCAGAAAAGACCAAATATTTGCCTTTGCCCCAACAGTGGAACTGTCTCTAAAAAAAGAAAAAAATCAGATACTGGATCAGGCGAAACACATCAAAAAAGATCTTGCTCAAAAAATAGAAAAAATGGACGCCCGGGAACTGCTATGGATGGGGGAACAGATGCACCCTCTGGTATATCGCATGATTGCGCTGCTAAAATCCAGCCGAGGTGCACACGATCTGACGCTGTCGAATATGGGTAACCTTCAAATCCGGAACGATTACAAAAATTTCATTCTGGAAGATATCTTCAGTCCAACAGTAGCATTTCCCTGGCTAAATTCTAACACTTTAGTGACGACTACCTTTAACGATCAAATGGACTTTACCTTAATGTCCAACGAAGACTTCTTATCGAAACAAGAAGCTTCAAAAATTAAAGATAAGGCCTTGGAAATACTGGCTTTACCCTTATAAATTACGTATGAAAACAGCAGCTCAGTCCAAAAAAACATCCCTCAAACGCTTTTTAAGAAAGCGAGCCATTTACTATATCCTTCCCAACGTATGTTTCAATTTTATTATTGCTTATGCCAGTTTCCAGGAATTAGGATATACTCATTTTTTTGCCGGTCCTCAAAGCTTAGCACGTTTAACATTGCCAATGGCTATCTTTTTGCCTGTAATCCTGACAATGGATATCATCAATCGGGTTATTGTTGCTTCCAAACAAGAATTAATCGAAGTGGCAATAGACCATAAGTTGAATAAAAACAAGTTTATAACAAAATTATGCCTGCTGCACGGCATCACAACCGGTTTACTGGTATTAACTATATTGCTTCTTGCACAGCAAAGCCTAAGCGCGAACCATAAATTAGATCCAACCCTTATGGCTCTTCTGGATGCTGTTCTTGCAGGCCTGCTTTCGATATTGTTTACTTATCTTCCCATCTACAGGCTAAAAAAACATTTACACCTCCATACGAAAGATGCAAATTGAAGATGATAATCTGGAGCTGCTTCCAGTTATACTACAGAAAATGAGTGCGATTCTAACGCAAAAACTGTAAAAACGGTTTTAAATTTTACTTTTTGATGCGGCTTCCAGCATTAAATAATGCAAATCTATATTCTGAACAAAAGGCTTTAACAATTCACTTCCAGGTCCAAATGCTGCCAGTTCTACATAATCCCCGGAATGGTCCATGCTAATCCATCCTATATTGTTATGCTTTTTTTGAATTTCGGAATAAGCTTTAAAAGGCAACTTTTTATAATTGTATAAACCGCTCTCCTGTTTCTCAATCCCCGAATAAAAATTCAGCAAATGAGCAGCTTCTTCATCCGTTAGATTTATTTTATTGGTTTCGTATATCCAGTCTTTGATTTGCTTTTGATTAAAGTCACTATGAATGGAATTTAAAATATATTCATTGGTATATTTATACTCCGCAATACTGTTGAATTTTTCTGTAGCATCTGCTCCATATATTAGTCCCGGATTTGCATTACCATGGTCTGTTGTTATAATAACCAATGTTTCTTTATCTTTTTTAGCAAAATCAATAGCAATTTTTACAGCTTCATCAAAAGCCAACTGATCGTGAATCAGGGCGGCAATATCATTGGCATGAGCAGCCCAGTCTACTTTTCCTGCTTCAATTAATAATACAAACCCTTCTTCATGATCCTTTAACTGTTCAATCGCTGCTGTGCTCATATCTGCAAGAGTAGGCGTTTGTTGTAAATCCTCAATATTAGCTCTGTCTATCGAATAAGGAAGTGCTCCCGAAGCAAAAACACCCAATGTCTTTTTTCCTTTCTTTATTTTTTTTAAATCTGATTTTTGCTTTAAGATCTGATATCCTTTCTCTTCATAAGTTTTGTAAATATCTTTTCGATCTGCTCTTTTTGAAGCATTAAAAAAATCATCTCCTCCCCCTAGCATAACGTCCAAACCAATATCTGCGTACATTTCTGCTATCTCATTTTCAGCACTTCTCCGGTCTGAATTAACACAGAAACCAGCTGGAGTAGCATGCGTAATGGAAACGGTTGTAACACAGCCTGCTTTTTTTCCCTCATTTTTAAACTTCTGCCAAATGGGAAGATATCTTTCTCCATTTGGGCCAACATTCAATACGCCATTTTTAACCCGATGACCACCTCCAAAAGAAGAACTTGCAGCTGCAGAATCAGTAACAGATGAACTCGCAGATGCCGTATCCATTAAAGCTCGGGAAACTTTATTTTCAGTATAAAGCCCTATCCAATTTCCATTTTTTCCCAGAATATTCCGAGCGTAGAGATTCGCCATCTGAAGCGTTCCGGAGCTCATCCCGTCACTTATTAAAAAAATTATGTTTTTGGTCTTTTTATCCTTTTTTGACATTGTTTCTAAATTATTAGAAACAATAACTGAAGGATTAAGAGCGAAAAAACCGGTTATTACTGTTGATCCTTTTAAAAATTTACGTCTGTTCATTATTATTCTAATTTAATGATATAGGGTATTAACTTCTTTAAACAAGTATGCTTTCTTTGGAAATAAATAATAGGATTCAAAAACAGAATTACTAACCATTTTAAATCAACTCAAAACCCCCAATCTGTCCTGAATACTGTAAAAATACAAACAAATACAATTAATGCAACTATATTGCATTAAAAAACACTTATTCTACTATAAAAGAATAATAGAGCTGGAAAGATATTTTCTTATCTTTCTTAAAATAATAATACCTTCACCAACCTCTGTCAAAGGTGCAGATAGAAACTGCTAACCATTAGGGCAGTGAAGTATTTTCATTTCACATTTCCTCTATCGGCAAAGATTAAATAATTTTTACATAAAATTTTAACGTATATTTGCCGATAACGGAATTTTATCTAAAAACATGAAATATCTTTCAGTAGTAGAATTCGCAAAAAAAATGACGCTGTCCGAAAGAACGGTTCGCAACTATTGTGCTTCAGGTAAATTAAAAGGAGTTTTCTTAACCGGTAAAACCTGGAATATCCCAGAAGATGCTGTAATTCCTAAAAAGGAAAATAAAAAAATAAGCAAGAATATTTTATTGAACCACCTGAAGGAACAAAAGAGTATGAAACTAAAAGGTGGTATCTACCACCGTACTCAGATTGATTTAACCTATAATTCCAATAAAATTGAAGGAAGCAGACTTACTCACGACCAAACAAGATATATTTTTGAAACCAATACAATTGGTGCATCTAAAGAAATTTTAAATGTCGATGATATAATTGAAACCTCTAATCACTTTCGTTGTATCGATTTTATCATAGAAAAAGCAAATGCAAAACTTACCGAATCCGTAATTAAAGAACTCCATTTTTTATTAAAATCTGGTACTTCTGATAGCGGAAAAGATTGGTTTAATATCGGGGAATACAAAAAAATGCCGAATGAAGTTGGTGGTAATGAAACTTGCCCGCCTAAACAGGTTGCTGAAAAAATGAAAGAACTTCTCGCAAATTATCATACTGTTAAAAATAAAACTCTGGAAGATATTATTGATTTTCATTATAAATTTGAAATCATACATCCTTTTCAAGATGGAAATGGCCGTGTAGGACGGTTAATTATTTTCAAAGAATGTCTTGCAAACAATGTAGTACCCTTCATCATAGATGAGCAGCTTAAGCTTTTTTATTACAGAGGACTTCAGGAGTGGAAAAATGTAAAAGAATATCTGCTGGATACCTGTCTTACTGCGCAGGATAATTATAAATCAATTCTCGATTATTTCGAGATCGAATACAAGTAAAAGCAAAATTGGAGTTGCCCCCAATTTTGCCAAAAATGCTAAGATATTTTTAAACTTTTAACCTAACATAAATTCCAGTCCTTATCTAAAAATTCATCCTCACCCGGCTCCTCCGTTTTATAGGCAATCGCTTCCGGAATAGATGTTTTTGGAATGTTCACGTGTATGATTGTATTTTCCTTAATAGTATCAAGCTGCTGTAAAACGTCTTCGAGTTCATCGAGAGTGTTCACTTCAAAACCTTTCCCTCCAAACACATCAACGAGTTTAGCATATTTCCAACGATGCATTTCATTGTAGTCATAGACAGTATTTAAATCAGGGATATCATAATCTACCTGATCAGCACCACGGAAAGGATTTGGATTCACAAGCATTTGTTCGATACCATAAATACCATTATCCAATACAAAAACAATAGTATCATGCTTCAGTTTATTCTGCGTTGATATGGCCTGGCAGGTTTCCTGAAAAGCACCATCGCCAACAAATACCACAGGTCTTTTATCAGGTCTGGCACATTTTATTCCGGTTGCAGCAGGTACCGAATAACCGATAGAAAGCCATGATGCCTGTGCCACAAATCCGTTAGGTTCTGCGATACGGATGCCTTGAGCTCCCAATAAAGGAAAGCCGGCATCGGCGACTACTATATGGCTGCCATTAATAAAGCTATTAATCCGTTTAAAAAAAGTATCATAGGTCAAAAGTGGTTTTTCATTTTTTGCTATGCTGTCATCAGCCACAAAAAATGATTTCGGCAGCTTTTTTTCCGTGTCGTACATTTCATAGGCGCTAAAGGTAACTTTAGTGAGTTCTTCTTTCAGGAAAATAATAAAATCCTTTAACGATACATTGGCCACATAAGAAGCACCTATTCTTACACCACTGTGATTCGCCAGTACCGTGTCCTCTTTCCAGACATCAAAACCACCCAAATTTTTACCCGTGGTCCATACTCCGAGACCAATTTTCACCTGGGCCTTTTCAAATTGTTCCTTAACATCTTTTGGTGATGCTTTGCCATTAAAGACTCCCCTAAATTTGCGATGATTTTCAGAAACGATCGATTTTCCGAGTATGGAAGTTACAAATTCCGTATCGGTAGTTTCAATGAGATCTAAAAATTCCTTTTGAATGCCGTAGCGCTGAATTTCAATTCCGCCCCAGAAAATAATCTCTTTTCCACGGGCCATTGCGGCAACCCTTTGAGCTGCCTTGCGGGCACTTGTCCTACATTTTGATGCTCCTTTTTCTACTAATGGAGTAACAGGCGCATTGCATTCCATTCGCCATGCATCTTCAAAAACCTCAAGGTAAACCGGTCTTCCATACAAAAGACAGGCATTCAGTACTGCATCAATCTTATAAGGAGCGTCGGATGAACCCGTAATCTGTTCGGCTGCAACAGTAACATTACGAAACACATTGATATTGCTGTACATATCACCCGTCATGTGTGAAGCCAGCATTCCCTGAACAAGACTTCGCTGTTGATCTTTATTGGTTGGAGCTCCATTGATAACCAAAACAGGACAATGTTCTACATAAGAACCTGCAACCGAATTCAACAACGTAAAGGCTCCCACACCGTAGGTCACCGCTACCGCTGCAAAACCATTTTGTCGTGCATAAGCATCAGTACAGTGTCCGGCATTTATTTCGTTTGTATCATTAACGATTTTAATTTTTGCCTTTTTGTCTTCAAGGATTGTATTCAAAAACGGAGCAGTATAATTGCCTGCAATACCAAATAAGTGGGTAAGTCCTAATTCTTCCAAACGTATCTGCAGATATTTTGCTACTGATATTTTTTGCTCTGCCATCTTAAATCGGGTTATTAAGATTACCTATATTTTCGTTGACTTCCAGTGCGGTACGAATTCCCGATTCGATAGCACCTTCTATCCAGGCATGTTTTAGGGAAGTGTGTTCCCCCGCAAAATGTGCTTTTCCATTCCATTCTGTCGAAATGATATGGCGTTGTAATAACTGCAACTGACCCGGGTTGAAGATTGCCGCTTCGCCAAAAGCATAAGGATCGCGCATCCAGCTTTGTGTTGCAGCGCCTATTAATTTTCCGGTTTTTCCTTTGCGGTCTTTGATGCTAGAGCTGATTACAGCAAGGTCGATAATACGCTGCTGCTCTTTCACATCATCGCTGTGTATGATGGCCAGATTTTTCAGTGCATAGAAATATCGGTCATCATCATCCATAGAGTCCCAGCGGCTCGCTTCGTCTGACCAGCAATAGGACGCCAATACTACACCATGCCCGTTACTTCCCAAATCATTACTCGGATAATACGTAAAACGGTTAGAGAAATCCGTAATGGTACCACCGCCAACGATATTATACGGAGCTTCCTGCCACCATTTTTCACGAAATTCAAGCAATATTTTAGTAGCAGAATCATAATGCAGTTCCCGGATTGCTTTTCGTTTCTGTTGCTCGAATTGTGGTGTTACATAAACGTGCCTTAATGCCGAAAATGGTATGCTGACAATTACTTCATCAAATTCCATATCACTAACAGGGGTATCTAATACTTTGAATCCTGCATCTTCATAAAACTGGGAGTTACGCTGCACTTCTATATCTACTTCTATTTTAACCTTGTCACCGACAAGCATCATTTTTGTCATCCTGCAATCGAAATAGGTATTTTCTTCTAGCCTATGAGCTTTAAAAAAGGCATTAGGCAGCTTGTCACATCCACCTACAATTTCCATAAATCGCGTAGAATCCTTAATAATATTCTGTTCTATAAAACTCTGGATAAAATCATAAGCCATTCTGGATTCCAGGTTTTGGATAACGCCAATCATTTCGATCGCATTTTCTGAATACTTTGAATTTTCTTTCAGGAAACGACGCATCGAATATTCTCCGTAACGATCGATAAGCAAAGGCCAGTTTTTCTTCGGATCTTCTGCAATAAAATCTTTAAGCGGATTGATCAAACTGGCCATTAACTGGTCTGCGCGCATGTTTTCACTACTGTCCAAATGAAAGTCAAGCAATTGGTTTACATCGACAATTTCACTCGCATCCTTTGGAAAATATACGTTTTGAACCACACGTTTTCGGTTGATATAGAAAAGAGAATTTCTTGTAACCTCTGGTTTTGATTCGTCAGGATCCGCCTGATATGCAATTGCCTGGGCTTTATCGACAGACAAATAATAGAAAGGCTCTGTTTTAAGTCCTAGTTTATCGATGTATTTGAGTACCATCTGATGTATGGTCGGGATACGCATTGCTCCGGCTTCGCCATAAACGGTATCGTCTGCAAAATATTTTTTGTCCTTAGAATTGCGGAAAGTCTTAATTCGTCCGCCAACACGGGTATTAGATTCCACTATTGTAACCTTATGGCCAGCCTCCTTTAACATAGCCGCTGCGACCATTCCGGCCATTCCGGCACCAATGATCAATACGTCTTTTGGTTTATCCGTACGGGGAATTCCTTCGTCTATGTATTTTAAATATTGTTGAATAATTGGGTCATTCTCTTCGTCGAGTAGGCCGTGTAAGTAGTTTTCCATAATTAGGGAGTTTATTTGTTTGATATGTTATTGGTAACAACAAATAAACTCACTAAAACTGTGATTTTTAAGCGTAGTTCTACCTGTTTTAATTGGTAGAAAGCAGATTTTTTATCCCTCTGATCAAAAAAAATTAAAATAAGCCTGTTGGCAAAAATCATTTAACACATAAAGACATAGATTCTCCGAAAAAAATAAGAAGTGAAATGTAAAACGCCCTAATTTTAAATAAGAGAGTCTATGTTTAGGTGTTTAAAGAATAGCCACAGATTAACGGATTAAAAAATTTAGAAAATCTGCAGACTCGAGCGATAGCAAACAGGCGAAGCAATCTGCAAGATCTGCGTGCAAAAAAAATATTTAACGAATAGAGACATCAATTTTTTTACAGAAAGAAAGTCTCTTTTTCTCCTATTTTTAAAAATAATTACACCCAACGGGTTAAACTAAGTATTCAAAAATTCTTTTTATGGTCAATATCTGCTTCTGTCGCAGCTGTCCAACTCAATTAGAAATGGCTGAGATAACAAGTTACCACAGCTGCGACAAAGCCACAAATACTTCTTATTTAAAAATGTTCATTTTCTCATCATAAACCGGACTTTCGACATTAAGAAATTTTAGAACACTATGAAAAACATGGTTTTGAGTCAATGTTTCATTAGGCTTAAGCTGTTTTGAATTGTCAGATACCCAAACAATAAACGGAATCTCATATTGCTCTTTAGGGGCAATGCTAATAGGCACACCGTGCATGTAAAGATTTTTCTCTCCTAAAGATTCTCCGTGATCTGAAACAAAAATCATGGTGCTTTTGTATTCTTTTAATTCTTTTAAATCCTCAATTACGCTATGAAGTATATAATCGGTATACACAATCGTATTATCATAAGCATTAAGAAGTTCATTTTGAGAACATTTACCCAATTCAACACTATTACAGACTGGTTTAAACGTCTCAAATTGTGGTGGATATTTTTTACTGTATGTAGGTCCGTGACTTGTACTGGTATGGAGCACAATTAGTATTTTATTCTTTTTACTCGCCTGAATCTGCTCTTTTAATCCTCTTAATAAAACCTCATCATAATCGCATTCCACACCTTTACAGTCGGCTTTTAATGCTTCCTTGTTTTGATAATTCTTTATATGAACTGGCGGTTCGCCCCAATTGGTCGTTCTCCAAATCACTTCAACATTATTTCGGTATAAATAATTGGGCAAGATTTCATAGAGATCATCGCTGTTTTTATGCTCTAAAATACATTTTACACCTGCAGTAGTATATGTTGCACACGAATTGGCATTAAAATGAAATACATTTTCTGTTTTAGAAAGTAACGGATTGGTGTTTTTCTTATAGCCATAAAGAGAAAAATTTTGCCTTCTGGCCGATTCTCCGATAACCAAAACTACAACCGATTTCTCGTTATCTTTTATAACAGCATTGGGCAGCAAAATTTCCTTTTCATTTTTCTTGAACTTATGAATGTAAAATAGCGGTGTATTAACCGAATAAGACCATGGCATTGCAAGACCTCCAAGTCGTTTCGAATTTTTGTCAATCCAAAGCCAATTGCTGGCATTAACAAATATCAAAACGGCAATAAATACTAAAGTTAGTGAAGAAGTGATTGAAAACTCCTTCCATGGTACCTTGGTTATTTTAACCTTTGCAATGTAAATACTCGGAATAATTCCAAGAAAAATTACATACAAAATTACTTTAAAGGAAAAAAAACTGCTGGATTCTTCGTAATTGGTATTCAAAATATTGCCAATCATACTTTCGTCAATGATGACACTATACGTATTCACAAAGTAGACTGCAATTGAACTAACAATAAAAAACAAGATCAGCAAAACTTTCCCGACATGACGAGAGAGCGAAAACAAGAGGTATAAAACAAATGCATTAAGAACCAGCATTAGAATTACCAAACTCACAATCAAAACAATACCGTTTAGACTTTTATAATCGACATTGTTAAAAACAAAGGTGTAAAACGGCAGGTGGAAGAACAAAAAAATCAAAAAACTCATCAATAGGACAAAATGAGTTATTCTTAAATTATTTTTTAACGTAAACATAAGTGATCTTATAAAGTGAGACTGCTAAGCTAATAAACGAAAGATAATATATAATCAAATTTTCTTTAATAATTTTGCCGACCAAGCAAATACAACAAATGATAAACAATGCAATAAAAATTGGATAGTACTTATCATTGTTAATCCAGGCTCCTATTTTATATTTTCTGCTGATAAAAATACCTGAGATTCCGGAAATATAACCCAGAATACTTCCTGTAATTACATCAAGGGGATAATGTGCCCCTACACCTACTCGTGTAAATGCTAAAATAAATCCTATCGTAATGATCGATACAGACCACAGAATTTTAAATTTCAATCGCTGCGGCATAAAGGCAAATAAGATAATGGTCAATACAGTAAAAACTACAATCGAATGTCCTGAAGGCAAACTATTGAAGCCACATAATTTTCTTCCCATAATACAGGTAATTTCATTATTAAAAATTACGGCAGGTCTTGGAACACCAAATATTGCTTTTAACGGACAGGAAAATAATAGCGAAAATAATAAACCCGACAGCAAAGCTTCCCATAATTTGGGTGCATAGAGTATAAAAAGGGCTAAGAAGGATAAAAAAATCGAAGCATCTCCTAATTGAGTAAGATTGTATTGTAAATTAGGATAAAGCCCTAAATGGGAATTAATATAAAGAAAGGTGCTTTTTTGAATTTGTGCGTAATTATAAACACTTAAAGCATTCTCATAATAAAGAAACAGTACTAGAGCAGCTAAACAGAATAAGGGCAAAAAATATAAGGAGAACTTAAGTTTAGAATAATTTTTAATAATACTAGTATTCATTGTGTTGTTTGTTATGGTAAATTTAAAGGCTGCTTATTTTTTTAAGAGGAAAGCGATTTAACAATTATCGCTCATTCCCTCCGCAAAGTTTTGTAATTAAAATGAAGAGGAGATTAAAAAATCCATAACCGTTTAAGTACCTATCCATCTTTTGGAGAAAAGTAAAAGATATACTAAGTAAAATAACACAAATGATCCCCCTTTACGTAAGGGAAATAAAATCTTAAAAAAGTAAACTGAAATGAAACTGGCAATTTTTGAGTACCAATAATAAAAAGCCGTTTGAAAGAAAAACGAAAAAAAAACGGAAACATTCGAAAAAACGGATAATTTACATAATCCGTCTTCCGAAACCTTGTTAATTTTTTTTTCGATTCTCATATAATAACCTTTAATGACAAGTAAAGCAATGGTTCAATTTAGAAGAAATTTAGAATTTTGGGCAAAATAAATACTTTATTTAAAATAATCATATTTCCTAACATTTTATTAACGTAATACTTTTCTTTCATTTGATTTAAAATCAAAATTAACTCAAATAACAAGAGAAAAATCTTATAAAAAAATCTTACCTATTGATTATACTTATACAAATAAAGTCATTTTTATATCTTAATTCAAACGCTACACTGAAACTCTTTAACATTTTTTGTTCCCTTTTAAAATCACTACTTTTAGATGGAATATCAAAGGACGGAAAAGGTCGTTAAAAATAGAATTAATTTGGTTACATCAAAAAATAAAAATAAAAGATTCAATTTTTCTAAATCGTGTTTGAATAAAAAAAAACTCTCCATAGGCTTTCTGATTTGAAAGCTTATGGAGAGTTTTTTTTCCTTAGAAATTCCCAATCTTATACTAATTGTGATTCTGGATTATCTTAGTATAAAACCATTCTTCATAGGGTCTTTTGGATCTATTAAAAACGTGTTTACTCCTGTTACAAAAGCCGTCCCTTCCACTTGCGGAATTACAGCTTTGAAAGGACCAAATTTTTCTTCTCTGACAAGTGATCCTTTAAAAGTACTTCCTGTTATACTTTCTATCGTAATAACTTCACCCGAGTTGATAGCATTTCTGGCTTTTTCAATCGCAATTCTTCCGGAAACACCGGAACCTGTTGGCGAGCGATCGACTTCTCCATCGGCAAAAACACAAACATTTCGGCTGTGGTTAGTACCATTCAGCGGTTCATCGATAAAAATAGTTCCGTATAAAAAACTCAAATCTTCTTCAAACGGATGCAGAATTTCGGCATCCTGCTTCATTACGGCATGTTTGATATCGACCCCGGTTTGAATAATGGTTCGGTAATTTTCTTCCGTTAATCCAAAATTCAAATGTGTATTTTTTCTCAAATCAACATAAGCATAAAAAGCACCTCCATAAGCCAAATCATAAACGACATCACCAATGGCCTCAACATTTACAACACGATCTAAACCTACGGCAAAACTTGGAACACAATGAAACCGTACTCCCGTTACTTCTCCATTTGCTACCGTCACAAACGAAAAAATCCGACCGCACGGGGCATCAATTTTCAATTCATTCTCACCTTCTTTTACGGTGATCCATTTCATTTTTGCTGCCAAAGTACTTATAGCAATAATGGCATGACCACACATACTGCTGTATCCTTCGTTATGCATAAAAAGAATACCAAAATCTGCATCCTCATCATTTGGCGGAAGTAAAATACAACCGTACATATCGGCATGACCGCGAGGCTCAAACATCAATGCCGTTCTTAAATAATCGTAATTTTCTTTTATATCTCTTCTGTATTCTAAAACAGTATTTCCTTTCAATTTCGGAAAACCGGAAACAATTACGCGCAAGGGCTCTCCCCCTGTATGCATATCAATTGTTTTGATCTGCAGGACGGAAGCATCTGCTTTATAATCGATATTATTACAAATATTTTGGTAGGTACTAGACATTCTTTGGTGCTTTTAAATTATACGCTTCATAAAAATATCCGGCTGCGACAAGGTCTTCTAAAGCATGTCCAACCGACTTAAAATAAGTAATTTCAGTCTCAGAGGTTCTGCCCGGTTTTACAGTACTGCACAATTCAAACAAATCGGCTTTAATAGTTTCTTCTGTGATAATGCCTGTTGTTAGCGGAATCAAAATATCGCCGCTTTCCTTTAGTCCGCCCTGATAGGTATCCAAAAACAGGCTCGATTTTAGAACCGCCTCGTCATCGGCCTCACGCATGTCTTTTTTGTAGGCTCCAACAAGATCTAAATGCTGTCCTGCTTTCAGCCATTTTCCAAAAACAAGCGGAACTGGCGATAAAGTCGCTGACGAAATGATAGCAACCTGAGAAATAACTTCTTCTATAGTTGAAACGGCTTTGCAAGTAAATGGAAAATTTTTGAGTGCATGGCAAACCAATTGTGCCTTTTCTATAGTTCTTCCCCAAACATAAACCTCTTTTATAGGTCTCACACTGGCATGCGCCTGAATTAAATTGATGGCCAATGCTCCAGTACCAATCATCAACATAGACGAGGAGTCTTTTCTCGAAAGATAGCTGCTTGCCAAAGCAGAGGTTGCTGCAGTCCGTTTCCCTGTTAGTGATTTTGCATCGAGAATTGCCTTTATATTTCCTTTGTGTCCGTCGAGATAAATATAAGTTCCCTGAATGGAAGGCAGGTCATATTTACCATTATTGGGACTTACCGTCACTATTTTTACTCCTAAATCCTTACCCGATTGGAATGCGGGCATTAGCAACAGTGTAGAATCTTTACCTTCTTCCGGATTAGGATAATCATGATGATGGCGCATAGGCACGCTGATACCCGAACCCGAAAATCCGGCCCGAAGTTTTTCTATAAGTTCTTTAAAATTACATTTTTCTTCAATAAAATGATCTGAAATAAGCGATATTGGTTGCATGTTTTTTGTTGAAATTTCATTAAAAATAGGAGATTATTCTATCTTAATACTATTTCATGCACAATCAGATAACATATGCCAATTTAGGGTTAACATAGTACAAATTAACGAGTCACACAATCCTAATTTATAAAAAAAGTTTCAGCGTGAAATTTCAAAACTTACTGATTCTTTTTGAAAAGCCCCGCTTTTAGGTTTGAACCTGCTGAACCTTCGGCCAATTGCAAATAGTTTCTTTTGCTTTGATCTTTTTCAATTTTTACAGTTCCCGTAGTTTGTACGTTTTCCATTTTTGTGACCAATGCTATTTCTTTTTTAATTTCTTACTGTCTTATAGATGAATTAAAAATACAAATTTACATTGTTGAAAGAAATCTCTTTTTGTGATTCTCAGTAATTTCACACTCAATACCTAAGTTATTTTTTTAGATTACTTTTTCAGGTTTTTATCTTTAAATAATTTCCCCACAAACTTTCTGTACCAGGAGAATTGATTAATTGTAAAAATGAAAAGGATAATGGCTGTCGAGCAGATGGCGATAACAAACATATTGAGCGCGATGGCCATACCTACAGCCGAAGTTGTCCATAAACCCGATGCAGTGGTTAATCCCTTAGGTAGATTTTTTTCATCTCTAAAAATTAGCCCTGCCCCTATAAAACCTAGTCCCGTTGCAATAGCCGCAAGCATTCTGGCAATAGCCGATTTATCCTCGGTGAGATGGGCAGCAATAGAAACAAACAGACAAGAAGCCACACAGATACACGCAAAAGTTCGCACACCCGCATTCTGCTGTTCTCTTTCTCTCTCAATACCAATAATTCCTCCCAATAAAAGCGCCAACAGTAGTTTGGCAGATAGTAACAGTTCAAACTCTATATCCATGATGAAATACTTTTTTTAAGGCTCCATTTTAAGTTTATTACATCTCGTAATAAAGCTCATTTTTTTCCTTTACAGGTATATTTTCTGCCCCAGTCATTTCAAGCAGATTGATCTCGATTGTTTTTGCCAACGAAGTCATTGGTGTATCAACAGGCGTATTCTCAAAAGGATCCTGCATTATAATCGCTGTTTTTTCTATGGAAATAAACAGAACAGGAATCAATATCGTTATAAGAATCTCTACCACCAGCTGTGAATCTTCGAGTCCAAAAGGAAGTATCGCTGCAAATACATAGATCAGGGTATGAACTAATACACTATATGATTTTGGAAAAACGGTATTTTTTAAACGTTCACATTTCCCCATACTGTCGCAAAGTCTGGCTAATGTTTCATTTAACTGCACCTGTTTAAACTCTGAAATTAGTCCTTGTGACGCCAATTCTGCAATGTTCAGAGAGTGCTTATCCAACAAAGCATTTGGGATATTAGATGCTTTGATCTGAAAAGTATCAAGATAAGTCTGTACCCTTGATGAAAACGGCTGTTTGCGCAATGACTCTCCCAATGCATAAAGCCAGATGATCTGTCTTTCTGTAAAAGCATCAGCAATCTCTTTATTTTCTTTTGATGTAAACTGGATTATTTGCCGAATTAAAGTCCTGGAATCATTTACTATCGCTCCCCAAACGGTTCGGGCTTCCCACCATCTTTCGTACGATTGCGCTGTCCGAAAAGCAAGAAGAAGAGAAACCGCAGTACCTACTAATGCCGGAATACTTAACGGCAGAGATACTTGTTGAAATAAGGGATGCATGTCGAGCAGTCCAATTGATATCGCAAATAATACGATCAGTACAATCTGTGATCTAATCTCATTAACAAAGTACAAAAGCGATATTCTTCTATTTAATAACATAAGTAATGATTAAAAATTCAACAATTAGCTCTATATCAGATAATTCAAATATAAAAATTTACCAAAAGAGTACTTAACAAAATCCTCATTTCAAATACACTATTCTTACCTAATCTACCTAAAAAAGAATATTAAAACTTAAGTTGTAAGAAAAAAAACTTTATTTATATTAAATATATAATACTATACGTATCTTTTTTTTTGAAAAATCCATTAAACTGAATAAATACTCTTACATAACAAGTTTAAATTCATTGCAAAATATGATACAAAAAACAAAAAATATATTGAATCTACTAGTACTAACATAAGTAAGTACGTTTATGACCGGCTGTCAAAGCGATGAAATAAAAACTACGGTCATAAATCCTGATGTAACTTCAGCAAAAGAATGGTTTGACAGTAACGGTTCAAATCTAGAATCACTAAAGTACACAAAAAAAATAGATTGGGAAAATGCAGCCATATCTATTGAAGGTGAGGCTAAAACAATAGAAATTCCTCTTATGCTGTTTGACAATACATCTACAAATGTTATTGGCGATACTGATTATATGACTTATATGTCATTATTATTCATTTCAAATAAAAATGAAGAATATCAGATCTTTGATATTATTTACACTACAAAAAATAAAAATATAAATAATGGTAAAGAATTTAATCTCTATAAAACTGATTCCATATATTCGGGATATATCACGATCCAAAACAGTAAAAACAAAATTATTTATTCTGGAGAATTTCAAAACGGTCAACATATTAGATATCATAACAGAGCTCCAATACAGAATGTCACTTCAAAATACATATGCACATACTACGTTACAGTTGGTCCTATTACGACTTGTAGTAATTGGAGTTGGGTACCTGACAATATACCAGTGCCAGGAGTTCCCTATTTTCCAGGAGGTCCGTCCTTTCCTGGCGGTCAACCACCTCCAGTTATAAAACTAGATCCCTGTGCACAAGCCGCAAAAATGTCTATTGACGGAAAAGACCCCGTTTTTCTATCCGCAAAAAAAAACATCCTTAATGCTGATCCAAAAATAGAGCATAGTATTACTTTAACTAGACGGAATAATCAATTAGGACAGATAGCTATGAATAGTGGTGGCACTTCTAGTGTAAAAGTAAACACTAACTGGCATGGATCTTTTGCTGCCATGCACAACCACCCAAATAATACTCCACTATCTGCAGGTGACATTTATACTGGTATAACTTTAAATGTAAACAATCGTAATTTTACAACTTCGTACATTCTAACGGGAGGAGAGGTATATGCAATTGTTATAACCAATTTGCAAGCAGCAAAAGATTTTGCTGCTGCTTATCCTGCTGATCAGATACCAGGCTACAATCCCGAATTTCCGGACGTTCTTTTTGACCAACTGCAAATTTTAGTCACTACCTTTGGTTCTTCTATTGATGGCAGGACTGAAGCAATGTCAGTAATTTTAAATAAATATAATGCAGGAGTCACTTTGATGAAACAAGATTCTGCAGGACAATTCAAACCGTTTAATACTAAAGAATCTATACTACCCAATGGCAACAAGTCTTACACCTCAATACCTTGTAATTAACAAATAATTCAAAAAAAAAAATGAAAAAGCTATTAAAAACATTTATACTTCTGCTATTACTAATTAACTATAGCTGTAAAGCACAGCAATTGGTACAAACTCCTAATGATATATTTAAATTAAAAACAAATGAACAGCAGTTTCTCAATAAGCCTCTGAAAAACCTTCTAAAAGAAATAAAACCTGAAATAAAAACGGCTTTTGCTATCACTGACAGTCCTTCATTTTTCACTTTTAGTTTTTTGAGTCCTTCGGAAATTAATCGAAAAGTTGTTGGACGAAAAAACATAAGCTTTTATGTCTATGTAAAGGAACCTGTTGATTGGAGTGATGATAAAAGGCCTAAGGGAAAGGAATATATATGGACAGCACAAGATATTGAAAAGTATGGTAACCTAACAGTAATTAGGATTAAAGTAATTGAAAGAATAGAGAACTAAATATATAACTAAGAACAAATCCTATTTTAAATTGTACTAACCCTCGATGTTTCCCATTTTTCAATAATAGATTAGACAAAATAAAATCGCACACGATTAACCTTAAGCTTTACACAAGCATTCTAATTGCATTACAAGTCATCAAACAAAAAAAGGCTCGAACATTACGTTCGAGCCTTTTTGTATTCAGTATTCTAAAAAAAACTAGAATTTATAAGTTAAACTTCCCATAACAGTACGTGGAGCCTGAACATTTATTGTCGTATAACCATTAAAATACAATTGGTCTGTTAAGTTATTTACTTTTAAAGACACTCTGTATTTCGGCTGATCGTAGTACAAAGCAGTATTAACCACAGCATATGACGGAAGCTCAAAAGTTTGACCAGGTCCGTTATTGTAAATGTAGGTAGCGTCTCCATAATTCCCTCCAAATCCTAGACCTAATCCTTTCAGTTTTGTTTTTTGAAGGTTATAGCTGAACCAGTAATTGATTAGATTTTCAGGTCCTGCAGTTACAGGTCTTAAATCATTTAATTTAGAGTTATTATTAGAGTACCCCACAAGAAGGTTCAATCCCGGAATTGGGTTAGCTGTAAGCTCTACTTCAAAACCTTTGCTATATTGTGTTCCGTTTTGTATGCTCGCATTTGGAAGATTCGGATCTGCGATTACAATATTGTCAACTTTGATATCATAATAACTAAAAGTTGCGCTTACTTTATTCTGGAAAGCATTCACTTTTACACCAACTTCAAGCTGATTTGCTTTTTCAGGATCAAACTGTTTCATTTCAAGCTTCCCGCCAACATTAGCATTTAAGAATCCTTTATTGGTAAAACTATTTTGGTAATTTCCAAAAACAGATACCTGATCTTTTACGATTTGATACACGGCACCAAATTTTGGTGAGAAAGCATTTTGAGAAAAATTGTCCGCTTTTGTATTCGAAGCAGGATCAAATGATCCTTTATTTTGAAAATGATCAAAACGTACTGCTGCCGAAAGAATTAATCTTTCTGTAATGTTGATTGCATCTGCTACGTAAACACTATATGTTGCTATAGAACTGTTAGTAGTATAAGGAGGATTCCCTTTTCCGGTAAGTGCATCCTTTACATTTGTTGGGTTAAAGTCATAATAATTAGTCACCGCTCCTGTATACTTTATGGTATCAAACGCCGCATAACCCGGTAAACTTTGGTACACTAATTTATTTGAACCGTAATAGATATCACCACCTACTAAAAAGCGGTTTCTCATGGATCCAATTTTGAAATCTCCATTAAAGTTTTGTTGGAATTCGATCGCGTTATCTTTTCCATTTGCATCCCAGGCGTTTCTTGAGAATTCCTGATCTTTCAAAAGGTAAAACCATGTTTGTAAACCACTTGCTTTATTAGAACTGCTGCTGAATACAGTTTGAGAAGTCCATTCTTCTGAAATTTGATAAAGAGCCTGCGCAAAAACGTTTAATGTTTTGGTGTTGGTCATAAATTCATCTCCTAAAAATGATCTTTTGAAATTTACATCCAAATTCTTAGCATTATTAACGCCTAAGTCAGCAATAGAAACTCCAAAAGGAAGATAAATTAAAGGCATACCGGAGTTGTCCTGATTTCCAATTTCGGCATCGATAGAGATGGTTAGTTTATCGTTTACTTTATAAGCAAAAGACGGCGCTACGAAGAAACTCTTTGAGTAACCGAAATCCTGAAAAGTATTTGCATTTCCAAAAGCAGCATTCAATCTGAACAATGCTGTGTGGTCGTCATTAATTGGAGTATTGATATCGGCCGTTAAACGGTTAAAGCCATAACTTCCGTTTTGATATGAAATTTCTCCACCAAAATTATCATAAGGTTTTTTAGTTACACGATTGATTAATCCACCGTAAGAAGAAACCACATTTCCAAAAAGTGTAGCTGATGGCCCTTTTATTACTTCGATTCTTTCTAAATTTACCGCATCAGTATTACTGTTTACTTTTCCGGCAAGACCATTTCTTACCAAACTCTGAGTGGTAAATCCGCGTAAGGAATACCATGAAGCTCCGTCACCGGCACGATTAGTGGCTGCCCATAATTGATATAAACCCGGTACATTTTTTAATGCCTCATCCTGATTGGTTACCAACTGATCTTTGATCAACTCTTTAGTAACCACATTATAAACCTGTGCATTTTCAAGGTTTTTAATTGTCATCCTCGACACATACTGGCTTTCAGATTTGGTATATTTATTAGCATTCCCTTTTACAAATACTTCTGTAAGTGCTTCAGATGTAGTTAGCAGTGTGAAATTTTCGACAAGATCACTTCCTGCTGAAACTGCAACATTTTTTTCTTTAGAGGAAAACCCAATTACCGAAACCTTCAGAATATAATTTCCGGGTCTGATGTTCCTGATCTCATAATTTCCCTGAGCGTCAGTGGTAGTTCCAATCTTTGTTCCTTTCAGTGTTACAGAGATATTATCCGCTGCCTCATCATTAGACAATGAAACCGTTCCTTTTATTGTACCCGTCTGTGCAAATGATGCAGAAGCCGTAAGCAGCATCATCAAACAGCCCAAAAGTGGCAATAGTACTTTTACTTTCATGTTATTTAGAATTATTTTTAATAACGCAAATGTATTATTTGTATCAAATCAAACCAAATTATTTTGATTTATTCTAGATAACAACCCTGTTTTGATACTTTTAAGTACTATTTTTCATTCTTTTACTTAAAAAAAAGCAATAATCATTTTTTCTAATAAAATTAAATTAGAATCTTTTGATGAACTCCATCATGTCTCCGATGGTTTTTATATCTTCTTTTTGAGTATTACCAAGCCCTCTCTCTTTTTCAATATGCAATAAACTGATTAACATCGCTTTTTGCAATCCGTTTAATGGATCACTACTCGTATCAGGTTCAGGAAGCAGGTCCTCCAATTTCATTTCCCAGGGGATATCAGGCCACTCCATTCTCTTCTGACTCGAAAAAACTTCTGTAAAGGGCAGGATTTTAGTATCTTTATCCCTCTCGGTTAACGGATCCAGTCCCCATTTCTGGCAGACCGTTTTTATAAATGAAGTATGTTCAAACTGCCCGTTGATTATGGTACCGGGCTGAATATAAGAAGAAACCATTATCATAGGAACACGTACCCCCAAACGATCAAAAGTAAAATCGCACTCCCCTTTCATACCGGCAACAGGCGGCACTGTCTCCGGCGGACTTACATGGTCATAACAACCACCATGTTCGTCATGCGTAATGATAAAAAGTATTTTATCTCTTTTTGGACTATTCTTGATAGCAGTATATACCTCTCGTATCAATTCATCCCCTAATTTTACGGTACCAACAGTTAAAGCATGATTCACTGCCGATGGATGCTGGTCGTTGTGTTTGTGAAGAAACTGCGGTTCTACAAAGGAATATTGTGGCAGGGTTCCAAATTCTAAATCTACAAAAAAGTCAAGATGTCCGTGTGTATTGTATTTTCCTTCTCCAAAGCCATTCACAATATTGGTCAGGCTTAAAGGTGCAATAGGTGAATAGACTTTCCAGGAGACGTTCTTTTCATTCATGCGTTCAAAAATAGTCGGAAGCGACCAAACCTCTTTGATCCACGAATCCATACCATGCAAGTCAGCATCAATTCCGGAGAGTCCACTCCCATCCTCACCAAGAGGATTAATAACTTTGCCTCCTGAACTGGCAGCATGCCAAAATGCCCGATTACAATAAGTTTGACTCGGTACTGAACAATACCAATGATCAAAAACCGCAAATTCCTTTGCCAAAGTAGCCATTGCCGGAATCTGATCGGGCTGAAAACACTGCATGATTACTTCATACTGCTCGTATGTGGGATCGACACCGTAAGTCGCTCTTAGATTACTTTCGTAATCGTTGACAAAACCATTCATACCTGCCTTGGGAGGCACAGAATCAGGTAAATTATACGGTTTTGTCATTAAATAATCAGATAACCCAACATTAGACAAAGGCTCAATGTTGTTGAAAAGCTGCGTATTGACATGTGGATATTCTTCACCCGGATCGGGATAAGGTGTCTGGTAATTTGCAGCACGTGAAGGAGAAATACTGGTATTCCCTAAATTATTAGTTACTCTTGGAGGTATTGGATTGGCATACTCAATTTCAGGATTATAAAGTCCGTCAAAAGACTTATTTGACGGCACTTCTTCCTTTTCATAGAGATATCCTAAAAGATTGTCGAACGAACGGTTTTCCAGCATTAAAACTACGATATGCTCAAAAGTTCCTAACCCGTCAAATTGATTCTGATTTTCCATTTTTTCCGTTTTTTTTAGTTCTAAATGTAAGAAAATAAAAACAAATAATACTTGAGTAGTTTTACGCATTTTGTGAATTTCGATTGAAATCTATAAGCAAACGTTCTTACCAAATGCCAAATTTTATACTGGTATCAAAATACGATAAGTTATTTGCTATCATACCTTTGACTACTTTATGTTTAAAATCTAAACTAAAAGTAGTTTTGGTTTTGTTAATTTCTAATCCTAAAATCCCTTTGGATTGATACAAACTAACCCATCTTCGTAATACAGAATGATCAATACCAGCTTCATTTGAAATAGCAGTATAGGATAGGTGATTCTCAAGATACTTTAAAACTTGTTCAAGTTTAAATTCTGCTGTAAAATTTCTTTTTTTATTCATAAAAAATGCCCCCAAATAGTGTCTAACTTTTTGGAGGCAGTTCAAAATGAGCGGGGTTTAGTTTTTATAATCTTGTTGTTACAGATCGAAAGAATAACAAATTGAAAGTTTCATTTTATTTATTTAATTCCCTAAAGCACTAATCTAATTCTGCTCTTGAAAACAAATCAAGAATTAACTCTTTATTTTCACAAGCTTCTTTAAATGAAATAATAAAAGATTTTAATGCTTCGGAATCTGAAGAATAAGCACAAAACATACTTCCTTCAGGATCAAACTTTACGACATCAACAAGCTCAGATTTTTGTTCTTGCAAAAACACCTGCGCTAAAGAAGCCCAATCATATCCATTCCCTTCAAAACCTTCTTCTTCTCTGGTTTCAAAAATTTCGGTTTTATACTCCCCAACATTAAGACATACCGAAACACTATTTTCATGTTCAACCCAAAAAAAAGGATCTATTGACTCCATAAAATCATCCAAATTCATATAATATTTAAATTTTATCTAGTTCAGAAAATAATAAATCAGCTGATTCTTTAACACCATCCCTAAAACTAGCGGGTATTTTTTTTCCACATCTTTCGAACCAGGCATAAAAAGTTTCTTTAATTTGATTTCTGTTTAGTTTTGCTACCCTTCTATTCGCCATTTCAGGATATTTCTTACTCAAATATACAAAAACATCAATATGAACCAATAGAGCTTGGCTAGCCTCGTCAGCTGTTCTTAACCATTCTTCTACCTCTAAGTTTTGTTTTATTGCCAAATTAAAATAACGAGCCGGCTCTAAATCAGCCATTTGATTTCCTTCCGGTGCTGCACTGTAAACTTTCATTTATTCTATACTATTACAAATAAGAAACTGCCTCTGTATTGAGGCAGCTTTTGTTTTTTTCTCTACTTTGTTAAGTTTCCACTATGCTAAAGAAAGATATCTGCTAGCTGGTGAATCTTAAATATTACAGGTTAACAGTCAAAATTAATTACGCAGCTTTCCGAAGTGTTCAACTGAAAAGCTGTGCAAATGTCTCTGACTTTGCGCTTTTTTTTTCGCTCATTGAATTATTAAAGTTCGTAAAAGTCTCCCGACTTTTTATATTATTTCTTAATATTATTTTGATTCTTTCTTTTTCAGAAATTGTATCTAATAAATTTATTTTTAAAGCCTTAGACTTCACGGTTTATATGTTTTAAACTAGACGTTTGCAAGTTGGCGCAAAGTCAGAGACGTTTGCGCAGCGCTTGTGAGGTATACTTTGCGGAGCGGGCTATCTGTTAAATCAATTTTTGTTAATGATGTTCACAAGCGAGACGCTCGCGCCAGTGGGGATTAACTACCGACAAAAATTTGACCATTACCGTAATGAAAAACATGCTGATTATCAGGCCAGCAAAAGAAATTAAAAATTGATTCTAATATTCACAACAAACCCCGCTAAAATGAGCGGGGTTTAGTTTTAGATAATCTTGTAGTTACATGTTGAAAGACTTCGCGTAACATTTAGCTAAGAATATTGCCAAAAACCTGCTATTATTTCGCCTGTTATATTGTGTTTATACAAATATAATGCTCCATACATAAATACATAATCCATACCATCATAGTATCCTTCTTCTTCTATTTGTAAAAAAAATGAATAACCATCTTTCTCTAATTTTTCATAAAAGTAACTTTTAGGTTGAATCAAACGTGGCTCTCCTCCAACTTTTATAAATAAAAATTCACTTAAATTCTCTGTCGAATAATTACTTATAGAACAAATTCCAAGGTCTTCAATCACCTTATCTTTCCTATCTCCGATTTCAGAATATTCATGTTCTATCACTTTTACAGATATGTCAGGATAAATATTATTCTCTAAAAGGACATCAAAATTATTATGTATTATTATTGAGAGCATTTTATCTTGCTTCTCTGGATGGTTAATAACTGCATAAAAATTATAATCTTCCGGAATATCATTTTCAATAACTTTAGGAGGATTACCCCCTATTCTGGCGTCTAAAGTCTTGTCATATATCAAACAAGTAGCATACAATTCATTCATTCTTTTTTATTTTTAGTGACATATATAACCTTGTTTCTTTGCAAAATCAATTGCATCATCTCTAAGTTTATTTGTTAATTCCGTAGCATATCTTTTTGCATTTGAAGACTCCCAACCTCTAGTAAGTAACCCCTCATATATACCACGTCTTGTCAATGCAGCATTTCTATTTATATTTTGCAAAGCTGATTGTCCTTTTAACTTAGTTCCTCCCATTTTGTACTTATTCTGTAACGCGGTAATGTTCTTATGCATATTAGGTTCAGTTAATGCAATAGAGGGATTTAACTGACCAATTGCACTACTCCTAGTTATATTATGATTTTGTCTTAACCATGCACTTTGAAGTAATTCATGCCCAGTCAGATTATCTCCTACGTGTGCCGGGCCTGTCAAACTACCGTAACTTCCGATAGCGAATTCATTGGCCAATCCAAATACATCTACCCAGCTATTACAATCATGAACATAGGCATACAAAGTAGGATTACTCCCCAGAAGCCCTATTGGGTCTTGTGATAAGTACAGTCCACTGTCAGGATTATAATACCTAAACCTATTATAATAAAGGCCTGTTTCTATATCCTCGTACTGCCCTAACTGTCTAAAAGGAATAAAACTTCTATCTCCTTTTAGATTACGGAGATCTCCATAAATGTGATAATCCGTTTCCCAAACTACATCACCTTTCTCATTATAAGCTTGTACAGGCCTACCAATATAATCATTGATGATCGAAAATTTTTCCTCTCCAACAATCTTAACACATGGAACAAAAGAATCCTCTTCATAAACCCAGGTAATTAAATTCTCAATCGGTTCCGGTTTATCATAGACTAAATCATCCTCAGTAGCGATTAATTTAGGCCGATCTTTTAAATCGTATTTCCATTCGTGAATAAGAACATTTCCATCCCAAACATAACGATTTATTCTTCACTCGTAATATAAACTATAAGCCATTAAATATTACATTACCAAATACTTTGTTGATAGAATAAATATAATAAATGGAAACTGCCTCCATATTGAAGCAGTTTTTCTTTTTTTTTCTATTTTACGTCAAATTTTACTTCGAACCGATAATATTATCTCAAATCTGATATAATCTTTAAATATTTATTGATCGTCACTTCGTGTAAATTAGAACTATTTAAAGTTTTTTCGAATATTTTTACAACATCCGATTTATAGTTGGCAGGTATCTCGTCTATATTATTACTAATTATTCGATAAAACGTATTTATTGATTTTTCCTTAGGTGCAATATTAGGAATAGACATAATATACTCCCATTTACTACCATACTTTGTAAATTGAGATAATTCTGCTATAAAAATTGAAATATAAAAGTTTACTTTCTTATTTTTTGTTTTATCAATAAGAAAGTGAAAAGTTTCATCTGTAATCTCTAAATCGTATCTTTTATTCATATTATTTATAGAAGATACTATTTCAATTAATATTTTAGAGTTATTACTATACCTTTCTCCAATTTCTACCAAAGCTTTAACAAGCGTAATATCTGAAAGGATATTTTTCCTTAGCAATGAAGTTTCATCTCTACATATGCTTCCAAGTTTTTTTAAGAGAATTTCCAATTCTTTTTCAGTAAATTGATCCCAATTATTACGGATAGGGTTAACTACCTCATTAATTTCCTTATCTACTTTTTCTTGATATTTATTTTCCATTTTTAGTTTTAATGACAATGAATATTCACTTTACCATCTTTTATATCACCTGTTTTAGCATTTATCATTTTAGCCTCAATCTCCGCTGATGTATAGTATGTTCGTCCACTTGCAAGATTATCAGGGGTAATTATTGTAAACAAATAGTAGTACTAAAATAGGAATGTAAATCTATTTTAGGATTAAGTATAAATATGCAAACTTTTTTCAGAACAAGACAACTTTGCGTTCATAAACGTGACGCTCACGCTAACGGAGGTATTCACTATCGACAGAAATTTGACCATTACCGTAATGAAAAACATGCTGATTATCAGACCCGCGAAAGAAATCGAAAATTGATTCCAATATTCACAACAAACCCCGCTGAGATGAGCGGGGTTTAGTTTTTTTATAACCTTATCGTTAGAGATCAAAAGACTTTCTTATAACAAAATGTTTCATGTAGTTTTTTAATTCTTTCTTATGTATTAACGATCTATTATTATTTTTAGATTTATCCTTTTATCCATGTTAATTGTATTAAAAATTCATATCATTATCTACTAAAAAAAGCAACCTTAGTCCTTTATAATCTTAGCTAGAAAATAATTCCTCACTCCGTCTCATTAAGCATAATCAATAGCTAAAGAGCTATATCCTTTCTCAAAAAAACTATTCTTCCCTATTTTTTTAAATGGATTACCACATGCTTTTATTGATATTCTATTTATTTTATTATGTTCCAATATTTTTTCAACATTGATAACATTTTTGATATTTAACAAATATAACTCTTCCAGTTCTTCCAACTCCAGTAAGATATTACAATCAAAAACAACCGAAATATTATTAATATACAAACTTTTTAAAGTTTTAAAATGAACTATCTTTTCAATTGGAAAATTCTTGCCGATACAAGCAAATAATTCCAAAGTCTCAATTTTGTGATTAATAAAGTAAGGAAAAACATCCAAATTTTTTGCATGTCCGAATATCAGATGTCTTAGATTACTTAGTTTTGATAATTCAAATATTCTATTAGTATTTTTCTCTGGTGCTAAATCATAATCTATCCATTCTATATTTGGAAAACTTACAACATTGAATAAACATGGTTTTGCAAGTTCAGAAATTGATAAATATTTTAAATTATTCAAAATTAAATTATTTGGTAATTCATGTTGGCTATCAAAATTAGATACTGGAGAATTTAACTTTAAAACTTCAATATTTGCCGGTATCTCTATTTTATCTAGCCAATCTATCGGAATAATTAATGATTTTAAATTTAATAGTTTCCCAATAAATTCAGGATACTTTGTTATTCTTTCTTCATCATTAGAAGTAATTGAAAATGTAATTGATTTGATATCTAAGTACTCATCTTCATTTGGAAAATCCAAATATTGTCTATATTCAACATTCCCTCCAAAATCTTGTTTTTCAATTGAAAAATACCAATTTTTACTATTTGAATTTATAATAGCTTTTTTAACTTCTGTATACATAATAATTAATTACAACTTATTTTTACTTTTTTTGAAGCTTTTTTATCTTTTACAATACCTGCATTTCTGGTTTTTTTACTTGATGCTTCCGGATTATTTGAATTTAACATTTCATACTGCCCAGTGTTTTTGACACTTTCATACTCTTGTTGTTCAAAATGTCTTAAAATTCTGTTTTGAGATCTCCAATCATCTGCATCTCCCAAATCTACAGGAGTAAAAGCAACTTTTGTATCTGGATGAGATAACATTGATTGCGCTTTTGTATGACTAGTATCTGACATCCTACTATTAGCATTTAAACCAGAACCAACATATGCCTCCCCTGTTGTAGAATTTGTCAAAGTGTAAACTCCTGAAGAAGTTGGAACAGTACTTGGTGCTTTTACTAAACCAAAAGGGTCAACCCAACTATTACTATCATAGACATATGAATAAAACGCATCTCCACCATCTAGCCCAATTGGATCCTGACTAATATACACTCCAGTGTCAAAAGAATAATAACGATACCTGTTATAGTAAAGTCCAATCTCTATATCCTCATACTGTCCTAACTGTCTGAAAGGAATAAAACCTCGATCTCCTCTTAGGTTCCGCAAATTCCCGTAAATATCGTAATCAGTCTCCCAAACTACATCACCTTTTTCGTTATATACCTGTACAGGACGACCTATATAATCATTGATGATAGAGAACTTTTCCTCTCCAACAATCTTAGCACTTGGTACAAAAGAACCTCCTTCATAAACCCAAGTGATTAAATTCTCAATCGGTTCCGGTTTATCATAGACTAAGTCATCCTCAGTGGCAATTAATTTTGGACGATCTTTTAAATCGTATTTCCATTCGTGTGTGAGAACATTTTTTCTTCTATATAAAAAAACTCGCTATGAAGCGAGGTTCTCTTTTCTTATGTTTTACATGCTCTTTTACTTAATGAGTAAGATGCTCTCAATCGCGTGAATTTCGGAAATTCCAATTATTTTAAATAGACAATCTACTACATTTACCTAATTAAACTTTTTATTTCCAGTATTTTTCCAATTGTTTATAATCCCCAAACCAAAATTTAAAAGCTTCTTTATTGATTCCATCTTTGCCAACCCAAAAATCTACTGGATAATTCCAGTCTGAGCTATGTGTTTTTCTTGGGGCAACAGCTAAGTTGGTATATTCTTTTAATAAGCCTTTGTATTTTTCAGTCTCCAAAATACTGCAATACCCTAAAGTTTCCAACAAAACTTGTCTTTGTTCGGGCTTTGTTTTGAATCCTTTAATTTTTCCAATACTTTTAATTACTTCTTTTTTTAAAGTAGCATCCTCTTCAATATTTAAAAGAATATCAAGTATTTCAGAAAAAATGCGAAGATCTTCCTCATTAACTTTTGCATTTTTTACATCTGCATTATTATTAAAAACAAGCAAATAATTGTAGTAATTTGATAATCTATGACCTAATAATCCTCCTTCACTTATGCACATATGCAATATTTGTAAATTTTTCTCACTTAACTCCTTTGGATAACCGTAAGCTGTAGAACATATTTCACAAGGAGATTCCCGGGACAAATCCTCATTTTCTCTTAAAACAAATTCATGATTAGGAAATGTCTGCATAATAGCAAAAACAGGTAGTCCAGAACGTAGTTCTCTTTTATTTGAACTAAAACTTGCTAAGAAAGAAGCAATAATAATTTCTTTATTGCATTTTTTATATTCTTCAAATAATTTAAAATTCCACATATCGTGGACATTTTTTAGTTCTTCTTGCATAATATTTATTTACAACCTTTAAATTTTTTGTCAAACTCTAATTCTTGAAGCGATGGTAATTCACTTACTTTTCTACCATCCAGTAAATCATCAGCAAGACTTAGTCTTTCGATCCCTTTAGGTTTAGCTTGTTTGGCTTCAGAAATACCATTTATTTTATTTCCTCTTGCTTTATCACTATTATAACCTAACAGATCATTTTCTTCAACACCTCTTTGTTCAATACCTCGAACTAAATCTTTTTCTGAGCCTACTCTAGTAACACGAGTCATTTTATCACCTTCACCAAATCTCACTCCATCCGTACCATCTGTTTTTGCATGTCTTTTTGCAACATCTTCCATAGTAGCATTATCGTTTGCTCTACCATGATAATAAGTATTCCCACTAGAATCCGTTAAAAAATAATTCCAATCTAATCCAAAAATATCTACAATACTATTACTATCATTTACATGTCGATAGAAATTATATTCTCTACTATTCAACCCTACGGGATCTTTTGAAATGTAAACCCCCATATTAGGATCATAATATCTGAAACGATTATAATAAAAACCCGTTTCAACATCCTCATACTGTCCTAGTTGCCTAAACGGAATAAAACTTCGATCACCTTCCAGATTACGTAAATCTCCATAAATATCATAATCGGTTTCCCAAACAAGACTTCCAGTTTTATTATAAGCTTGTACAGGTCTACCAATATAATCGTTGATGATAGAGAACTTTTCTTCTCCAATTATTTTGGCACTTGGCACAAAACTTCCTTCTTGATATATCCAAGTTATAAGGTTTTCAACAGGCTCGAGTTTATCATAGACTAAGTCATCCTCAGTGGCGATTAATTTAGGCCGATCTTTTAAATCGTATTTCCATTCGTGAATAAGAACATTTCCATCCCAAACATAGCGATTTATTTTTTGGTTTGCAATTTTTGCGGTGCGTCGACCCAGGGCATCGTACTCAAAATGTACTTTCTTCCCATCAGGGTTGGTAATGCTCTCGAGCATACCATTCGCCAGCCAGCTGTAGGTGGTGTCGCCGTCCTGCCACTGCTCATGTTCTTGCTGTAATCTGGTTTCTTCGGTTTTGTTTCCCGCCAGTTTGTCGATCCAGTTGGTGGGTTCTTCGAATTTTAGTTCTTCGTTGATGTTTCTGGAACTTTTATGTATCAGGTTGCCCAGTTCATCGTATTTGTAATGGTACTTTTCATCCTGTAACAGTTTACCACCTTTACCATACTTACGATCGCTGCGATCGGGAGTTTTGTAAAGATTCCCTACCGCATCCGGGGTTTTGTAAAGCTGTCCTTTTCCATCGTAATCAGCCTTGGCAAGATTACCAAAATCATCGTAATCAAAATAGGTGATACTTGAGGTCATTTGGTTTACGGCACTGCGCAATTGCTGGTTGGTATCCCAGTTGTAAAAGCGTGATCCCGTGCGTTTGCCATTGGCAAATACTTCCTGTTCCTTTTGTTTTCCGTTGTTGTTGTAACTGGTTTTAATATGGAGTCCTCCAGTAGTGAAGCGTTCTATTTCTCTTCCCAATTCGTCGCGTTTCAGGGTAGTTTCCCACTTCTGGTGCTGTTCTTTGAGTTCGTTGCTTTGTGCTTCGATGCGTTCCAACTGTCCTTTTGAGTCGTAATGGGTGCTAATCTCTGCTCCCAATGAACTATTTATACCAATACGCTGTCCCAGTTTGTTGTAAGTGGAAGTAATGGTAATAGCATTATCATCTTTGTCGAGCTGTTGTTGTTGAGTTTCTTTTACGACACGCCCCATTTCATCACGCTCCAGAAGGATGCTTAAATTTTGATTTACGGCCTCTGTTAAAAGTCCGTTTTTGTTGTAACTATACGTTTCCCAGGTGCCGTCGTGATAATCGGCTCTGGTGATGCGTCCTAGTGCATCTTGTTCGTATTCGGTAAATTTTCCGTTGCCATGATCGATTCGGGTGACTTCACCTGCAAGATTCCGCTGGTACTTTTTCACCATACCATCAAAAGCGGTTTCTTTTACAATTTGTCCGGCTTTATTTCGGGCGAAATAATATACTTCGTTGTCTTCGTTTTTGATGCCTTGCAATTGCTCCATCTTGTCGTAATCAAAACGCACTTTCACGCCATTTTGTTCACGCGTAGCGAGACTTCCCATTGGGGTATAACTAAACTTAATACTGTTTTTATTGTCTTTTAGCGCTATGACTTCATCATAATTATTGTAGGTAAACTGTATGACATTACTGTCTTTTTCTACAATTTGTCTTACCCTGTCCAACGCGTCGTAACTAAAATAATCGGCCATCTGCATCGGGGTGTAGATCGCTTGTACGCGTCCGCGATGATCGTACTCCCATGATTTTAACTTTTCGCTATTCTCACGCCACTCTATAAGATTGAATTGATCATCATAAATCAGTTCGAGTTTATTGTTGTTTTTGGCAACGCTGGCCAGTAGTCCGTTATCGTTATAAGTGAAATGACTAGTACTTTTATCGGGAGCAATAATCGTTTTGAGCTGATCCTCTCTGTCTTCTTTGTACAGATAAACCGTTTTGTTCCCTTCGGGATCTATAGCAATAGACGGGCGATTTTCCTCATCGTAAATCATGATTTCTTCGGTGCCATCCGGGTAAACGGTACCGGTTTTGTTTCCTCTGTCATCGTAGTTAAAGCCTAGTATACGTCCTTCGGGATCAATCTCACGATAGAGTTCCATAAACTCGGTATAGTCGTAAAAGGTACTGTTGCCCATTGGATCTTTTACCTGTGTGACCAATTGACTAGGCTCGTAATAATAAGTAGTTACGGCCCTATTGGCGTCTGTTACTAAATTGTATCCTTCTTCCGGATGATATTCCATCCAGCCTTCCTGCCAGCCTCCGTCACCCCAGGTGTGTGTACAACGGTTTTCATTATCGTATTCCCAATAAAATGTTTGTCCGTTACGATCGGTTTTTTTGACCATCAAATGGTTTTCATATTCAATGGTAGTTGGTTTTTGAAGCGCGTCGATAATCGCATTTATGTTACCGTCCTCATCGTACTCGTAAGCTACCAATAGCTCATCCTGCTCCGGTCCAACAAGTTCCATTTTTTGAATAAAACCGTCTTTCGTACTTACTTTGATGGCTCTGCCGGCAGCATCGATAATTTTATTTAAACGGTTTGCTGTAAATTCAAAAACAATACAAAGTCCGTCGGGGTTGCTAATTTTGGTAAGTTGGTATTTTTTTCCATTAAAAAGAGTAAACTCATACAAGAGTTTACTACTATGTTCGTAGGCGCTATACCCTTCCTGCGTTCTTTTAATAGTAGTTTTTTCTTCACGTAAATAAAATTCTTCTTCGGGCAGCAGTGTTGGAAAAGCTACAAGTCGCCCGTCATCCATACGAAGTCCAAGAGCATCGTCTTCAGGATACAATTCTACCGCCCGATCGTAGACACTATGCACACCATGACCCAGCCATCCCACATATGGGGAGTCTGAATACCAACTGCGCTCCCAGTTTAAAGGAATCGGACTGGTAATACTGAAATCACTGCCTTCATAAATTACGGCACCATTTATAAGATTAATAGGCTCAAAACCAAATCTACACAAGATTCTTTTAAGCCCTTTTGGACTTTTTCCACTCGTATTAAATTTTTTAATAAGTCCTCTGGCTTTTTTCATCAAGGTACTAAAACCAATACTAGCTAATAATCCTGTAAGGACTCCTCCCCAATCGGGAGGATAGGGTCCACCAACCATTACGGGTTTCCCCGTTGGGATAGGCAATGAAAATGAGGTTGGGGCAAAAAGGGTTGGGGCAAACGGTAGCATTTTCTTGCCTATTTTGGTTTTCCCTAAAGACATCGATAGGGGGATGCCGATATCATTACAGGTCATTAGCATATGTCCTTTGGGACTCATCCTCGTACCGTCTGAAAAAACGGTTTGTGAGGCGAAAAAATTCATACTTTCATGCCCGATAATGGGCATCATTAGCCAAGGTGGCGTAAAAAGAGGGATATGTTGTAATGGAATTATGATTCCGCTAGTATCGGAATTACCTCTTTTAAAACCATTTACATGCACAGTGGCACCTAAAAACGGAACGTAATCAAAAGGGTCCATCACTATACCTATATAAGGATGAAACGGGTTAAATGGAGGCAGGGTAGTAAAATGAATGTCTATACCCACCACAATGGTCAAATGATTATCGGTTAATAACATAATTAATAGGTGTTGCTTAATTGATATTCCTCTTGTATCTGTTTGGCTATTTGTTTTGGATTGTCGTTCCAGTTTTCTCCAAAAATGAGTACCATTCGTTTAAAAACAGCTTCTTTTTCTGAATACCCAATTTTAGGGTCACTCTCTAAATAACTGTCAGCAATAAAAGTAAAGTTGACGATTTTAAGGGTTTCGTCGGTTAGTGCGTATCCGTACTCAAAAGCATCATTTAAAATTTCGGTATATCTACTTCCTTTTTTCTTGGCAGCCAGCAGCAATGCATAATTGTACCCGTTGATCACCTGCATTTCCTGATTTATTTCCTTAGCAATTGCCACTTGTTTTAAAAAATAATCAATCGCCGTATCTGTATTTCCGATAATGCTGTGATGTGAACCTTTGTAAACTAATAGCTGCATTAAAATTCCAGCAACATCTTCTTTCTCTTTATAAAACGGAGTTGTTATTTTAATTCCCTTATCCAATAGTTGATGAATAAGCTCCTTCTCGTCTTTAAATTGAAATAAAAAACTGGCATAAATTAAATAAGACGAAGCCCAAAAACTGGTTTCTCCGGTACTCTTACTAATGTCGATAAGCTCATTACCCAGTTTTTTTACTTTCTCCTGTTTTTTATTTTTTGCTGCCTCACCAATTTCAAACAAACATTTTCGGTATCGCACCTGTGGATCATTTGGATTTCCTTGTGCAGCTATTTCTTTGTAAGCTTTGTTTATTTCCTGATTTGGAATTTCTATAATGGTTCCGTTTTCCTTTGCTGCAAAAACTACATCGCGATACTGCTGTCTTTCCTGATAATCCAAAAACAGAAAACCTATATTTTCCGGCAATAAAACGGCCAGTTCATTCAGACTTTCGGTCAACAAATCGGCATTGCTTACTTTTTTTACTAATAAACTTACGATCAAAAGATTTCCTGTTTTTGCTTCAAATTCTTTAAAACTAATGAGCATTTTGATGTAGAATTCCTTCAGACTTTCAATACTAAGCTGATTAATTTCGGGAAGTATTTCTTTAAAAGTGGCAAAGTCTTTCCAATTCCAATTGGGATTTTTTTTCAGGTCTTCTTCAAAAGTTACAATCCATTGCTCTATGATCGTGCTGTAAAAATCTTTTTTATCATCAAAATCAACAACAAAAGCAACAAACGAATCTTCAGATTTACCATAGGCAGAAGATTCTAAGTGAATGAAAGCATCCAATAAAGGAAAATCATCCTTAAAACAAACCATACTGAATACTTTAGCTTTTGGCTTTTCTTTTCGGGTTTTGTTCCAGATTTTCTGAATGTTCTCGACTCTTACAGCGATAGGATTGTGCGTATTATGCATTTTTAAATTCTAATTTAAGTTCACCACTCCACCTTTAACATTGGTCATTGTTTTACCGTCTATGTCAACAACCTTTCCTTCTGCCAAAATGGTATTTTTTCCTTTTATATTGATACTTGGCGCTTCATTACCGATTTGAGTGTCACTTTTCACACTCACCTCATCCGTACCAACAGCTACTATTTTTTTACTGTCGACATTGACCTCATTTATACCATTTATATTTACCTTTTCATCAGCAAGAATGTTAATTTCTTTCGACAAAACGTCAATTTTGTTTGGTGCATAAATGGTCATGGTCCCGTCACCATTAAGTTTTATCATATTACCACTTGGATCTGTTGCGGTAAAACTATTATCTCCTTCATCTAAAACTAAAGAAGTGCCTCCTCTGGTTGCAAAGCTTCTTTTGTTGTTATCCTGACCACCGCCTCCGCCACTTTTTCCATGAAATACGCTTCCCAAAATGAAAGGTCTGTTTGGATCTCCATAACGGAAATGAACCATAACATGATCCCCTACATCGGGTATAAATACCATTCCTCTGTTACTTGCTACTTTTCCGCTGCTTCCTGCATCCGGAGTTAGAACACGAAGCCAGGCTGTTTTCATAGAAGTACCTTGCTGCCAAAGCATTTGCACTCTAATTCTTCCTTTATTTTTAGGATCCGTATTACTTTCTACCAGAGCTTGCTGTGTTTGTGCTATTGGATAAGCGACATCGGGTTCCGGAAGACTCAATACTTTTGAAGGTATCGCTCTGAAGTTATTTTCGTATTCTCCCAAATGGGTCGCATAGTGGCTAATTTCGGTAATAATATAAGAGCCTACTTCTTGTGTTATCATACTTTCGTTTTCTAAAACACTAGATTTTATGTTGACTATACTTCCAATTTTTAATTTGGTATTTTTAGTAGTTGCCGAAACATAATTGGTATCGGCAGCGGCACTTTCCTGTTTCTTTTTTAAGAAAGATTCTAAAACCAAATCGTCGCCTGTACTCACTATTCCGTGTGTAAATGCCGGTGTTGCAAATACCTCTTTTGAAGCAGCAAAAGCTTCATTGCCTAATTTTGGCAAACCGCCTACCGTGTCTTTTGATTTTGCGCTATAGCGTTTGTCAGCGCTTTCGTTATAAGTAAAAGCACTAAATTTATTTGGTACCGCCTGTACGGATATTTTTAGTTTTGAGATATCACTATTGTAGGTCAGAGAGATCGGCTTGTCAAAACTTTTAGGTTTACCGAAGATTAACTTCTCTCCATCATAATACAACCATTCGTTGTACTGTTTTGCCAATCGCTGAATGAACTGAAAATCGGTTTCAAGGTATTGATTCTGATAGTCCATTTTACTGGCATATTCAGGGTTTACCTCGTTTTGCAGCTGCTCTCCTGCTCCATTTTTTATGGCTTCTTTGACGATATCTTTTAAATTCATTTCTTCCCAGGAATGCAGCTTTTCACCGGACTCCAACAAGATGGTCTTTGAATAACCTGATACTACAATATGGTTGCCTGAATGCCCCATTTCCTGATCAAAATCGATATTGGTCACTACTCCTAAAAAGTTGTTTTTGTCTTCAAGGATGATGTGTACCACTTTACCTAACCAGGCCTGAGCATTTTCAAGAGTATAGGCCAAAGGACTTTCGACAACGGCATGGGGAACACGAATTTCGAATCGATGATGATCGTTTATCACCTGTACCAATTCTATACTGGTAAAATGACTTATTCTCTTGGAATCTATTCCAAAAATTATGGTTTGTAGTATCATTATTTTAATCTTTTTAGTTAGTACTAACTATTTATATCTATCGGATCAGTGTGGTGTTAATTAATTTTTATAAATCTCGTATCGATTAATGTATTTAAGGAATGTTATTATTATCTGTATTTAAAAACCTCAACAATGCCTCGTTGTTCTCTAACATTTCGGGGGTTAAATTCAACTCTTTAGTACCTTGATGCGTAATTAAATTTTTACCAATTTTGTAATAATGAATGGTTGTTTTTCCTTCATAATTTAAGCTGTTTGCACTTATAATTATGTTGTTTTTTTCATTAAAATAAAAAGAATTAATCCCGGTTGTAATGATATCAGATCTTTGTTTGAACTGATAATTAATTTCTTTTTTATTAATTAAATCAATTGCAATCAGATTTATTCTATTATTTACTTCACTCAGGGGCAATAATAGAATATGATTATTTGTGATGTAAACGTTTGTCGATTTATCATTGGCAATAAGACCATTTATGGGAAATACATTATCGAATCGATTTGGATATGCTATTCTAATAATGTTATTTCTGCCCTGGTTCACATAAATACTATCTTTATAATATTTAATGGTATATAAAAGTCCTTTTCGGTCTTTAACTTCTAAGCTGTCAATTTCAAATTTTACCTGTTCCTTTTTAACTTCATTTATCGAAATAACATTTTCTTTATTCTTCGAATTACATCCAAGAAAAACAAAAAAAGTTAAGATTATAAGTAACTTAAGTTCACTAGTTAATTTCATTTGAAATGGTGTTAAATTTTTCGTTCTGAATCACCAACTGCCTCTTTTCTTCTTCCAGTGTGCTTTTTACGGGATCAGTAAATAAAAGTGAATTGCCTGTCAGGATTGTATTTATTTCCTTTAACCTTTCTTTATTAGCTTCTATCTGAAACTCTAAACTATTTTTGAAACGCTTCTTTACTCCACCGATTTGTTTGAGCAGATGTTCACCATAATGATTGGCACCACTGCTGTCCATATCAGCATTATAGGCGTACTTTCCTCCATGTCTTTCTTTAGCTGTAGGATAATATGTTCCGGTATTAAAAGCCTTATCAATATCATCTGCAGTTATGGTGTCATTTTTTATTATACTGGAAAAATGACTCCAGTTTTTATCTATTTTGTTAAAATAATCCGTCAAAGCGGCTTGATAACCACCCAAATTGGAGTAATCTTTAACTGTACCATGACTGGTACTTCTTTTGAAGGGTTTTCCCATAACTCCAAATAGGTTATAGTCCCCATGTTTTATTGCGGATGCTCCATATCCACTTTCTAAACTTGCCTGTGCCAATACTAATAATGCACCTTGGGACGATGCTCCTTTTGCTTTTGCAAAATCGTATATTTCGACTGCAATTGTGGTCAAAAACTGATGATGTACAGGTTTTTCTTTTTTAGGTGGTGAGCTTATAGCTTTAGCTTTAACATCTTCGGCTACACGATTACCTTGCGGGCTTCTTCTTTGCATCATTGCGCCCACTTTATCCGTATTTTCCCATTGACCTGTTTGTCTATTATACTGAGGTCCTTTGACTCCTAATGAACTGGCGTTCTTATGTTTTCCTGAAGATGAAGTTTTAGCCATGAGATTATTTATTAGATTGAGATACCTCAATAGTCATAAAACAATATCTCTTTTGGGGATTTATTTCGTAGGTATTTTTTTTTGGTATCATTGGGGTTTGGGGGTTATTTTATTAAGAAGACTGCCCTATTAAAATTGCTTTACTATAAAATCCCATAGAAAAGTAAATTTTAGAAATACACTTATCTACTGCCTAAAAAGAAAAAATTATTTCAACTTTCTGATAACGGAACTAAAAACAGGCCGAACAAAAATCTTTTACTAAGATTTTCCTTCAACTGAACCGCTAAAACTAAGGCCTAAAATTCGGATCTTTTTATTTTTAAGAAAACAAGAAGCGATATGGTATCGCTTCTTGTTTTCACAACCAGCTAAAATTAGATTTTAGCCCAGTTGTTATCTAATGTAGCATTACCTAATGTAATTTTCTCTGCAGAGAATGTAATCTCAGTAGTCATTGGAGTTTCGGCCAAAGCGTCTAACTGCTCGCTAAAGAATACAATAAAAGCATTTTCAAAAGAAAGTTCTTTCATTACTTGCTCAGAGTCAGCTTTGAAAAATTTTACTTTTCCGCTTACTGGTTTGTGTTGACTGTTTACCGCTTGTTCGATAACTGTAGTGTTGTCTGTAGATTTTACTCTTAAGTTTAATCTTCCTCCTTTAATTTCAGAAGAAACAGCTCCTTTACCGTCAGTATGTCTTAACATATCAACTTTTGAGAATAATACTTGGTACTCGTTTCCTTCGAATTCTAAAACTGCTTTAAATGCCATAATAAAAAATTTAAGTTGTTAAAAATTGTTTTTTTAGAATCCTCTTTCCTTTTGTATGACTAGTATGAACAAAAAAAAGAGGTATTCTACATGATTTTAGAATACCTCTTTTTGTACTAACGTACTTTTTATAATTGCTTCTTGTAGGAAGATGAGGGTGATTCGCAATCAATATTTGTACGAATATACAAATACAATTTTGAAAAACAAGTTGATTCGTAATCTTTTTCATAGAAATAAAGAAAAAATATTGCTTTAAGCTAATCCAAAATGTAAGAATCCAGCATTTACGGGGGCTGACAGAAAATTCATCTTTTTCTTTTACAACCAAAATAGTCGTATAAAAAAAATCCTACCTCTCTCTTTCTTATTTTTTCAATACTTTTTTTATGAATTTATCCAATTCTTTCGATTCGTAAAAATCCATACAATGACAGAAAATATAGTTTGCTTTACTATCTTCAAGATTTTCAGATACTCCCATCTCATAAAACTGTGAGGTATTTTTTGCAGTAAAGTCATCCAGTTTATTTAACATATTATAATCTGCATTTTTTACTTGAAGCATATATGACGCGGAATAGTCGTGGCTAATAAATGTTGAGTCAACCGAATGATAGTTGATTTTTAAACATTTTTGCAATGAATACTGCTTAAGCAAATGTACTTCATCTTTTGATTGAGTATAGGCAATGCTTCCAATCAATAAAAAACTTAAAATTATTTTAGTTCCCATATTTTTAACCTGTTTGCTTACACTAACTCTAATTGAAAATTCTTTTCATAAGAATAAAAAAATATTTCAAGTTTAGTTAGACATACTAAGCTTAATATATCCGTTTTTTCTAGGACTAAAATAGTTGCCAAAAAAGTACCACTTTCTTATTTCTTGTACAATTTCTTTATAAATTTATCCAGTTCTTTAGATTCATAAAATTCCAAACACGTACTTGTAATTGTATTACTATCGCCGCTTTCAGAATAGTACGGACTTTCAATCAAATAAAAACCGCCCGTTATTTTTTCTGTGAAGCTTCTAATTTTCTCACTGTCACGCTCTTTAATTTTTCCCAATTCGATGAACTCTTTACTCGATTTATCACTTATTTGGAACTTATTACTTAAGTATTTTTCATCTAATTTGACATTATTAGTGTAAATACAATTACAATAAGCATACTTCTTCGCGAATTTTAGTTTTATATCAACGGTTTGAGCAGAGCTAATGATAGTGCATAAAAAGATGCTCACAAAAGAAAATAGCTTTATTATTTTAATTACCATACTCTTAATCTATTTGTTTGTACTAAATCCTATTGAATTTTCTACTTCAGGTAATAAAAAAATATTATACAAACGAATCCTCTCTATTTATTATTTTTCAAGAAAATTTTTATCATTTTTATATTTAGACTAAACTGAACTGATAAACAGTGGCAGAATGATAACTTATTAATATTGCAATTTTACTTTTTTCGAATTTTATCTTTAACATTAACTATTTTCTTCACAAATAAATCCAAACCTTTGGATTCATAAAAAGCAAAACAATTACAAAGAACAATATTTCTGTCTCCTGTCTCAAAGTGCAAATTATTTTTCTGAGAATAATACAAACCAGTTATTGCAATAGCATAATCTATTACTTTATTTTTAAGCTCATCATCTTCTAAAAAATTACCGTTTATTGAAATTTGAACTCCCGAAGCATCTTTATAAGTGTTATAAAAGGTTGAATCAATTTTTTGATAATTGTAGCTTAAACATTTATTAAAAGCATATTTTTTTATTTCTGCTACTTTATTCTGCCCTATTGCTTTTGTAAAAATTAAAAGCACAAATAACAATAAATAGTTATTCTTTTTTATTTTAATTCCCATAACTTTATTTCATCTGTTTGTATAACAATATTTTTCTTCTTGATAGGATGATAGGCTTCATATTTCATATTAAAATAATAAAGCTCACTAGAAGGATCATCATGACGTGGATCTCCGGGATATATTAAGTTTTTACCATCCCACAAAGTAAAATGCCCTGAAGCATTTCCCCATCCTGAAACTTTAAACATAACAATTCCTTTCAGTTTACTGAGCTTACTCCAATCTGTTGTTGACAAACCAACTTTTATTTCGCCTAAATTAGCTCTCTTAAGTGTTACATCAAACTCAGGAGCCCCTAAATGGTCTTCTAAATATTTTCCCAATTCTTTTACTCTATACCAATAATAGTTTTTTGTCACTCCCGTACTTGTTCCTACATGTACCCCACCGCTAGAACCTTTTTCTCTATATTTTGAATTATCTTTTGGAAGTTTGAAACCACTTAAATTTAACCCTCTACTCATCCTAAAAGAACAAGTGTTTTCCCAATCTTCGGGTGCTTTTTTGTATAAATCTATTAAACCATTACCTATATCATTATAAAGTTTAACTGTATCTACCGATGTGTTTGGATAATTCTTTATCATATCATCCCATTTTGGTCTTGTGGCTGCTACTACCCTTGCCTGAACACCCCCAACACTAGCTACAATATTACGTTGCATTAATTCTATTGGAATTATCTTTTCAAAATCCATAATTTTTCTTACTTGCTTTATTTTCGTTTTTTTTCCTCCTTAATTATCTGTTTCTAATAAATTTAGAGTGTAGTCTTTTAGGACCTTTTCAAAAATTACAGTATCACTTTTACCAACAGTTCCTGTAAGATTTAATTCAGTTAAATTATCCGTCAACGGTTTCCCATCTTCACTTTTTATAGATACTGTGACACTCTCCCCTTCTTTATAATTCAAGGTCTTTACAACCAAATTCATGTCTACATAAAATCTCGACTTTTTAGCTAATTTGGTGTCATTATACGTCCAGTAAAGTTCTACAATTCTTTTTTCTAAATCTGGCACAGGCGCAGCTGTAGTATCAATCTTTTCTGGTGCATTGCGTTGCGCAGAGTCTGTGATTTTAATATCTACTCCTCCATAATTGCATTTAATCGTACTTTTAAGAAGTAATGGAAATTTTTCCTGAAAATACACTGTTCCCACATCTTTCCAGTCGGCAAGCTGCATTACTGAAGCGCATGGACTTGAACTCTGAGGGCTTTTTTTGCAGTTGCCTTTAAAGATTACACTCTTTTTGTCTTTCTCGACGATCGTTGCTACTTTTTTGTCTTGTATGGTTGGAGTGTCAAAATTTACTTTTAAATCGCCTTCCGGAACGGTACATAAGTCACATTTTAGTTTGGCTCTGTCGATAACAAATTTTAAGCCATCCTCGGCTTCCTCTTTTTCCTCGCGTTCTTTTCGTTTTTGAGTATTATCTGGTTTTGCCATTAAAGTGATGTTTTATTAATGTTATACAAAATGCTCAATCTTTCTTTTTCTATTTCTAATGTTGCCAATTCTATCTGATGTTCTCTGTACTCTACAGTACCATCATATTTTATGCTATCTGTCTCTGCATTCTCTCCAAAAGGTTTTCCTGATATGAAGTAGGTGTCCAATTTTTCATCTTTTGGATAAATGCGTTCCAACATTACAGTGCTCCCACAATCTATTATTTTTTTTTGCCGCTCAATAGGAGACGGGTTTCTATATAAACTAAAAAAATACAAACCAAACATTTTATAATCGGAGAAGAAGGTTATCATTTTTTGCTCGTCTTCTACCGAACTGCTAATATCCTGCAGGTATGATTCTGTAACAAAACCAACATTATCTATAGCCAATTTGGCACGAACAATTTCCCATCGTTTTCCCAGTTCCCCAAAGTTTACTATTTTGATTATTTTACCATAGTTATTTACTTCTACTTCAACTTCGTCAAAAGCAGCTCCTATTCTTTTAAGAAAAATCATATTCTCTGTAGATAAATTACTTGTGATTTCGATCTCGGAAAGAAACAACTGAAACAACTTATCATTTCCGTTGTCTTTGTACCTCGTGATAGCAATCTTTCGGGTGTAATTTATTTTTTTTATCTTTTTTGGATTCGAGAAATCTGTTGTTACCGTTTCAAATACAAACTCATTTATTTTATCAAGCTCAGGAAATACAACATCGTAATCTAAATAGGTCATACTTTAATGTATTTTTCTTTTTCTGCCTTCATTGGGCTGCATCCCGAACCAATCTCTTGTTGAGGACCAATGCAGGTATTCATTCCTTAACTTTCTCAACATGGTTTGTGAGCTGTAACCAACAACAGTAACTCCCTCTATAGTATATGTTTTCATTTCAGGCTCTTTTTGTGGTATTTTAAGCGTCTCAAAGTCTAATTTAGGTTTATATTGTTCTACCCGTAAATTGTCGATTGGTATTTTAAGCTCTTCGTATTCATAAGTATGATTTTTGAGTTTTTGCTCTATACTTTGTATTTCCGCTTCGCATCTCTGCTTTTCTATCCTTTCCAGTCTTCTTTGTTCGATTACTTCGTCACTGATGAAATCCCATTCTTTCACCTCGTTGGTTTCATCCAGTGCATAAGGTGTTAAATAGCTTTCTACACCTGTTAGAAAATCATCTAATGGAAATTTCACAGTTGTTTCTTCTACAAAATACTGCTTCATTTCAGTACTTTTGGCATACGTTTCCATAAAGTGCAGCGGAATATAACTGTACTCTTTTTTAACGCCTTCATACTGATCTTCGGTGCCTTCTATTTTTTTTCCACGGGTTCCTGTAAGTTTATGATAAGGTGGAAAACTCCATTGAATTTTTTTTTCGATTTGATCTTCTTTATACCAATACTGTCTGATCAGGTCTCTTCTTAGTGCCTCTAACCCCATTTTATCATCAAAAAAACCATTTGGAAAAACAGAAACATAATGTCTGTCTTTCATTTGAGTTCCGATTTCATCAACAACTTCTTTCTCGGTCATGTAAGCTCCACCTATATCGCAATGTACTCCCGGAAAATTCTTTTCGATGTATCTGCCAGGAATTTGATTGATTCGGGTAAGGGCAAAATTTTGACGATGTTCGTCTTTTGCTGTAAAGTGTACTACTTTTTGGCAGTATAAATTATTCAGGTGCAGCTCGGCAATATCATCATTAAAATGTGTTGACCAGGCTTCTTTCAGGAGCTTGCCTCCTTCGTCTTTCACATTTCCATAATCGTCGTAATGATCCCGAACACCATTCTCCTCAAAATAAGAGGAAACAGTATCATAAATCCCTACGAAACGGACGATGATCTCTACATTTTTTAAATCATGAAAATCAAGGCCGGTTTTTTTTAGTAAACTGTATCCTAAATGCCCCATCTTAGGCAGCTGATCTCCTACTAAATACTTATTGTTTATCTCATAATTATCAACATCAACAAAGGCTGTTCGCATTTTTTGTATACGTACACTACCGGATTCCGAATAGGGCCTTTCAATATATTCTACTCCACAAGGGATTTGTTTTTTTACTGCATTTGCGTAACCGCTATCATGGTTTACCTCGTAAACCAGATTTCTTGCCGTAGCAGCACCTCGGCTGAATCCAAATACATCGAGTGTGATTTGGGCAAGTTTAGTTTCTTCGGAACTTCCGTCCAACTTCTGTGCTACTTTATCTGCAATTTGCTCACAAGCGTTACGCACTCTTGCCCGTATACCCGTTTGTCCTGAACCAAAAGCAAAACCGTCTGTGCTGTCGCGCATTAGGTGATCCGTTCCCATACCGGGTACATAAATGGCGTATTTTTTTTGTTCACAGCATTGCCACATGCGTGCCACATTGGTGTAATCGTTACTATAACTGTTATCTGTTCCCATACGATCCAGACCAAACTCGTTTAAAGGAACTCTATAGGAGGCAACGAGATATTTGTCTCTTTCATCAATAGCTTTAAACTCCGCTTCCTCAGCAGGAGTTTTATTTTTCTTGGAGAGAAGTTCTTCTATGCGTCCTTTATTCTTTATTTTTTTATATTTTTTTTCGTCTTCACTTTCCAGCGTAGCATTGTCTTTTGAATAATCAATATTTCCGTCTGCATCCTTACCCCGACTATGTTTGTTACGCATATCGGTATTCGTTTTATTATTGAGTGTGCCGTCTATAAAAATCCCAAAAGTCAGGCGTAGTTCTTCTTTTTTTATATCATCGGCCGCTGCTCCTGTATTGTATACAAATGTTTTTCCCATAACAATGATTCTGTTTTTGTATATTCTTTTAGTAAATACGATTCGAAAACTAATCTTTTTTTGTACAAAACTAATTCTGATAAGTAGTGAATTTCACTGGTAATTCTTTTCCATTACCTTTAAGTGTAATAGTACAGGAACTATAGGATTTACCTATTTTCACTTGCATTTCTATGGGAGCTCCCGGCTTTAGTTTTTCAATATCTCTAAACGTTTCGCGAACTTCATCGTCTTTAAATATTAACTCTAAATATCCTGTTTCTCCATTCTCTTTGCCATAATCAAAGCTTATTTTGAAAGGTGCGGCATTTTCCTGAAGAGGTAGATTCATTTCTTTTTTTTCAACAAGAGACTGTCCCAAAGTGTGACTCAAAAAATAAATTTCATCCGGCATCTTTTCTCCTTCAGGAAACAAAAAAACAGGATGCCAATTGTATTTGTATTCTCTTGTCACAATGCTTGACTCAAAAACGTTTGTTTTACTTTTCTTCAGTGGTATTACATCTGTACCGTTTTTTAGTGTGGCTCCCAAATAATCACTACCCGGGTTTATTTTAACTTCTAAATCAATATTTGCCTCAGGATTCTTTTTACGCAACTCTTTGAAGGCATCAAAAATTTCTTTCTCGTTAAAAATAAAGGAACCACTATACCCCTGTCCGTTCTTATCCCACCAACGAATCCCTAAATTTCGCGGAATTGCTCTTTCGTGATACTCATTTTTTACAAATTCTTCTTCTAACAATGTTTCTCGTTCTCCATTAAACAGGCTAAATGACAATTCATCCTGCACTTTTCCCTCTCTCACGAATACGGCAGTAGGGCGCCAATTGTATTTTATGCGGTAGCTGTCCCAAAGTCCGTAAGGGATAGGTTTGTTTTTATGTGCTTCCTGATCTTCCGGAGCTATAATTTTTGGATTTTTTAAAGTTCGCGCTCGGTCAGCAGGATCAAACAAAAGTCGTTCATGACTGTCCAAAGAGGCAATTTCCTTAGCGCTTATCTCTGTTTTTTTCCCTTGATAACGCCCTATTTCTACATCTTTCTGTCCGCCTTTCAGCCACACTACTACTACACCTCCCGGAGCAAAACCCACTGTAATGTGCTTATAAGTCGTCATTACTTTTCCTTCTTTTTGAACGCTGCTCTGAAAGCCTTCGTTGAATAGTTTTACCATTTTGGGATAGTCCAACTCTGTATCGATATGATACATCACATCTTCAACATAAGAGTACCAGGTACAGTTAAGTCTTTGTGGAATTGGTTTTTCACCCTGACTCATCCCCGAGGAATTTTCTCCCCAGTCTCCTATACCTGTGGTTGTACCAAAACCGTATATACCCGTTGTACTGTTAGGCACTTCGTTTACACCATTTGACACTAACGGGCCTTCAAGCCAGCCTCTATATACTTGTATTGGGTATCCTGAAGGACAGCTTAAACCTTCCTGCCATTTAAAATTTGTTTCCATATTACTAAGGGGGGCTTTTATTGCGGAGCTATTAACTTTTTTATTGGTTTGCTTTTTCTCCTGGCAAGAAATTGTTAACGTATTTGTTATAAGAAATAATAGTAAATAAAGGGCTATTTTCTTCATGCTTTTTTTAGGTTTTAGGCATACTTATAATGTCTTAATGAACTACTTGTAAATATATCAAAAGTAAGATACATCCCATATTTTTTCTTTATCCTGACTTGTTTCTGTACACTATATTTTTTACCTTTTTTATTTTATAACTTTAGTAATATGGAAGCTTTTTTCATAAAATCTATTATTTATACATACCCATCTCACTATTCTTTAACCTTTTCTATTAATCCTTTTTAACAGCCCTCAAAATAAGTCTCACGATTACAAAAAACACGATAAAACACACACTAAAAATAATTCCTGCCAGAACCGCTGCTCCAAAACTTATAAAGCCTTTTGAAAAAATGGAACTTGTAATAATCAGGGAAATAATTAAAGCAATTAGTAGTGATTTTATAATAATACTATTATTCTTGTTCATTATGCTTGTTATTTTTTAATCTAAATTTTCAATTTTAGAAAAATATTCCCTAAAAGTTTTTTTAAAATTGGATAGGTTTTGAATTCCTGATTGTATTATTTTCTCCTTACTATAAATTTCATACTTCCCATTTCCGGTCTCTTTCCCTGTCCAGACAATTCCGGATTCAATCTTTCCGGATTCATTGGTTTTTAAATAGGTAATTATTGGAGGGGCAAATTTTTCAGCATAGCTTGCTAAATAGATTCTATAAAGAGCATCTTCTTTGGAAAAAAAATGGGCTATTGAATTAAAAGCGGAATCTAAATTTGCAGTATTTGCAACATGATTTAAACCATTAAAAAGTTTTAAAAGATTCTGGTCAAAATCTTCATCAAGATCGTTGAGATCAAAGCTGCTTATTGAACTCTTTATTTTATTATTTACAAGAAAACTATAGACGCTTTTGCTTTTGGGTAACTGATCTCTATTCAAATTTATAGCTTCAAAATAGGCTACTATTTTCTTCTTATAAAATAGTTCACTTATTTGCATTTGATCTTTAAAATATATCTTAATAACAGCAGCTGATTTTTCTCCTTCACTAACGGTAATAGTATCTTTGTCTTTATTAAAACTGAAGATGTTCCCATAATTGACCGCGTACATTTCTACAATAAAACTTTCCAGTTTTCCGTCAATATACTTTTTTGATAATGTACCGCCTTCTATTTCTGCTTTTTGTACCTCTTCTGCTTGTCCAAAAGAGGATACACCTGCCAATAGAAAAATAAAAAATAATAGCTGCTTCATTCTGATTTGATATTACGATTACGTTTTCTTTGCCTGTGCCGGTTTGTTTCAATTGGGATAGATCTTTAAAATAGCTTATCTAAGTTATCCTTTATTTACTTTGGCATCAATGGCACCCAGTACTTTTGAGATTCCCGAGCTTTTTATCAAAATATCTCCTCCTATGGCTTTGTGAGTTGTTGTCGCTGTGGTTTTATTTAAATTACCATTGATTTTCACGGTTTTATCACCTGATACTTTTTGCTCGTACATGTTTGTAATAAGTTTGTAGAGTTCTGTAATATCGACTGTACTGCTTTTTCCAACTTTTAAGCTGTTGTTGCCGTCGATGGTGGTTTTCTTGTTACCGCCTACCCCTACAGTCATATTTTTACCAACGGTAATATCCAGATTATCACCAACATTGATGGTCATATTTTTAGGTGCATTTACAGTAATATTACCTTCCCCATCCAAATAAACACTGTTGTCTGACGGGTCTTTTATGAGAATACTTTTCTGTTTATCATCAAAAGTGATGGTACTTCCGCAGCGGGTAAAAAAACTTTTAATATGATTGTCCAGCTTACCGCCTTCGCCTGTTTTTCCGTTAAAAATACTGCCGATTACATACGGTCTGTTAGGATCATTGTATCGAAAACTAACCATTACATGATCACCTACCTCCGGTATCGTAACCCATCCGCGATTTTTATTTACAACATCGCTGGTTCCGGCATTAGGAGTTAATACATACAACCAGGGCGTACGGGACTGCTGTTTCTTTTGCCATAATAATTCTACGCGAACTCTTCCATTACCACTAGGATCATCATTGGCTACTACCACAGCTCTCTGTTCCTGCGCTATTGGCATGCCTACCTGAGGCTCGGGAAGTTTTTTTATTTTAGCCGGAAGTGCTCTGAAACTATTTTCGTACTCTCCTATTTCAGTAGCTTTGTGAGTAATTTCGGTAATAATATAAGTACCAATTTCATTCGATTCAAATTGTGTCTTATTTGTATTCAATCCTTTTTGAAGAACCTCTGATTTATCTAATATTTGCTGAGATTCGATATTAATAATAGAGCCTATTCTTAGTTTTGGATTTGAGCTTGTTGCCGAAATGTAGTTTCCTTCTGCAGCTATACTTTCCTGTTTTTTTTTCAGGATACTCTCAAAATATACATCATCTCCGGTACTAAATTGTCCGAACTCGTAAGAAGCTGTACTGTATAACTTTTTGGAAGCTTCGAAGGCGTCTTTTCCTAATTTCGGTAATCCCTCTACGATGCTGTCATCTGTTTGTGCCTGATAAAGCTGATCGATATTTTCATTATAAGTATAACCGCTGTACTGATGGGGTTTTGCTTCTACCGATATGCTTAAATTAAACAGGTCTTTGTTGTAGATTAATTTTATAGGAGAGCTTTCTTGTTGTGGTTTTCCAAAAAAAAGTTTTTCTCCGTCATAAAATAACCATTCGTTATATTGTTTCGCCAATCTCTGGATATACTTAAAATCCGATTCCAGATATTGCGTTTGATATTCTATTTTAGAAGTAAATTCGGGCTCGATTTCATATTGCAGTTGTTCTCCTGCAGCAGTTTGTATGAGATCGTGCACCATATCTTTCAAATTGAGATTTTCCCAGGAATGCAACTTTTGACCGTAGTCTAACAAAATAGTTTTAGAATATCCTGAAATAACGATTTGACTGCCTACATGTCCCAATTCTTGTTGATAGCGAACATTTGTTATAATTCCCAGAAAATTATTATTACCGCTTAGCCTGATGTGCAGCACTTTTCCAAGACATTCCTGGGCGCTTTCCATCGTATAGGCCCTAGGTCGTTCTATAACAGAATGTGGAATACTTATTGAAAACTCATGGTGAGTATTAATGGTTTGCTTTAAATCGATTTTAGTAAAATGAGAAATTTCTTTGCCGTCTATACCAAAGATTATTTTAGGAATGACCATAAATCTGTCTAGTTTTAAGTTTAATTCTTTAAAATTTTTAACTTAAACAGAGGATAGTCAAAGCCCTTTACTTTAAAGTTCTTCGTGCCGAATTCAATTTTAAGCTAAAAGATGTCATATTCTGAAAATAAAAAAACAAGAAGCAGTACGCAACTGCTTCTTGTTTTATGAGAAAAATTAAATTTTAGCCCAGTTGTTATCTAGTGTAGCATTACCTAAAGTAATTCTCTCTGCAGAGAATGTAATCTCAGTAGTCATTGGAGTTTCAGCCAAAGCGTCTAACTGCTCACTAAAGAACACAATAAAAGCGTTTTCAAAAGTAAGTTCTTTCATTACCTGCTCAGAGTCAGCTTTGAAAAATTTTACTTTTCCGCTTACCGGTTTGTGCTGGCTGTTTACCGCTTGTTCGATAACTGTAGTGTTGTCTGTAGATTTTACTCTCAAGTTTAATCTTCCTCCTTTAATTTCAGAAGAAACAGCTCCTTTACCGTCAGTATGTCTCAACATATCAACTTTTGAAAATAATACTTGGTACTCGTTTCCTTCGAATTCTAAAATTGATTTAAATGCCATAATAAAAAATTTAAGTTGTTAAATAAAGTTTTTCAGAATCCTCTTTCTTTTTGTGTGACTAGTATGAACAAAAAAAAAGAGGTATTCTACATGATTTTAGAATACCTCTTTTTGTACTAACGTACTTTTTTTAATTGCTTCTTGTAGGAAGATGAGGGTGATTCGCAATCAATATTTGTACGAATATACAAATACATTTTAAAAAAACAAGTCAATTCGTAATCTTTTTCAGAAGAATTAAGAAAAAAAAGAGATGTTTTTAATTCTCAAATGTAAGAATCCAGCATTCATAAGGGCTGACAGAAAATTCATCCGTTTTGAAAAAACAGTCTACTAGTCAAAAAATATTTTTTCAACATTTATTTTACTTCTTCATCTAACTCCCGTAAACACAAAAAGAGATATTCCGCATAATTTTAGAATACCTCTTTTATCTGTTTTTTACTAATTTCCTTTAATCCGTAACATTTTTCATGAAAAACAACAGAATAAATCCCAGCAGCACAACGGTTATGTGCAGGACTATTGAATTGACTTGTGGTTGTAAAGAATTGACCTGGTTTTTTAAGTCTAAAGTTGCTGTGGTATGAATTTCATTAATTTTGTTCACCTGTTTTTGTAATGAATCTATAGTCTTGTTCAAATACAAAATATTCTGATGCTGATTAGAAAACAGTCTTTTTACTTCTTTGTCAGACAGTGCTCTTTTTTTTCTAATCACTCCCGTTTTAGGTTCTTTTAGTGTCAGCTCGCTAACGTCTTCAATTTTATTATTGTTTACGGCAAAACTGTCATTTAACTTGTTTACTAAGAAAAAAATAAACACAATATAAGAAAGCAAAAACGTAGGCAGTATGTACTGAATAAATATTTCAAGCGCTTTAGGTTTTGCGGCATTGTGTATATTGTTTATTGTACTGTAATTCGTAAAAAAAATAGGCTCTTGTTTTTTTTCTTTGTGCAATCTTTCGGTTTTAAATTTTTCTTCTAAATCAATTAGTTCAAAACGATCGAGGCTGTACAAACCTAAATTCTCGTTTAGTTTTTTATGATGCACCATCCAATTGAGTACTTCTTCTATCTGATATTCTGTAATACTGGGATTTTTAAGCCTCCACAAAATTTCTTTTTTTGTAAACTCACACGGTTTCCCTTTGCTTTCAAAATAAAATAACTCTAAAATTATTTCATGCAAAGGTTTCGTCATTTCTATTGTATTGATAAGTTCCATAATCGTTATTTTATAGTAGCATATTTTTCGATATATAATAGTGTTTGAGCTGAGACTCCTCATCAAAAACCTCAAAAGCACTATTTCTAACCATTTTCTCTAAGGCTTCAACTTTAGCATTTAAGCCTATAAACAGCGCCCTGAATTCGGCCGGTTTTCTCTTAAACTTTCTGATATCTTTAATTCTTATAGTATGCAGATCAGAACTGTTTACAAATACTCTTGTTTTAAAATAAAACAGATCTGCTAAAGAATTTCTATTTCTTAATGGTTCGGTCCTTCTGATAATTGAGGCAAATGTATAGCACCTGTCCTTAAAATTCAGAATCTCTACCTTATCAATATTTTCATTAGTGTATTCTTTGCTTACTAACTCCCGATAATTTTCAATAAGCTGTTTAATTTCGTTTTCGGTCAGTAAAATGTGTACTTTACTTTCTAAATCATTATCCAACGAATCTTTTGCATTTATCGCAAAGGTTTCGTTTTTATATTTTTTAGGTACATCAGTACTTACACTGTCTTTTAAAGGAGAATTTTCGATAATATTTTTTACGGTTACACTCGGCTGACTTCTTAAAAAACTAAATTCATTTTTATACTGAGTCAGTGATTTTAGCAATGCATTGTTCGTCTTGATCGTTTTACTGATAACGGTATCAATGGCTTTGTTTATTGTTTCAGGAGTTAACTCCCCGTTTAACTTAGGAAATACAATTCCACCATTAAAGTTACTTTTTAAAGGAGCGTTGTAGATGTACTCATTATCGGTTTCGCCATTGTAAACAAATTCATCATTTTTAGGAACCAGTTTTGGATCTACATAATAGTTCTGAATGTATTTTTTATTGGCATTACTGGCATCACTTAAATACGCCTTACTTTGCGAAATAAAATCCTGATTATCAGAGCTGTTTTCATTTCTAAAAAGGATGTACAATAACTTGGCATTATTCTTAGCCAATGTGCTCATATTATCCTGTAAAACGGTATTTATTGATCCGTCTAATCCTGCCAGTATAAAAAAATTATTTTCGTAGTTGGGTCCCGCACTCAGGAACTGCGTAATATTTATGTTGTTATTGGGTAAAATATTTTCATTTGTAATTTCTTCCGGTGTTTTGATACTTTTTTCAATTAAATCAAACCACTTCGAAAAAGAAGATGTTCTGAGCAAAAAATAACTTTTGGACTTCCCTTTTGCAATAAACGAATACGTAAAATTATAATTGGCATACAAATCACTGCTCGTTGTTAATTTTAGATTTTGTAATGCCGAAAGTGTTTTTTTTAGGTATTGTTTGGTACTGCCGTTGTTCTCAAAAACGTAAAAAAAGTTAATGGTCTTACTTTGCAGATCAATCTGTTCGATTGTCTTTATGGTAATATCATCCCCCTTTAAATTTGTGATTTTATTTTTGTCGTGGTTCCATACATTTACAGGCAATAAAATTTTAGTGGTATTATCGAATCTGGCAGCAATACTGGATTGATTTTCATTTACGAAAAAGGTATTCCTGTACAATTCATTTGCATGAAAGTTGATTTTACCCGACGAAAACTTCAACGTATCAGCAGGATTCAGTTTCACTACCACATTGTCTGTTATAGGATTCAGATATTGCAAAGGAACCCAGCCATATTTAAAATTAGCGGTGTCTTTTGGCATCAAATCATCAGAATTGGACACAAAGGCTGAATTTGCCGTTTTGTTTATGTTGTAGACGTAGACGAAGTCATTTAGTTTAATCCCTTTTTTTGTTGCGGTTTCTAAGTTAGGATCTCCCTTTAACAAAAGAGTACTTTTTTTGACGTTATTGTTACTGTTCACTAAATTATCCAACGTATTACAAGCCACAAAATACTTTACATATTTTAAGTTAACCTGATTTTGGATGGCTCTGCCATATTCCAATACATTGTCTTTTTTAATCCATCCCAGATACTGTACTTCTTTAGCTTTAGAAAAATGGTTGTCTTTACTTCTTAAAGCAGAGAATGTTCCTTTGGGTTTCCCAATCAGTTTCTTATCAGCAACGACAACTTCGTAATAATTCTTATCTTCATCAATAACATACATGGGGGTCAAAATAGCGGCCTTATTTTTTACTTTGGCGCTATAAGGTTCTTCGTAAATTTTATTCTCATTTCGATCTGAAAAAACCATTTTTAGTTCTGGTTTTTTATTTTCTTTTTGCTCCTGGTTATCGTAAGTATTAACTGTTTCTCCTGTTTTTTTAAGAACGTTTGTACTGTTCTTAACCTGTGAAAAAAGGGTACTGGTGATCAATAAACAAATTAAAGACGTATATCGAAGTAAAATGCTGCTTTTCATCTATTACTTTGTTTTATTTTTAGTTTTTTGGGTAATATTGATCTGCTTAAAGCACTTAATATTATCTAATTTCACGTCCTCAATTATAGTTTCATTTCCTTCCAGATAATGAAGTCCCTGACAGTAACTTAAAAAATCGTTGTATTTTTCTTCGTTGACTACTACCACGACATCAGACAAATCATTGCAGATGTATTTATTTTTCAGATAATTAACCTGCTCTCTGTACGTTTTGGTATCTCTTGCTCCCAAATTAGCAATGGTCTGCAGTCTTTTTTTAATATCGTTCAATACAATACCCGACGAATCTACAGCCTCCGGTTCTTTGAAAGGTTCGTACAATTGTAACACTTCAATTACTTTTGTTATCGGATACTTCGTTTTATCTGTTTCGAGCTTTACCGTATAAATTCCCGGCTGAGTAAAAATATAAATGGCTTGTTTTTCATAAGAATCTATGGTTCCCGTTTCGCCAAATTCCCAATACCAATTATTAGAACTCGGAGAATATCCGGTAAACACAATTTCCTCACCTACATAACCAAACTCCGGACAAAATATCTTGGTGATAGAATCTCTTGCCGTCAATCTTCTGCCGTTTACGATATTAATTTGCTTTGAAAAATCGAACTTGTCGTCAATTTTTAAGGTCACTAAATACTTCCCGGCTTTATCATAAGTGTAGTTTACACTTCCTTTACTAACAATCGAATCACCGTTTCCAAAATACCAAACGGCTTTTTTATCTGATATTAGAGTACTGTCATTTATTTTAAAAGATAATTCCTCGTTTAATTCATACTGGTGATTACTATTGTCATCAACAATCGAAAAATCTAGATTACTTAATCGTTTATTATAAGGGAATAGCAGTGCTACTATCACTAAAATTACCGCAATGCAAGACAAAAGGATAACTACTGTTCTGTTTTTAATGTTCATTTTTAAAATCTGCTTTACATTCGTTAAGACTTGTCTGTACAAGGGTATCGTTCTTTTTCACCGTACTTTCTTCCAGGTTTATCTCTAAAAAAACATTTAACAAGTTTCCGCCGATCAAGCAAAAATTATAGGACGAATGAAATTCGTTGTCTTTATAAAGCTGTTTGTACTCTGAAATGTTTCTTTTTACTTCATCGATACGCTGTACTTGATTGATGTCATATTTTATCGTATCAATGGTTTTGAAAATTAGCTTCGATTTATTGGCATAGTCCACCTTAATCTTCTGCATTTTTTCATAATCATTAATTCTGTTCAGCATATCCGTATTATTAAAATCCGGTGTCTTCAGCAAAAACTTGGTAAGACCAATAAATATGACACAGGCGCTAATGATAAATAATAAATTGAACTTTGCTTTCTTCCAATAGGTTTCGTCAAAAATTATTGCCTTCTTCATGATTTGGTACTATTTTTTTTATTTTCCAGTTTATGTTTTTCAATACAATTTTTAAGCTGATTACTTTTGATTTCGTAGCTTGTTGCTGCTTCTTTTAAGACATCAATTTTAGTTTGTATGCGCTGTAATTCAACCAAAAGTTCCTCATACAAACCAAAAGAATTCGTCAAATTTGTTTTTGATTTTTGAATCTCGTTATTGATTGCAAATCTTTTTTCGTTGATCAGGGACTGAAGATTTTTACGTTCATTTAAAGTTCGGTCCTTAAATCTTAAGTCATTGATTTCGATCAGGATTTCACCCAGAAGCAAGTTCATTTCGCCCTGTTTTACTGCAATATCATTGTAGTATTTGTGTTTTTGCTCTAACTCGGCAGCGCCTTTATTTGCCGTTATCAGCGTAATAAAAAGACAGCCGAAAATAAAAGCAGACGTTGTAAAAAAAAGGATTAAAAACCTGCGTTTTTGAGTCGCTATTTTAGGAGAATTAAGTGGTTTCATAGCGCTATGTTTAATCTAATATTGACCATGTATTGCTTTTCGGTGCTGCCACTTTCGTTTCCTCACTAATTACAATGTTCTCTTTTCTGATTCCGATATACTCCAATTCACTTAATTTTTGCCATAAGCGCTTCAAAATTCCTAAAAACTGATTCAGTTTTTCAAGCGTTTGTGCAATATCGTTGTGGTCGTATACGGCACTTTTTGCTTCAAACAATACGCTCAATAACTCTGAAGGTTTTACATCAATCCATTCATAATAGTATTGCAGCAGCACCTCTTTTTCTTTGTCATCCATTAAAGTCAATGTCGAAATAAGATGATTCGCTAAAACAATTATTCGGTCAAACATATAAACCGGAGATTCCTCCGGAGCGACATTTTTAAGATAAAAACAGTTTTCTGAATAATACCCGATTATTTTGGTGCATAAACTAAAGGTGTTCGACACCAGTCTGTTATTAGAAGAGTTTTGCACATTTTTTTTATGAATTTTAATCGAGAAATCATTCAACTGATACAATTCCGTGTTTACTTTTGCTATAAACTGATTCAGTATTTCATTATTTTTAGTCTTAACAACAGGAGCGATGTACTTGTTGTCTTCGATAAAAGTTCCGTTTTGGAATATTATTTTTTTGACAATTAAAAAATAACCCGATAAAAAATTATCATTTACCTCTTTTTTATTGATGATGTGCAACTTGATCTCCGGAAGGGCATGCGGATGATGCAATGGAATGATTTCGGGATCAGGAATACCTACAGGAATTAAATCATAAGGATTAACGGAAACAATAACATAATAATGCTCAAAAGAATTTCGGTCTAAGTCGTTTGCATTAATACTTACTTCCGGAAGTTTGGTGCCATAAATATCCTGATTAAAAGAAATTATGTGACCGTTTTTAGCAATTACTTCGCATTTTTTCAGGTAGGCAACCAGCTGTCCTCCCTCAATTTTTATCTCAATGTCTATCGATTTGTTTCCCGCCGGCTGGATACAGCCATAATTAAAATTGTTTAGCTGAACTTTATTATAATCGCTGACAATTGTTACGTAATTGAAATAATTATTGATAAAATGGTCTTTCGTAAGTTTTACACCGTCTGTCCAGTTGATTGGTAAATGAATGTTTGATTTCATAATCCTGAATTTTGTTTTATGGTATTTGTTAATCTCTTTTCCTTTTTACTCCAAATGGTTTTAAAGAAAAAGATATGGTATGTAATTATTCTTCCAGACCGTTTTCATGCCTGTTTAAAGCAACTCTTTTAGCAAAAATGGTCTGTTTGTTTTTCAATTTACTTTCAGAAATGGTTCTGTAAGGACTCAAGTTCTTTATAAACAAAGGAAAACTGAAGTATTTTGCCGTATAAAAAGTCCAGCCCGTATCTTCATTTTCCGCACTGGATTCGATAGCATCATTAGGGAATCTGTAATTCTGGTCTTCTATAAACTTATCAAACCAGCTCCCCAGATTGACGTCCTGAGCAATTTTTACATCAAATTTGGAAAAGAATTCAGAATTGGCTTTTTTTCTGATGTGTATGGACACCTGCATGAGGCGGAACTTATCGATATTATCCCAATATTCGAAATCTTTGCGCTCTTTACCCACTCTCCAGTATTCGTAGAAAGGCTCAGGAATTTGCAAGTATTTGTTCTTTGATTCCTGAAAAAAGATAGGTACAAACAGCCATAAAATATTAAGCATACTGATGTGAGCGTAACTCGATATGGCAATATAATTGAAAACGAGATAATAAATCCAGGAAGAGAGAATTGCTATTATTAAAAACAGAAACACTTTTGCCAGAACATTATTCTGTATCCCTACTTTTTGAAATAAAGCTGTATTCATGAAATACACCAATGCGATTCCAAGTATGATGTAGTAGATCACCGAAAATAATAAGCCAAACCAGATAAATTCATTGTTAAAGAAAGCAAACAAACAGGGTAAAGCTGCTATAATCGAAAAACATAAAGTAAATATTATGGCCGCTTTTGTTTTGATTTTCACATTCGAAAACTGGCTCATAATCAGCGTTATGATCAAAATCAAAAACGGAGCTAATAGGTATTTTAAGAAAAAGGGTAGTATTGTATTCATATCTGAATGTTATCTCATTATTATGGTTTAAAAATTATAAAATGGTATTTATGCCCAAATAGTTCTCGTTTAGTTTGATGCCTAACTGATAATTATTAAAAAAGACGATATCAATTTTTCTGTTACTAATGATAAAATACTCTAATACTTTACGCGTTAGGTTCATCTTACGTTCCAATATCTTATAATCTATATTTCCTTCAAAATATAGCGCTACCTCTACATCGTCTATCTCGCTTTCTACCGCTCCGCAAAGTCCCAGATTGAATCCTAATGTTCCTTCACTTAATTCCAAAAAGGGAGAATCGGTGAAAACATGTTTCTTGTATTTTAATTTGACTACATTACCCAATAAAGTTTCCAGTACTTTCTCCAGTTCCGGAAGGTTCTCTTTGAGTTTATCGGCTTCACACAGATAAATAAAGAGATTCTTTTTTTGTGTATTAGACAAGTCAAAATCAATGGAGACTAATTCATCTACTATTTTCAGAAACAAATCAATCTTATCATTAAACAAGTGAAGACTTCTGATGGCATAATTTGAATTTGCTGCAAAAAGCTCATTGTCAAAAGGCATAAAAAAGTCTAAAGCATTATTTTCTGCTTTTTTGTTTTCTCTTACTGCTTCTACAATTTCTTTATTCGACATCGTAGAATTACTAACCGATAAGGGATGAAAAAGTAATTCGGGCAAATTATGGTAGATGCTGTTTTTGGCCAAATGCAGGACCAGCGCTTCTTTGGTAAATCTCGAATCTTCCTGATACAGCATCGACGAGAGATCTATAGCGTCTCTTGAATTGTGTCTTTTGGAAAGGCCTTTATGTCTGACAAAGACTTCAGTTTCCTTTTTAAGAATATTTTGCAATTCATAAAAAAGAATTTCTCCTCTCAAATTAAAATTAAGCTGTTGTTTTAAAACTGCGATATCCTGTTCCATATCTTATTTCTTTTCCCAGATAAATTCATCCCCTTTTATATCCAGAACAATACTTTCGTTCTCCAAAATAGCTTCGGATATAATTAGTTTTGAAATGGTTTTCTTTAGATAAGTTCGTACGGTTCCCGCAATAGGTCTGGCACCATATTTTTTAGAAAATCCTTTATTGGTCAGATACTCTAAAGCCGAATCAGATAAATCAAAAGAAATATTTTTGATCGTTCTTAACTGTTCCTGCAGACGGCTAAGATGCAGTTTAAAAATAGCTTTGGCGATTTCTATATTGATCGGAGCAAATGGAACTACTTCAGTCAAACGTCCTAAAAACTCAGGTCTGAAATGCTGACTCATAATATCAATCAACTGATTAGAAGTGGGTAAATGACCGCTTTCTATCTGCTCCTGAATCCATTGGCTTCCAATATTTGAGGTAAAAATGATAATTGCATTCGAAAAATCACCTTCACGACCCAATTTATCATGCACTTTTCCTTCGTCCATAATCTGTAAAAACACGTCGTAAACCGAACTGTGCGCTTTTTCGATCTCATCAAAAAGTACCACCGAATAAGGTTTCTGTCTGATTTTATTCACCAGCATCCCTCCTTCTTCATACCCCACATAACCTGGAGGCGCACCATACAATAACGCCGCCGAATGTTCTTCCTTAAACTCGGACATGTCAAAACGAATCATCGCATTTTCGTCATCAAACAGCAGTTCTGCAAGTGTTTTCGTTAATTCTGTCTTTCCTGTACCGGTTGGTCCCAAAAAGAAGAACGAACCAATAGGCTGTTTCGGATTGCTCAAACCACTTCGGGATTCGATTATGGCTTCTGAAAGTGTTTTAATAGCATGTGCCTGCCCTTTTACTCTCTCTTGTAATTTGTCTTCAATCGTGAGAAGTTTTTCCTTTTCTCCTGCACTTATCTTTCCTAATGGAATTCCGGTTGCATTGGAAACGACTGCCAAAATCTCAGACTTTTTAACCACAGTGATTTTCTCCTTTGCTATCGCTTCGATATCAGCTGATAATTTTTCGATGGCATCAAAAGTGATTACTTCGTCTTTTTGTTTTTTTGAATTTTCGGCAGCACTAATTTTACTGGTTACCACACAGCTAATTCTGTTGAATATTTCTTTTTTCAGCAAACTCATCCTTGATTCGTCGGCAGGGTCAGCTTCTTTTATCTGTTCTTTTATTTTTACAATTTCAACTAAGGAATTGGCATTCGAAACAATTACCGAGGAAGCTGTCCGGTCTAATAAATCAATGGCTCCGTAAGGCAGTTTCTTTTCTTTATAAAATCTTTTAGACAAATGAATGGCTTCTTCTATAACTTCATCGTCAATCCCTATCTTATAATGCTTTTCTAATTTATTTTTATAAATCCCCAGACATTCCAGTAATAAAGCATGATCGAGTTCTTCGATAAAAATGTTTTCAAACTTTCCGTCAATAGTCGTTCCTTCGATCGATTTTCGATACGAATCTGAATCAATAGAAGCAATAATGTTAATCGTTCCCTGAGTTAACTGTGTATTGATGATATTGATTACCGCATTTGATTTTGAGCTTGATGAATTTAACAACACCTGTATGTCATCAATAAAAAGTATGCTCTTTCCGTTCTTGGATAATTTTTCGAAAATTTCAATCAATTTCTTCGAAATCTCATTTTCACCGCTGCAATTGGCAACAAGTTTAGACACGTTTAAAGAAAGTACCAGTGTTTCTTCAAAAAAATTAGAATCTGTTTCGTGTAAACTGTAAATCAGATTTTTTATGATACTTGTTTTTCCAATACCCGATTCTCCAATCAACAAAATTCCGTGATTTTCGTATCGTTCAATGTTTTCAAGTATCAGTCTTACCTCCTTATTTCGGCCAATAATAGCACTACCTTCTTCGATTATATTTTTTCTGTAGAGTGTATCACAATAATTAATATCAACAGTTTCTTCTTTATCGTCATTATCTACCAGATTAAAACTTTTTTGAGTATTGCGAAGCCCAAAATGTTTTAAAAGTTCTTTATCGCTTAAATTTAAACCGTCGATCTGTTTATCACTGTATATTAATCCGGGTTTAATAATGGCAATAAAAACACAAAAAGCATCAATAGAATCTGCTCCCAATCTGATTTTATTGAAATTTGATTCGGTAAAAACATTTTCGATCTCTGCATCGGCAATAATAATGTTATCATTGCTCTGAGAGGATGTATACACTTCCTTTCTTACATCAAACCACTCTCTTATATAATCTATGTCTTTTGATAACGTTTTTAAAACCTCTGTCAATCCTGTTGGCTCATATAACAGTGCATAGGCTAAATGCGGAACACCGTAAGTGCTGTGTCCATCCTGAATAGCCAACGATTTAGCAGATTTAATGGCAGATAGTAAGCTGGGGCTGTAATCTAATTCATTCATAACTTTAGTTTATGGTAATTTGAAATGGGATGTTCATCACGGATTGTTTCTCTAAGGTTTCCTTCAAAAACAATCCTATTTTTTGCTTGTTTTCTATCTGTAAAGCATACTTATCCTGCAAAATAACTTTTACATCAATGGTTCTGAATACTCCTTTTTTTCTTTCATTGCTAATGCCAACCCCATCGGTAATCAATACCTCTTTTGTAATGTTTCTTAAATGATAATGAACCGCAGATTTTATGTCTTGTTTTGTTACCAGTCGCTCTTTGGATAAAAAGCCATATCGAAGATTGATTAATTTCTCGACTTTGTTATTTCTGTAAATTCCGCCAAGCGAAGTCGTCTCAAAAACGGTAGAATCCTGAACTAATTCTGATAAGACCGTTTGTTTTAAAACGGTACCTTTTTTTAAATTATTAGCCACCTGACCGTTTGAAGTCCAATACGAACAGTACAAAATTTTAGATTTATCGGTTTCATGAATCAGAGCATAAACTTCCTCTTCATTGACCTGACTGTAACTGCTGGTAATCTTAGTTTCAATTGAATTAATTTCTTCATTGATTTTAGTCATTGTCGCATCAATATAATCGGCATTGATATTCGAAAAAGAACTGATGTCTTCACGTAAAGCTCTGGCTAATTTTTTAAGGAAAAACTTTGCCGTTCTGGAATCGTAATTCTCTAATCCGCCATAAAAAACGGTATAGGTATTTGAAGTGATAGCATTAGGCTGCTTGATTCCATTGATGAATTCGATGTTTTTTTCGTTAAAAACTTTCATCACATCCAAAAAGTGCGTGTTTCTCTCTGCCTTCATTGGAAACAGACGTCCTTCCACCTGAGCATTATGAACTCTGTTGTTCAGTTTTCGGTTGACGATCGGGAATGTGTTGATCTTTATCTGAATTTTATCAAGCTCCTGTTTGGTAAAGATTTCAGGAAATACAAACTCTAACCAAATAAGTTCTGTATTCTTTTTAGCAGATTTTAATGCTTCTTTTTCAATGTTGAATTTGTCTAGTAAAGACTCGTAAACCAACTTCTCCGGATTCAGTTTTAACTTGTAAATAAAATTTTTATAGTAGGATTTTATCGCTTCAACGTAATGCTTGTTGTCCTGAACTTCCGCAAAACTTTCATTTTCAAAATCAATAGCATTTCCGTGAGTATCTCTCACCGTAACAAACTGTAAGAAAGCATCTAACGAAGAATTATCTGTAACAAATGTAAATTTCAAAGATTTTAACTTCTCCAGATTTTCTTTGGAAACATCCAGTCCGATCCACATCCTGTGATCCGAAATTTTACAATGCACCGGCAAGCGATTGACATTTTTAAAAGAATCGATCAATAAGGAATCATAGAGCTGAAAACCAACCTCACCCTCTATAATGCTTTCGTTGGTAAAAGGAGTAAAATGAATATCATAATCAACATTGGTTGCAAAAGTCGATTTTATAATAAATTCAGCATCACTGTTGAGTACCACAATACCATTTGTTGCAGCTGTACTTGCTAAAGCGTGAGCCGGCATAGGCAAATTCCATTGACTTGGCACAATTTCCTGAGCAATGCGTTCAATAATTTTATTATCAGATTCGATTCCTTCGTGATACAAATAATAAAGTTCATGAACAAAAACGTCTAATAACATCATGACCAAGGGGTCGGCCATGTTAATATTTTCAATTCCCCAGATCTCTAAACACTTCTTTTGTATTCTATTTTTTATTTCAATAAACTTAACGTCTTTCATATTTTGTACTATTGAGAAATTGGGCTTATATTCAATTTTGTGTGAAAGCTAAATGGCATCAGACTTTCGATAATGTCTCCTTTTACGACTATGTTTGCTTTTCTTCTTATGCTTGATCCCAGCTCCGTATTATCAATTTCATCTAACGAAATAGTGACTTCACTTAAGGTTAATCTCCTCTCAAATTCAGTAATCGACTTTAACAGGGATTTTCTAACCAAATCCTCCCAATCTCTTTTCTTTATATGTTGATTAAACTCCAGGTCCCAGATGACAGATCCGTAATTTGGGATCTCGGGAATCTCTCCAAATGAAGTGGTAATAATCATCATGATGTTATAAGCAATCGATTCTTCTATCTTACAAAAATTATCCTGTGAACCTCTCACCAAAGATTTAAAATTAACAGGGTATTTCAGGTATTTCATCTTTTGTCGAAATTTAGTTGTTTTTTATAAAACTAAAGGTTCAAATTTTAATTTTAACACATTGCTACAAAACTCCAAATAAAATACTTACAAATCAATATTATTTTAAAGTATTTTTTTACTAGTTTTACAAAATCAACTAAAAATCTTATAAAATTATGAGCATGTTCAATTATGGTATTGGTGGCAATGAAGTAAAAGTTGACGCCAGTGAATCAATTTTGGAAATTCCTTCGAACAGAACATTACTAATTCAAAAACTTACAAATGAGCAGCCGGTTGGCCCCGAAGCTGTCTATGATTTGCAGACTGTAGAAGCGGTTTTTGAGAAGTACAAACCTAGCGTAGACTTTGAATTTACAACGGAACAAGGTTCCGATTTAAACGAATCGATGGTCTTCCAAAACTTAGGAGATTTTGGAGCAAAATCTATAAAAGAAAACAGTCCTTTTCTTAATAAATTAAACACTGAAAAGGAACAAGCGTACAAAATTGTTCGCCAGCTTTCGAGCAACAGAGCTTTAATAAAAGCAATCCAGGACCCGGCTGTTAAAGAAGCGGTAATCGAATTACTTCAAAACGCTAAGAACGAAATTAACAACAACAAACAGTAAATATGGCAACTCAAACTAAAGAACAAAAAGTTCAAGGTTCTTCAAGCGAACAATTAGTACAAGAATCCCCAAGCAAAATAAACCTGTTAAACGAATATGGAGGTTTTGCTTTCTTAGAAAACGTAATCGACGGATTATCAAACTTAAACCCGACCAGAAAAGCTAGAAAAAATATCTTTCTTAACGATGCTCAATGGGAAAGCGAGAGAACTACTCTTAATAACAGACTTGATTTGTGGCTGGATTTACTAAAAGGAAATAATTCTGTTGAATCCATGATCGAAGTGGCCAATGCAAAAGCAACATCAGCAGATGCAACATTAAATAAAAACCTGAAATACGCCTTAAACACTACAAGAGAACTAGAAACTTCTTATCGTAGTGTCGCTTTGTTCTACAAAAATGCTGAAAGCGATAAAATCAAGAACGTAACGATCGTAAACGCCGATATAACGCAATTAAAAGATTTAGACAATACTTTGTTTATTGATTATGTTTCGAATGAATTAAAGCAAAATTTTGACCGTCTTGATTTGAGAAAAAACTACTCTATACTTTCAGTTCCAGGATATTTAGGTTCTAACGCTGTTTTAGAAAAATGGTCCAAAATAGCTCACGAGAATAAAACAGTATTACTAACTGACTTCCAGGATCTTGAAACTCCGGATGATGTTATCGATATCTTCTTCAATGCCAATCATACTGGTGGTGATGTGTACAAATCAAACACTATTATGACTTGTAACTATTTGTTAGGAAGAAGTAAAAATAACGAAGTTGGAGAAGAAGACAATCTTTATGTACCACCATCGACTTCTTTAGCAGGTAAAATATACAAAACATTGATGTCTCAGGTAGTTGCCGGTAAAAAATTCGGAGGCTTAAACGAGGTAGAAAGCGTTCGTTTTGACCTGAAGAAAAGTGAAATCTCAGAAATTGAAAAAATGGGATTGGTACCAATGGTTAATGAGTACAGCAAAATTATGGCTTTCTCTGCTAAAACATTGTTCAACGGAGACAACTTAGGTTTACAAACCTACTCTGTAGTACGTGTATTCGACCATATTACCAAAGTACTTTTCGATTTCTTAAACAGAAGAGCTTTCGAGAACTGGACTACCAGAACTGAAGCTGATTTAAGAAGCCAAATCATTAAGTTCCTTGACGGAATTAAAGGACCTACTAATCTTATTGAGAAGTTTACCGTAATGAAAATTGAGCAGGATAAAACTCAAAAAGACAGAATCTTACTAGATATCCACATCACACCATACTTCCCGGCTAAAAGTTTCGTAATTCAGTTAGACGGACACAAAGGAGATGGTCCTGAAGAAGCTGTTTGGCATAGTGATTACAAACAGGTTTAATTCATTTCTACCCTAAAATCTACCCCAAAAAATACTCTTTTGGGGTTCTTTTTTTTACTGGTCATCCAAATAAACAATGCATCTAAACAAAACAGAATTCGCATAATACACTCAGCAATGTTTATAATGATAGTTCTTCTAAGAAATAGACTATATTCGTTATTAATTAAACCTAAATTTGGTCTAATTTTCAATAAATAAACCAACTAAATAAGGGCAATGGAAGAGCTTCTTGCATTTATAAACAATTTTCAGGCACTGGATCAAGAGACCGAAAAGGCAATAAAAAACCACTTCAAAGAAGAATCCTACAAGAAAAATAAAATTATTATAAATGAAGGGCAAATTTGCCCCAAAATTTACTTTATAAAATCCGGTTCAGTACGAAGATTTTTTTATAATGACGGAGAAGAGGTAACTAAATGGATTTATACCGATCATCAATTCATCACTTCATTGAGTAGTTTCTTTGAACAGAAACCCTCATTTGAGCTTTTTCAGGCATGTGAGGACACCATACTTTATTCATTATCGTACACAGATGAGCAAATTCTATTAGAATATCCTTTATTTTCTAAATTCTATATTAAGCTGCTTAGAATTTATCTGTCAAAATTGAACGAATTTCATCATTTTTATAAATCCATGAATGCTCAGGATAAATACTTCTACTTATTAACTTCATTTCCTCCTATTATTGCAAAATCAAAACTAAAACATATTGCCTCGCTTATCGGTGTAAGTCAGGAAACATTGAGCAGAATAAGATCTTCAATTAATTGATTTTACATCAAGAAAAAATCATTATATTTTTCCAACATTTGCTTTTCATATAAAGACAATCAAATTGAAAAATATAACTATAGGCAAAAATGCAATTATTGGAACAAACGTTCATATTGGTAATTACACAACTATTGAAAATAATGTAATTATTGGTGATAACACTTGGATTGGCAATAATGTAAACCTACTTGACGGTGCTAGAATTGGCCGGAATTGCCAAATACATCCCAATGCAGTATTATCAGGAACCCCACAAGATTTAAAATACAAAAACGAATATAGCACTCTGGAAATTGGAGACAACAATATTATCAGAGAATTTGTTACTATAAACAAAGGAACTCAATCAAAACAAAAAACAGTAATTGGGAATCATAATTTAATCATGTCCAACACTCATATCGGACATGATTGTTTCATTGGTAATAACTGCATTATAGGTTTTAATGTGGGAATGGCAGGAGAAGTAATGGTGGGCGATTACGCAAATATCAGCGGATTAACAGCAATTCATCAATTTTCGATTATTGGGGAACATACTATGATTAGCGGCATGAGTCGTATTGTCAAAGATGTACCACCATACATACTCGTTGCACGTGAACCTTTAAGTTTTGCAGGATTAAATACCATTGGTTTACGAAGAAGAGGTTTTAAGATTGAAAAAATGCAAGAACTACAAGAAATATATCGTATTATCTTTCAGCAAAAAAGAAATACCTCTCTTGCATTAGACTTTATCGAAAAACACATGAAGCAAACTTATGAGCGTGATAAAATATTAGATTTTATAAAAAATTCATCCCGCGGAATTGTAAAAGGAAACAGCATTTAATCATACTAATATCTCATTTAAACATCAATCTATTAAAGACAACAATTTTTATGGCGTTCCCCTACGGGTCGGGCTGTCCGCTAAATCTTTTGCGATAGAAGTTTCAGTTTTTTTTATGTACAGTAAGCGCAAAAGGATATCACTCCCATCCCTAACGCAGTCAACGATAAAAAGAATATTTAAACCATAAATCATCTATGAGCTAATTTCTAACCGCAAATAGCGCAAAGGTTTACGCAAAGCACGCAAGGAAAAAGGACTGAAAACCCGAAAAGCAAAGAGCATGATGCGAGGCACTACGTATGAACCAAAATGAGCCTCAACTATCGCCCTGAAAGGGCAAAAGAAAACCAATTCTTACTAGTTTTTAATACCGAAAAATCGATCTTTTCCAGAAAATGATGTTCAAAATCATAGAAATTCCTCTCTTTATGTCGAGGCTTCTGCCCTTTCAGGGCGAAAATGAAATTATTTCTATTTATTTCATAGCGCTATGCACCATGCTCTCTGCTTTTCGGGCTTTCAGCCCTTACTAATATTTAAGAGTATTTACTCTAAAAAAAGCAAAAGCCTAACCTCAAACGAACAACCTGCCCCTTAACAACTACTACATAAAAATCCGTTGTATCATCTATGTGCTATTTTTTAACCGCAAAGAACGCGAAGGTTTACGCAAAGCACGCAAGGAAAAAGGACTGAAAGCCCGAAAAGCACAGAGCATGGCGCGAGGCACCACGTATGAACCAAAATGAGCCTCAACTATCGCCCTGACAGGGCAAAAGAAAACCAATTCTTACTAGTTTTTAATACAGAAAAATCAATCTTTTCCAGAAAATGATGTTCAAAATCATAGAAATTCCTCTCTTTATGCCAAGGCTTCTGCCCTTTCAGGGCGAAAATAATATTATTTATATTTATTTCATAGCGCTTCGCACCATGCTCTCTGCTTTTCGGGCTTTCAGCCCTTATTAATCTTTAAAAGTATTATGCCAAATATTGCTCTAAAAGAGCAAAAGCCTAATCTCAAAAGGAACAACCTAGCCCTTAACAACTACTACATAAAAATCCGCTGTATCATCCGTGTGTTATTTTTTTTAACCGCAAATAGCGCAAAGGTTTACGCAAAGCACGCAAGGAAAAAGGACTGAAAGCCCGAAAAGCAGAGAGCATGGTGCGAGGCACTATGTACAAACCAAAATGAACAGCAAATATCGCCCTGAAAGGGCAAAAGAAAACCAATTCTTACTAGTTTTTAATACCGAAAAATCGATCTTTTCCAGAAAATGCTGTTCAAAATCATAGAAATTCCTCTCTTTATGTCGAGGCTTCTGCCCTTTCAGGGCGAAAATGATGTTATTTCTATTTATTTCATGGCGCTTTGCACCATGCTCTCTGCTTTTCGGGCTTTCAGCCCTTATTAATCTTTAAAAGTATTATGCCAAATATTGCTCTAAAAGAGCAAAAGCCTAATCTCAAAAGGAACAACCTGGCCCTTAACAATTAATACATAAAAAATCCGTTCTGATCCGCGTTTTCGCCTGGCCAATCCGTATCGTTCGCATACTATTTTTTTAACCGCAAAGAGCGCGAAGGTTTACGCAAAGCACGCAAGGAAAAAGGACTAAAAACTCCAAAAGCAAAGAGCATGATGCGAGGCACTATATCTGAACCAAAATGAACAGCAACTATCGCCTTGAAAGGGCAAAAGCAATTTCCATCTCTACAAATCAAAAAAAATCCGTTTTGATCCGCGTTTTCACCTGGCGAATCCGTATCATCCGTGTGTTATTTTTTTTAACCGCAAACAGCGCGAAGGTTTACGCAAAGAAAAAAGGGCTGAAGGCCCGAAAAGCAAAGAGCATGGTGCAAAGCACTATGAAATAAATAAAAATAATGTCATTTTCGCCTTGAAAGGGCAAAAGCAATTTCCATCTCTACAAATCAAAAAAAAATCCGTTCCAATCCGCGTTTTCGCCTGGCGAATCTGTATCATCCGTGTAAAATTTTTTTTAACCACAAAGAGCGCGACGATTTACGCAAAGCACGCAAAGATTTAAAAAACGTTATAAAACAAAAAACCCTATCCGATTTGGATAGGGTTCTTAAAAGAAAGGCGACGACATACTCTCCCACATAACTGCAGTACCATCTGCGCAGGCGGGCTTAACTTCTCTGTTCGGGATGGGAAGAGGTGAGCCCCGCCGCAATAACCACCTTAAGGTTATTAGTAATTAGTTGTTAGCCCTTAGTAATTAGTCCTTAGACTCTTTACTACTCACTCTTCACTAGTCACTTTCCGCGTGCGGACAATATTTTAACATACTGAGATAAAGAAACAAATAAGTTTTTTTGTTAAGAAAGTTTCCTCCCTCCGATTGCTCGGAGGGAAAAGGGTGTACATAAGCTTACGGATTATTAGTACTACTCGACTATGACATTACTGCCTTTACATCTATAGCCTATCAACGTGGTCATCTTCCACGATCCTTAAAAGAAATCTCATCTTGTGGTGGGTTTCGCGCTTATATGCTTTCAGCGCTTATCCCTTCCAAACGTAGCTACTCTGCGGTGCCCCTGGCGGGACAACAGATACACTAGAGGTTTGTCCAATTCGGTCCTCTCGTACTAGAATCAGATCCACTCAAATTTCTAACGCCCACAGTAGATAGAGACCGAACTGTCTCACGACGTTCTGAACCCAGCTCGCGTGCCACTTTAATGGGCGAACAGCCCAACCCTTGGGACCTTCTCCAGCCCCAGGATGTGACGAGCCGACATCGAGGTGCCAAACCCCCCCGTCGATATGAGCTCTTGGGGGAGATCAGCCTGTTATCCCCGGCGTACCTTTTATCCTTTGAGCGATGGCCCTTCCATGCGGAACCACCGGATCACTATGCTCTACTTTCGTACCTGATCGACCTGTATGTCTCTCAGTCAAGCTCCCTTATGCCATTGCACTCTACGCACGGTTACCAAGCGTACTGAGGGAACCTTTAGAAGCCTCCGTTACTCTTTTGGAGGCGACCACCCCAGTCAAACTACCCACCAAGCACTGTCCTCTTCATCGAAGAGTTAGGCCTCAGATAAACAAAGGGTTGTATTTCAACAATGACTCCACAACGCCTGGCGACGCCACTTCACAGTCTCCAACCTATCCTACACATCATTTATCCAAGGTCAATACTAAGCTATAGTAAAGGTGCACAGGGTCTTTTCGTCCCACTGCGGGTAAACGGCATCTTCACCGTTACTACAATTTCACCGAGCTCATGGCTGAGACAGTGTCCAGATCGTTACACCATTCGTGCAGGTCGGAACTTACCCGACAAGGAATTTCGCTACCTTAGGACCGTTATAGTTACGGCCGCCGTTTACTGGGGCTTCAATTCAATGCTTCTCCGAAGATAACATCTCCTCTTAACCTTCCAGCACCGGGCAGGTGTCAGGCCCTATACTTCATCTTACGATTTTGCAGAGCCCTGTGTTTTTGATAAACAGTCGCCTGGACCTCTTCACTGCGGCCCCGATTACTCGGGGCGACCCTTCTCCCGAAGTTACGGGTCTATTTTGCCTAATTCCTTAGCCATGAATCTCTCGAGCACCTTAGGATTCTCTCCTCAACTACCTGTGTCGGTTTACGGTACTGGTACTAATTACCTGAAGTTTAGAGGTTTTTCTTGGAAGCCCTTAGGCGCACTATCTCTTTGTCCGAAGACTCCGAGTACTATCGTATTTCACCATTCTCTACGGATTTGCCTATAGAGAATATAGCTAGGTACTTCAACGAACTATTCCGTCAGTTCGCGGCGCTTTCATCACTCCGTCACCCCATCACAGTAATTAGTAGTACGGGAATATTAACCCGTTGGCCATCGACTGTCCCTTTCGGGTTCGCCTTAGGACCAGACTAACCCACAGCTGATTAGCATAGCTGTGGAAACCTTAGTTTTTCGGTGTGCGGGTTTCTCGCCCGCATTATCGTTACTTATGCCTACATTTTCTTTTCTAACCAGTCCAGCATACCTTACGATACACCTTCAACCCTGTTAGAATGCTCCCCTACCACTTTGTATTACTACAAAATCCATAGCTTCGGTAATATGCTTATGCCCGATTATTATCCATGCTCGTCCGCTCGACTAGTGAGCTGTTACGCACTCTTTAAATGAATGGCTGCTTCCAAGCCAACATCCTAGCTGTCTGGGCAGACAAACCTCGTTCTTTCAACTTAGCATATATTTGGGGACCTTAGCTGATGGTCTGGGTTCTTTCCCTCTCGGACTTGGACCTTAGCACCCAAGCCCTCACTGTTATCAATCATTATATAGCATTCGGAGTTTGTCAGGAATTGGTAGGCGGTGAAGCCCCCGCATCCAATCAGTAGCTCTACCTCTATATAACTAAAATAACGCTGCACCTAAATGCATTTCGGGGAGTACGAGCTATTTCCGAGTTTGATTGGCCTTTCACCCCTACCCACAGGTCATCCGAAGACTTTTCAACGTCAACCGGTTCGGACCTCCACACTGTGTTACCAGCGCTTCATCCTGCCCATGGGTAGATCACACGGTTTCGCGTCTAACACTACTGACTAAAGCGCCCTATTCAGACTCGCTTTCGCTACGGATCCGTGACTTAATCACTTAACCTTGCCAGCAACGTTAACTCGTAGGCTCATTATGCAAAAGGCACGCCGTCACCCCACTAAAGGGCTCCGACCGCTTGTAAGCGTATGGTTTCAGGATCTATTTCACTCCGTTATTCACGGTTCTTTTCACCTTTCCCTCACGGTACTGGTTCACTATCGGTCTCTCAGGAGTATTTAGCCTTAGCGGATGGTCCCGCCAAATTCAGACAGGGTTTCACGTGCCCCGCCCTACTCAGGATACCACTATCTATTATACTTGTTACCCATACGAGGCTATCACTCTCTATGGCTCGACTTTCCAGTCGATTCTGGTTCCTTGTACATAAAATGTCGTGGTCCTACAACCCCAACAATGCCGTAACATCATTGGTTTGGGCTAATCCGCGTTCGCTCGCCACTACTTACGGAATCACTTTTGTTTTCTTCTCCTCCGCCTACTTAGATGTTTCAGTTCAGCGGGTTTGCCCACCTATCGGTGTACTATGTCTTCAACATAGTGGGTTGCCCCATTCGGATATCTACGGATCAATCGATGTGTGCTCGTCCCCGTAGCTTTTCGCAGCTTATCACGTCCTTCTTCGCCTCTGAGAGCCTAGGCATCCCCCATACGCCCTTATTTTGCTTATTGTACCAATCTTGCTATAAAACAAGACCGTTTTTCTTTGTCTTTTGTTACGAATAACAAAAAACGCTTTCTACTTTCTTATTATTTTCTTATCTCAATATGTCAATGAACTTTGTTTCGCTTTAGGCTTTAAGCAATACGCTTTAAGCTTTTTAGCTTACGGCCTACAGCTTATAGCTTATAGCCCTTAGTGGAGAATAACGGAGTCGAACCGTTGACCTCCTGCGTGCAAGGCAGGCGCTCTAGCCAGCTGAGCTAATCCCCCATTTTTTAGTTGTCAGTTAACAGTTCTCAGTTAACAGTACTTAAAACGGTCACTCAACCTCTAAAATTTCCTTTTAAATTAAACTTACAGTCTTTTTAGTTATTAATTATCAATTGTTAATTATCAATTGTCAATTGTTTTAAAAAGTAGTCCCGGGCAGACTCGAACTGCCGACCCCTACATTATCAGTGTAGTACTCTAACCAGCTGAGCTACGAGACTCTGTTTTTACTTAATTCTTTTCATTTTTTTAAATTAACAGCAAGAGTAATACAATCTCCAATTCAGAGACCCATAAATAATCATCTTTTTTCCTTAACGTGCACTAGGCTAACATTAAGGCTCTAGAAAGGAGGTGTTCCAGCCGCACCTTCCGGTACGGCTACCTTGTTACGACTTAGCCCTAGTTACCAGTTTTACCCTAGGCAGCTCCTTGCGGTCACCGACTTCAGGCACCCCCAGCTTCCATGGCTTGACGGGCGGTGTGTACAAGGCCCGGGAACGTATTCACCGGATCATGGCTGATATCCGATTACTAGCGATTCCAGCTTCACGGAGTCGAGTTGCAGACTCCGATCCGAACTGTGACCGGTTTTATAGATTCGCTCCTGGTCACCCAGTGGCTGCTCTCTGTACCGGCCATTGTAGCACGTGTGTAGCCCAAGGCGTAAGGGCCGTGATGATTTGACGTCATCCCCACCTTCCTCACAGTTTGCACTGGCAGTCTTGTTAGAGTTCCCGACTTCACTCGCTGGCAACTAACAACAGGGGTTGCGCTCGTTATAGGACTTAACCTGACACCTCACGGCACGAGCTGACGACAACCATGCAGCACCTTGTAATTTGTCTTGCGAAAGATCTGTTTCCAAACCGGTCAAACTACATTTAAGCCTTGGTAAGGTTCCTCGCGTATCATCGAATTAAACCACATGCTCCACCGCTTGTGCGGGCCCCCGTCAATTCCTTTGAGTTTCATTCTTGCGAACGTACTCCCCAGGTGGGATACTTATCACTTTCGCTTAGCCACTGAAATTGCTTCCAACAGCTAGTATCCATCGTTTACGGCGTGGACTACCAGGGTATCTAATCCTGTTCGCTACCCACGCTTTCGTCCATCAGCGTCAATCCATTAGTAGTAACCTGCCTTCGCAATTGGTATTCCATGTAATCTCTAAGCATTTCACCGCTACACTACATATTCTAGTTACTTCCTAATAATTCAAGTTTAGCAGTATCAATGGCCGTTCCACCGTTGAGCGATGGGCTTTCACCACTGACTTACTAAACCGCCTACGGACCCTTTAAACCCAATGATTCCGGATAACGCTTGGATCCTCCGTATTACCGCGGCTGCTGGCACGGAGTTAGCCGATCCTTATTCTTACGATACCGTCAAGTCCCGACACGTCGGGGTGTTTCTTCTCGTACAAAAGCAGTTTACAATCCATAGGACCGTCATCCTGCACGCGGCATGGCTGGATCAGGCTTGCGCCCATTGTCCAATATTCCTCACTGCTGCCTCCCGTAGGAGTCTGGTCCGTGTCTCAGTACCAGTGTGGGGGATCTCCCTCTCAGGACCCCTACCCATCGTAGCCTTGGTAAGCCGTTACCTTACCAACTAGCTAATGGGACGCATGCTCATCTTTTACCGTTGTGACTTTAATAGTGATCTCATGCGAGACTGCTATGCTATGAGGTATTAATCCAAATTTCTCTGGGCTATCCCTCTGTAAAAGGTAGATTGCATACGCGTTACGCACCCGTGCGCCGGTCTCTATATCCGAAGACATATACCCCTCGACTTGCATGTGTTAAGCCTGCCGCTAGCGTTCATCCTGAGCCAGGATCAAACTCTTCATCGTATATTTTTATATTATATTGCGATGAATATCTATCGGTTCTTTTCGAATCTTACGATTCTATTACTCTTATTCTTTTGTTCCGATTTTCATCGAAACGGCTGTCAATTCAATATGTCTACGAACGTGTTCTTTTTATTGTTTCGCTTGTTTCTCAAAGCGGGTGCAAAAGTAGAAAACTTATTTCTAATCGGCAAGAGTTTTTTGAAGTTTTTTTTTAGAAAATCTCTTTTCGTTTTTAACTTCCCTCCTAACCAATCTTTCAATGAACTTCCCATGTTTTGCGGGGTGCAAATGTAATACCCGTTTTCGAATCTCGCAAGCTTTTCGGAATCTTTTTTTGAAAATTTCTTCTCGTCTTAATTCGTTTGCTTGTCAGTATTTCGGTGAACGTTTATCGCTGTTGCGGGTGCAAAAGTAGTCACTTTATCCGCTTTCACAAGCTTTTTCTAAACTTATTTTTAATCTTTTTCAAAACTTTCTCTTAACAGTCTGATAACACCTCTTTTACAAATTAAACTATTTTCAGGTTTGAAAGATTTTTCTTCCTTCAAATGAAACTCTTAGATACAAAGCCCCATTTTTACTGGGTTTTTACTAATCTCGCAATGACGCAAAGGCGCGAAGTTTTTGTTTTATGACCGGTCTTTCCTTTGAAAACCCATGCCCTAGCCCCGATAGTAGCGGATAAAGGCTTCGACTTCGCTCAGCCGGACAGAAACTACTTTTCTTGCATTTTCGCTCAGCTGGACAGAATCACTCTTTATATATAGTATAGAATCTCGAATACCAAGCTTCGACTTCGCTCAGCCGGACAGAAACTACTTTTCTTGCATTTTCGCTCAGCTGGACAGAATCACTCTTTATATATAGTATAGAATCTCGAATACCAAGCTTCGACTTCGCTCAGCTGGACAAAATCACTCCTTATATTATAGTATAGAATTCCAAACACCAAGCTTCGACTTCGCTCAGCTGGACAAAAACCACTCTTATATTCAGCTAGGCAAAATCACTCCTTATATATAGGTAGTAAAAAAACAAACCCGACAGGTTTTAAAAACCTGTCGGGTTGTATACTATATAAGTACAATAAACAAATCTACTACTATATACTTGATCTTTCTTAAGTGATACACTAAATGAGCTATCGAAATTCAATTAAGATTTATATAAATACTATGTAAGCGCTCTGCACGACTCAAAAAACTCGTAAGCTCTTTTCTCGGCGTAGGAATACTCTGAGTCACGCAATGGAAAAGCACAGTGCCCGCCATATCTTGGTGTTTCCAGATACACGTAGGCGCTGTCCTGTGCTATAGCTCTGGGATAACATCTTTCTCCCAGAAAAGGATCGTCTAATGAGTTAATAATTAAAACGGGGGTGGTAATGTTTTGAAGGGAGAATTCAGGAGAAACACGCTGATAATAATCATCACGACTTGCAAAGCCATGCAGCGGTGCTGTGAAGTACTGATCGACTTCATCAAACGACGAAATTTTATCTATCTGATCCCGGTTTATAAAATCGGGAAACTGTGCTGCCTTGTATTTCAGCTTTCTTTTGATATCAATTGTAAAGTTCTTTAAATAAACCCTGTTAAAACCTTGTTTGAGTACAGCGGCACTTGTAGCAATATGTGTAGGTACCGAAATTGTAACTGCTGCTTTTATGCGTTCATCAATTTTAGTCCAGCCTAAATAATTCAGAAGCTGCACTCCTCCCATTGAATATCCAATCAAATAGACATCTTCGAATTCTTTTTGAAAAACAAACCGGACTACTTCGTCAAGATCATCTACGGCACCATGATGATAAAGTCGTGGAAGACGATTCATCTCGCCTCCGCAGGTGCGATTGTTCCATGCAAAAACGGAAAAGCCTTTCTCTCGAAAATAAGCAGCACAACTATTATTATAGGTTCTGCGCGAATCACCTTCTAAACCATGACATAAAATGACTGCTTTTTTAGAGTCGTTTATAATAAAATCGATGTTTATAAAATCTCCGTCGCTTAATTCATGCTTTTTTCTTGTATATTCGGGAACTTCATACTTTTTAAACAAAGCAGCATAAATGGTAGAAATATGCCTGTTGCGATGCATAATAGAAGGCAGATTATATTCTGATTGTTCAATTAATGGCATGATTAAATAGTTTTATGGTGCTATACAAATCTAAGAAATCAATCTATATCAAACTTAATCCTCTCTTTTTTATTTTACTTTTAAAATAACAAAACAACCCAACTACATAAATTAACAGGAAACTAAAGGGAGGAGTACCTCTAATGATAATCCTTACTTATAGACACAATGCGCACCGTTTACAAGTAAAATTACTTATTTAAACCTGGCTGACTCTTTCTCCCTTTAATTCCTATCAAACTAAATAGGAAACACTTTTAAAAATTTTGCACAATAAGAAAATAAAGAGGCAATCCAATGGTGATATTTATCGGGAAAGTAACTGCCAGAGCCATTGGCAGAAACAGTCCCGGGTTTGCCTGAGGAACTGTAATCTTCATTGCTGCCGGAACTGCAATATAAGAAGCACTTGCCGCCAGTATCGCAAAGATGAAACGATTGGTTATATCTGTCGTTACAAACGAACTTAATACTGCAAAAACACATCCGTTTAGCAAAGGAATGAAAATTGCGAAAAGGAAAGGAAACCATCCAAAAGAGAAGAAGGATTTCATTTTTTGCCCACTTGTTATTCCCATATCCAGTAAAAATATGGATAAGAATCCTTTAAATAAATCATTTGTAAAGGGCTCTATTCCCTGCGCCTGTTTTTCACTTGCGAGATAACCTATAACTAAACTTCCCAAAATAAGAAGTACACTCCCATTGGTTAAAGAATGTTTTAGTGCGGAACGTTTTTGAATAGGGCTTGTTTTGTCTTTATTGAAGAAGGAGATCAAAACCAATCCTACTATAATCGCCGGAGATTCCATTAAAGCCATAATAGCAACCATGTGTCCGTGCAATGCCAATTGTTGACTTTCCAGAAACGAAACGGCCGTAACAAAAGTAACAGCACTGACTGAACCGTAAGCCGCAGCGATTGCACCCGCATCATGAACCTTTAATTTTCTCTTGAGGATGAAAAAGGTATAAACCGGAATTATTCCCGAGATCAAAATTCCGAATAACATTGACCAGACAATCTCACTTGTAAAAGCTTCATGGGACAGCTCTTGCCCTCCTTTAAAACCAATAGCAAATAATAAATAAAGCGAAATAAACTTCGAAGAGTTTTTAGGAATTTCGAGATCACTCTTTAAATAGACCGCTATAATCCCTAAGACAAAAAAAAGCAATGCAGGATTGGTTAAATTTTCAAGCAATAAATTAAGATTCATATGTTTGGACTTTTATATTTTTTACTGTAATTACTCCCTCTCTCACAGAAAAAGCGGTACTGTTATCTGAGTTACCTGCAAGAGGTATCTTTCATTAAAAATTGTTTTATTTATTGTTTTGAGGCTCTTTCAAGACGATCGTTAATCGTTCGTCCGAGATCATGATCCGGAAAACGCTCTGCAATTATAATATCTACTGTCATAGCATCTAATTCATGAAGTGCGGCATACAGCTTTGAAGCTGCTTCTTTCAGATTACCACTAGGAGAAAGAACGACCTGATGTTTAATGTTCTGCTCTTCCCTGTGCTGCATGAACCTTAACAATCCTATTTTTTTATCTGAAAATCTTCCAATACACTCCGAAAGATTATCGGTTACATATAAAGTGGACTGAGGAGCATAATGTTTTGACAGCATACCAGGAGCTTCAGGAGCATTCTCTTCTTTATTAAACAGGATTGCCGGTCCTGTAACTTTCTCTATTTCTTCTTTGGAAAGTGCTCCTAGACGATAGATCACTACGCTTTCTCCTTTAAATCCAACAATAGTTGATTCTATTCCGGCTTTACAGGCCTCTCCATCTAATACCATTGGAAGTTTTTCCTTAAAGTAAGCCTCAACATGCCCGGGCGTAGTTGGACTAATGGCCCCAAATGGATTAGCACTGGGAGCAGCTAAGGGAAAATCTAATTGTTGCAGCAACGCTAATGCTACAGGATGATTCGGAATTCTAACAGCAACTGTCTGATGCCCCGCTGTGATGAGTTCTGAAACATTGGGATGCTTTTTTAACAATAGTGTAAGGGGTCCAGGCCAGAATTTCTGTGCCAGAATCTTCGCAATCGCCGGAATTTCAATGGCGATCCGATCTAAATCTCCGATGGCTTTGATATGTACAATTAGCGGATTGTGCAATGGTCTCTGTTTGATATGATATATTTTGTTAATTGCCTTCGTACTGTAAATGTTTCCGGCTAAACCATAAACGGTTTCGGTTGGAAAACCAATTATACCTTCATTTTTTACTATTTCGGCTGCGAGTTCAATATCGTTGCTTATCATATTTTTTCTGTTCTCTTCCGGTTGTTGTGCTTAATTTTCAGTTATCGTGTACGGAACTTCAACCGTTAAAAAGATGTCGCTTTCTATTTTTATTTTTAGATTCTCCTTTGTTGCGTGATTTATTATTTGGGAAATTACCTCTTGACTTTCTGTAAGTTCGGTTATTCTCTTTAAACTAATTTCGTCTTGTTTTCCGGAACGTTCATCATCACTAAAGTTTTTAAGGTTGTGAAAGTTAATTTTAGCATTGATCAGGTTGAGTAAAATTTCTTTGGCTTCGTCGTTTGTGAAGTCTCCTTTAATTAATTGAATTTTTTGTGTGTTTTTCATGGGTAAGGATTAAATTTATAATGTTGTTACTGGTTAATAATCGAATAAGATTTAATAATGTTACAATGATTATGGCATCTGAAAGCCTTCTTAATAGTAGATTTTCAAAAAGTACAGCTCCCATAATTGCAGCAATGAGACTGACTGAACAAAACAGGATCTTAAAAACAGCTAATTTTTTCTTCATTTTTCTATATTAGTTAATGTTACTCTTTTCTTTTTTAGACTTTTTTAATGTTATACCATTCTCGATGCTTCTCTTTCATTCATAAAAACCCGGGTTCTTAAACGCTGGCAAAGTTGATTATTTATACTTATAAATTTTTATTTATATTTGTAATGGTTTACATTAAATATTTTTATGAACTATACTTTACATCAGCTTCAGATTTTTCTAAAAGTGGTGCAGACACAAAGTGTCACCAAAGCGGCAGAAGAACTTCATTTGACACAGCCTGCAGTTTCTATTCAGCTCAAAAATCTTCAGGATCAGTTTGATATTCCTTTGACAGAGGTGGTGAGCCGAAGATTGTGTATTACCGATTTTGGAAGGGAGATTGCAGAAATTGCGGAGAAAATAGTAAGTCAGGTAGAGGCTATCAACTTCAAAACGATGGCTTACAAAGGACAGTTGACGGGAAAGTTAAAAATTTCTGTTGTGTCAACGGGTAAATATGTAATGCCTTATTTTTTAGCGGATTTCATTAAGGAACATCCAGGAATTGAATTGCAGATGGATGTGACAAATAAAAGTAAAGTGATTAGCAGTTTAGAAAAAAACGAAGTGGATTTTGCTTTGGTGTCTATCCTTCCTTCAAACTTAAATATCGAAAAATTAGATTTGCTGCAAAACAAGCTGTATTTGGTGAGTAATACTAAAATGAAGTTCAAAAGCAGTAAAAACTCGCAGGAAGTATTCAAAAACATGCCTCTTATTTTTAGGGAAAAAGGATCAGGTACGCGTCAAACGATGGAGCGTTTTATTGACCGAAATGCTATTGTTGTGGAGAAGAAAATGGAGCTCACCTCTAATGAAGCGGTTAAGCAGGCCGTAATTGCGGGCTTGGGCTGTTCGATTATGCCTTTAATTGGAATCAAAAATGAATTGCATAATCAGGAACTGCAGATTATTCCGTTTAAAGGACTGCCTATTAAAACAACATGGAGCTTAATATGGTTGAAAGGAAAAAGACATTCTCCTGTTTCTGCTTCGCTTCTGGAATACATGAAACAGGAAAAAGATACTATTGTGAAAGATAAATTTGGCTGGTACGAAGAGTCGTAAACAGGAACTGAAGTACTACAGACTAAGTATCGTTATTCTACTAAAAAATTACTTTGAGTGTATAATCTAAAAAAAGAGAGGCTGTCAAATAAAATTTGACAGCCTCTCTTTTACTTTCCCTCAGATTTTGCAGATTCAGCAGATAATAGAGCGGAAAAAAACTGCCGAATCTGCAAAATCTGAGGGAAACTTTAGGCTCTTTTATTAAAATAGAAATCCCCAATACTGGAAGTAGATACCTACTAGTAGCAACGAGAATAAAATTGTCGCCATAACTTCTGTATTCGAAATAAACTTAAGTTTAAGAATAAAATAAAGTATCGAAATCAGGGTAAATACAAGAAAGATCCATTGTATTATAAATAGGTAATTAAACTGATTTGGTATTCCGAACGCAAGTATATAGAAATTATTTTCGGCTGTGTGGTTTATCGCTAAAACAAATCCAATGATAGTAAACAAACCTAATATAGAGGTGATTATAATAAGGGATTTCAAAATTTTATCGGCCGTTTTCTCTTCTCTTTTTCTAATTAGTACATAACCAAAAATAAAAATGGAAAGTAAGGCTATAATCAAAGCGGTGAAAAAAGGCGCAAAAAAGAGCCAATTAAACTCGTTTAGACTATTGGCAAAATTCGAAATTCCTCCACTGATTTTTATATTGGTCACAAAATGAACTTTATTATCGGTATCAAATTCCCTGGTATTAGGTCTTTGAAACGGATTTTTTATAAATTCTTCGGCGATTTGAACTCCTACTAATGAGAACCCTGGTGTATGACCTGAAATTGGAGCGTTTACCAAAAATGCTTTTTTAAACCTGTCAACTGTAATTTTACCATTTAAGGCAGGTGTTATCGGATCAAATGCTCCGGCAAATACTAATACGGGGATGGTTAATTTGGACAGATTGGATAAATTAACCAAGGCAGGCTGTTTATTTACTCCTAAATTCCATTTATCACATACTACGAAATCTGATTTGTAAAAGGAAAGTCCTCCTTTTAATTCTTTATAATTACGTGCATTTTTATTAAATTCTGAAATCGAATTGTTTGGCACAGCTTCATTACAGCTCACACAATAATATTGCCCATAATCTAAGCCTAAAGCTCCTGAAAAAGCTGCTACTAATGAGCTTAAAGTACTTTTGTTTCCTTTATTAAATTCGGTAATTAATAATGGAAGTACTTCTATGAGTCTTTTTTGATAAAGTGACTGTTGAATTGCAATTTTAAAATCTTCTGCATTATAAGTAAACTTCCCACTCGAAATTATTCTTTGATCGACGTTAACGGTGATAGGTTTTTTTTCCAGTTTTTTGATGGTTTCATAGTAAGCAGCCTGAAGATTAGGATATTGCTGATTACAATTTGGGTCTTCCTCACAGGCACTAAAAACCTTTTTAAGACTGCTCATATAATTCTCTGTATTGCGATTGTAATATTGAGAAATATCTGAAATGGAAGAATCCAGTGTTAATGTTTTAATGTCTTCAGGGAAATCATTTGCATAAACTTGTGCAGTATAAGTACCGTACGAAACCCCGTAAACATTCCATTTATCATATTTCAGAGCGTTCTTTAAGACCTTTAAATCTTTTACGATAGAGCTGCTGTTATAAGCGCTTATATCGATATTTCTGTTGAGTAAATCTTGTTTACATTCTAATGATGCAATCGTTTTTTGCTGTTCGTCCTGTGTACTGTTTTGATTTTTTGCTAATATTTCTAAGAATTTTTTCCCCAGGTCCGGACAGAATTTTGGCAGGGAGCGTCCAGTTCCTCTCACATCAAACAAGACAATGTCGCTGTTTTTCCTTAACGGATGGTCTAACCAAGCCCATATTCCTTCAATACCACCTGATCCTGGTCCTCCATCGATGTATACGACCGGGTTTGCGTCTTTACTTTTTGAGATGCTTTTTAAGACAGCCACAGCAATTTTTACTGTTTTTCCTGTTGGTTTATCCCAGTTTTCAGGAACCGTTAAAAATGCCCATTCTATATTTTCTTTGGAGAGATTTTGATCTTCGGGAAAAAAGGTCTTTACTTTCTCTAACGTAAAAGCTTTTGTTTGAGCAAATACAAGGTTTGGTACAATCAATAGTAACAAAAACAGACTTATTATTTTTTTCATTTTGGTTGAATTAAATTGTTAGGTTTATAATATGATTCTTTTCAGGTAAATTTTTGTGGCATCTGTTTTTAAAGAGATGTGGCATTTGTAGTTTTTATCTATTTTTACTTCGCTTAAGTAATATTTTTCTCCGTTGATTTCGGTTCTATTATCTAAGACTTCAAATGATTTCAATGGAACGATCAGACCATGTCCCTGAGCTTTTAGAACAGCTTCTTTCTGTGTCCAATACTCAAAAAAAGCCTCTTTTTTATTGTGAGACAGGACGATCTTGCTCCATTCTATTTCTGTCATTTGCGATTTAAAATCAGCTGTTTCAATATCGGTCATGATCTCCACATCGATACCAACTTCATGCTGATCGCTTAAGGCGCAAACTACAATATCTCCCGAATGTGAAATATTAAAAAGAACCAGATTATCTTCAAAATAGGGCTTGTTATAAAGAGTTTGCATGATCTCTTTCGCATCAGGCTTTTGCTTATAAGTTTCCTCGATTCCTTTAAACAAGAGTATCCGTCCTAAAAGTGATAATTGTGCATCTTGCCATCTTCGATAACGCTTAATTTTATCCTGATAATCGGCCGGAAATTTCGGTAAATCATTCTGCAGCAAACTCTGATGTTTTTCTTCAGACAGATAGGAGTAATAAATATGTATCAAAAGTATTTGGTTTTTAATCGTTAAAAACGCTTAAAAATTAAAGTCAAAATTGGTTTCCTGAAGTTTCGCTGTATTCACTAAAGGATACTCAATTTCTGCTACTTTAACTGAAGGGTTTTCTATTATTTGAGACCACAAATTTTTAAAAGTGGCCAAAAGAAATTGTATGCTGATTTCTTCATATTTATTCTTATCGTATGCAACGGAGACTTTTAGAGTATTGGCGCTTTCAAAAAAATTAAACAATAAAGGAAATCTGCTGTAATTGGTATCAGAAGTCACATATTTTAATTCGGCATGATCCATTTTAATCGTTTCCTGAAAAGAAAAATCGGGATTCTGATAGCTTACTAAAACATCAAACAGCGTTTCTTTTTTAAGTTGTGATGGAAAATCCTGATGCGTATTTAGTAAGAGAACGTCTTCCTGAACTTGTTTTAAGAGGTCTAAAAAAACGATGTCTTCATTTAACCGAACACGAAGCGGCAGCGTTTTTACAAACATTCCTATCATTGTCGCAATATCAGCATTATTTCTTCCCGCATTAACGGTTCCAATTACAATGTCATTGTGGTCGTTAATTTTATGAATGAGCACATTTAAAAGCGAAATAATCGTATTATAAAGTGTACTTTTTTGTTCCTGAGCGAACTTTTTTAATGCTTTAGTATCCTCAATGGTAAACTCATCATCATAATACGCTCCATTTTGCAATGGCCCGTTTTGATTAAAATCTCTATGGATCGTTTCTTTGATAATGTACCCCTCCAAATATCTTTGCCAAAAATCGAAAGTGGTTTTGTCGTCATTTTCAGAAGCTAACCATGCTGTATAGTCTTTAAACTGAATACCTGAGTTTTTAATTAAGGAATCAGCATGATTGTATTTTTGAATAAATTCTTGGGTAAAAAACTCTAATGAAACTCCATCCATAATAATATGATGGGTGCAAAAAACCAATGATGATGTTGTCTCGCCCGTTTGTACGAGCAGCATTCTTACCAATACATCATGTTCTAAATCAAACGGTGTTTCTATGTATCGCTGAATAGTCTCCTCTTTTTGTTCGTTATCAATCTGCAGCTGAGTGATCTTAAAATCGATATCCTCTTGTTTCCCAATTTTTTGAAAAACAGCGCCTTTGCTTTCCACAAAATTGGTACGGAGAATTTCATTTTCAAAAATTAACTGAGACATCGCATTGTTGATTTTATCCGGAAATACGGTCCCATTAATTTCAAAAACGGCTACCATATTATAAGCAATCGATTTTTGCCGATCCTGACATGCTACCCATAATTCTTGCTGTGAAGGTGTTATTGCAAAATCAGTTTTTAGAGTTGTAAATGGTATACCCTGTTTGTCATTGGGTTTTAAAGTCACTAAATAATCAGCCATTAATCTGATCGTGGGATAATCGAAAACCGTTTTAAGACTAACGTCGTACCAAAGATTTTTTGCTATTGATCCCGCAAGTTTAACTGCGTTTAGAGAATGTCCGCCAAGTGCAAAGAAATTGTCATTGGTACTGATTTCTTTTTTACTGTTTAAAATTTCTTTCCAATAGGTTGCCAATTTTTTCTCTACCTCAGAATCTGGTGCTTTAAAATCATCGTTTGCTGTATGATGTTCAATGGCCCTTTGCGCTAAGTTCTTACGGTCAATTTTTTGATTTGGTGTTAGCGGAAACTCCTCTAAAAGAACAATTGTACTTGGAATCATATAGTATGGAAGGTTCCTTTTTAATGTCGCAACAATTTCTCTTGTATCTGTTATTTCTTCCGTTTTTACCACATAAGCTACTAAAAAAGCTTCCTGCTGGTTCCCTTTTTTTGCAATTACAACCGATTCTTTTATTCCGGAAATCTTATTCAAATGCGATTCGATGTCTCCCAGTTCAATTCGATATCCTCTAATTTTAACCTGATTATCATTTCGCCCTAAAAATTCGATTTCTCCTTTGTCATTCCATCGGCCCACATCTCCGGTTTCGTATAATAAACCATTCGTCTGAAACGGATTTTTTATAAATTTTTCCTGAGTCAATGTGGTATTTTTATAATATCCTTTTGCCAGTCCATCCCCGGCTATATAAATTGCTCCGGGAGTTCCAATTGGTTTTGGACTCAAAAACGAATCCAGTAGGTAAATTTGTGTGTTGTGTATTGGTTTTCCAATATTTGATGCCTCTTTCGCATGTTCCAGTTTTTTCAAACTCGACCAAATGGTGGTTTCCGTCGGACCGTACATGTTCCAGACTTCTAAACTATGACTGATTAACTTTTCGGCCAATGCTTCACTTAATAAATCTCCTCCACAAAGTACTTTCAAACGTTTGTCTCCGTTCCAATCGGCATTGAAGAGCATTTGGTAAAAACTTGGTGTTGCCTGAATTATTGTGGGTTGAATCTCCTGAATTTTTTGGATAATAACCGTCGGATCGGCTAAAATTTCCTGATTTGCCATATATAAAGCAGCTCCCGACAATAGAGGCACAAAGAATTCTAAAATTGAAATATCAAAAGAGTAAGTTGTAACCGAAAATAATACATCGTTCGGCTTCACCCCCGGCTCCTGCTGCATACTGCTGAGGAAATTCAACAGGGATTGATGCCCTATTTCAACACCTTTCGGATTGCCTGTTGAACCTGAGGTGTAAAGGATGTACGCGGTATCATGAGGAGAAACTGTCAGAGATGGCTTTCCTTCTAATCCTGCGGCCTTTTCTAAGATTGTCTCTAAAGATAGTACCTGTACCTCATCGTCTGTATGCAACATATAACCTTTTTCATTGATAAGCAGTTTAATCTGGCTGTTTTCTATAATGTAATTCAATCGGTCCTCAGGGAATGAAGGATCTAGAGGAATATAAGCTCTGCCTGCTTTGAGTATCCCCAGTAACACAATGACAATATTGGCCGAACGTCCTAATAAAACGGCTATTGGTGATTTGTCCTCTTTTCCGTAATTGATCCTTAAGTATTCGGCTATCTGACCTGATAATTGATCCAGTTCGGCATAGGTGTAACTTCTATAATCGTCTTTTAGGGCTTCTTTTGTGCTAAACTTTATCACCTGATCCTGAAATACATCCAAAATTGTGTTCTCTTTCTGATAGTCAACTTTTGTGGTATTGAATGTTTCGACAACCTGGCGCTTTTCGTCTTCTCCCAGATAGTTTAATTCTTTTAGAACCTGATCAGGAGCGTCTAAAATAGCGTGAACTAAATTTTCGAAGTGATGAACGACCTGTGTGATTTGTGTCTCTGTAAAATAATTCAAGTTGTAGTCAAAGTCAATTTTTACATCCTCGTCTTCATCAAACTCTCTGATGTAAATGGCCAAAGCTACACGCTCGGATTTATGTGTGAGCGGAATTACCTGTGTGTGGGTATGAAGAAAATCATTAGAATAATTTTGTTTTTCATAAGAAAGTGTAATATTGAACAGTCTCTCTTTTTCACTAAAAACCTGAAGCTCCTGAATTAACTTTCCTAACGGGAATCGCTGATGGCGATAATCATGTCTTAGGGTAGTTTTTATTTCTGCAATTAAACTCTCGAAAGTGGCGTTAAAATCAATCGAAATTCTTAAAGGAGACACTCCCATAAAAAGACCAACTGTTTTTTTGTAACTGGCCTTACTCCTGTTTAAAACCGGTAGTCCGATGGCAAAATCATTGTTCTGGTGTTTTCTTCCAAAATAAGCGTACAAGATAGCCAGAATGACATTAAAAGTAGAACATTTATAACGTATCGCTAACGAATTTAACTGATTGTATACCTCTCTTTTGACAATTAGCTCCTTGCGATCACTTTCATTGATCTGAATGTTATCTTCTAATTTATCAAACAGGTTCTGAGGTAAGGATTCAAACTTTTTGGTCCAGTAGATTTTGTCCTGATGGTACGATTCTGATCGCTGATAAACGGCATCATCAACTGCAAAGTCTTTGTAGCTAAAAGGATATACGGTTTGAATTTTCCCATGTTCGAGAATCTCATTGTAATTTTGCACCAATCTCTGGAACATTAACGACGTACCCCACCCATCGGTTATGATATGATGGTAAACGGAAAATAAATAATGGAAATTTTCCTGAACTTTAACGAGGGTAAAAACATGCAAAAGATGCTCTCCAAATAAATCAAAAGGCTTTGCAAACTCTTCCTGCATGTACACATTTGCTGCCTCGAAAGGTTCTCCTGAGTGAGAAAAATCAACAAATCCCAAAGCTGAATTATGATCTTCTACAATTTTAATCCGAACATTTTCGTGCTTGCTGGTAAGTATACTTCTATACGAATCGTGCTGATCAATTAAAGCAATGTATGCTTTTTGAAATGCATCATGGTTTATTTGGCCTTTAATTTTAATCTTAGCCCCAATGTTATAGATGGGCTCATTGGGATATAATAACTGCTCGAAATAAACATCTTGCTGAGGAAGGGTGAGTTTCATTTTAAAATATTTTTACGCAATTAGAACTAAATGATATCTTGTTTCGCTTAATTTTTAGGAATTAAACAAATTGAATTTTCCAATCTGGATGCTATAGATATTTCGCTCCTCCGGAGCTTGTATTTGGTGTTGGATAATTTTGCTATAAATATTATGCTCCGCTGGAGCTATACCTGCCTTGCCCCTCTGGATGCAATAGATATTTCGCTCCTCTGGAGCTACACCTACCTTGCTCATCTGGATGCTATAGATATTTCGCTCCTGCGGAGCTATACCGATCTTGCTCACCTGGATGCTACAGATATTTCGCTCCTGCGGAGCTATACCGATCTTGCTCACCTGGATGCTATAGATATTTCGCTCCTCCGGAGCTATACCAATCTTGCTCCTCTGGACGCTACAGATATTTCGCTCCTCCGGAGCTTGTTTATGGTAATGGATATTTTTGCTATAAATATTATGCTCCGCCGGAGCATAATTTAAAATTCTATTTTCAGAATAAGACATAAACAAAAAAAATCTGCGTCAATCCGCGTTTTCGCTTTAGCGAATCTGTTTAATCCGTGCGCTATCTTTGCACACCTTATTATGCCCAGAAAAGCTCTTTACTGTATTCTTTTGATTTATCTACTTTTACCTCAGCATCAATTTTACCGTAATTAAATTTTATAATTCGGTCTGCCAGATGGAAATAAGCGTCATCATGTGTTACAGCAATGATTGTTTTACCTTCTGCTTTTAACTTTGGGATAAGTTCTTCGTAAAAAAACTTCCTGAAATAAGGATCCTGATCGGCGGCCCATTCGTCTAAAACCAGGATTGGTTTTTTCTCCATTAAGGCAAAAATCAAGGACATTCTTTTACTTTGTCCTTTAGAAAATTTTCTTCTGGCAGAACTTTCTTTATCATCTAAAATGACTTTGTCCAGCTTCATCATTTCTAATAACTGTTTGTATTCCGGATTGTTTTCAACGGTATATTCTTCATAATTATGAGAAAATATATGATCGTCTGTGAACACGGCTGCAATTAAATTTTGATTTTCCTGACCCGATTCTATTTCTTTTCCATTTAAAAGAATCTCTCCTTTAGAAGGTGTGTATAATCCAGTGAAGGTATTGATAAAGGTACTTTTTCCGGAACCGTTTCCACCAACAATAAAGATGGTCTCGCCTTCCTTAACTGCTAAGTTTATTGGTCCTAATGCAAAAGCACTGTCGTTGGAATCGCTATTGTATGAAAAATGTATGTCTTTGAATTCGATACTTTCAAAAGAAGTGTTGTCTATTGGCACTAGTTTTTTTACATCTTCATCTACTTCAAAGTCTTTCAAGAAATCCTTGATTCTTTTATTGGCCACGATAAAACGTGTATAGGTTTGCTGCAGATTGATCAGGTTATTTATGGGGCCTGAAATGAATAAAACAATTACTACATACGCTATCACATCAGACTGACTCAATAATCCCCATGACGGTAATACAAACAAAATAGTTGCGATAATGGCATATAAACCATATTGACTAATAAGATTAATAGACAAAAAGATATAACTAATTTTAAAGTCTAATTCACCCGCCTGATCCCGATTCGGAATTAAAAATCTATTCATTAAGTTTTCAGCTTTGAAAAAACTCAGTTTTAGTTTTTTAAATCCTTTCATAACATCGTCCACATACTTGTAATAATCGTCATTGTATTCTCTGAGACTGGTTACTTTTTTAGACATAGAGTTGATTACTACAAAATAGGAAGCGGCAACGGCTATAATCAATACTACCACAATAAGAGCAGAACTTACCGAGATGGTAAACATATAGATCAAACAAAGCACTAACATTAAAACAGAATTTACGGTATGGGTTACGGTATAAGGTAAAAGCCCAAATACCCGTAAATCTTCAACAACGGTAAAAAAACGCTGAGAACCTAAGTTTTCTAATTTTATCAGTGAGGTTTGAAGTATTTTTGAGAATATTGTTTTTTCGTTGTCGTATAACATTTTAAAGGAAAACTCATTGAGCCCTTTCTGAAAAATGATGTTTATCAGATAAGTATATACAACAATTGCAAAAAAAACCATTCCGGTATAATCCGTCATAAATGACTTGTTGCCTGACAAAGTGTTGTTTATAATGTACACTATTCCGAAACTAAGAATTGTATTTGGCAAAGCATAGGCTGCCAGAAGAATTGAATTTTTTAGTGATATTTTAAACATCTTAAAAGTTTTTGTTGTGGTTGATAAAGTCTTAAAGAGATGGTGTCCCTTTTTAAATTCGGATTCTGAAATTAACTTGAAAATTAAATTCTGTTTTTTAGATGCTAAGTCAAAATTAGCAACTAGAAAAGACAGATGATTATGATTTACTTGATTCTGTTCTTTTCGGTATCGATACTGTTATTTTCTCTCTCCTGAGTAGTCATCTTATCCCCAAAATTATAGGTAAACGATAGTCTGACCTGTCTCGTATTCCATAATGTTCTGAAGTCGGCATTTGCATTGACCAGATTATTAATTTGTCCTTTGGTGATATAGGTTCTGAAAATATCCATCCCTATTAATTTAAGAGAACTTCTGTTTGAAAGTTTTTTGCTGATTGTCACATCAAGAAACCAATAAGGGTCCAGTGTAAATTGTGCTACATAAGCTTTCCCAACATAGCGTCCAAAAAGTTCTATATTGTAATCTCTTTTCAGTTTTACCTGCAATACGGGATCGATTCTAAAATTATAACCGTATGTATGCAGTTTACCTCCAAAGAAATCACTTTTGGTATCGGTATACGATACTTGTGCATTTCCGGTAAAAGTTAGCCATGGCGCAATATTAAATGTGGAACTAAGACTCAGATTGGTTACCTGAGTATTTCCAATGTTTCCGGGCATACTGTAATAGACATTGTTTATAATTTCTATAGTCTCCATGATCTGATCGTCAATTTTACTATAGGCAAGAGTAAAATTCAACAAGCTTTTGTGTGCGTAAGAAGCTTCAACGGAATTTGTAATTGAAGGTTGCAGATAGGGATTTCCTTTGTAAAATGTCAATTTATCAACCTGAATAACCATAGGGTTAAGATCCTGATAAAATGGTCTGTCGATTCTTTTTCCGTAATTGATTCCTACTGTGTTATTGGCTAAAGAGTCGAGCTTATAAGACAGGTATAAGGTTGGAAATAAATTGTCGTACTTAGTTGTATTTTTTGTTCTCGGTTTTATTTCGTTTCCTAACTGATCTCCGACAATTTTTACACTTTCATAGCGGAGTCCTAACTGTACAGAAAGTCTGTCTAAAGTTGTGTTGGAGCTCACGTATAAAGCTGTTATTTTCTCGTTGTATAGAAATTTATTATTCTGATTTAAATTTGGCGTCGAAATATCATTTACGATATCGAAATACTCGCTCTTATTGTTGGTCTTGATATTACTGTATTTGAATCCGGTCTGCAGGTTTGTTTTTTTGGTCAGCTGATTGGAATAATCTGCTTTTCCTGAATAAATATTAACCTTAGAAGCTGCTCCTCCTACCAGCATATCGGAATAATTTTTGTTTGCATCCGGAAAAATGATCGAATTTTTAAATTCCTGATAGGGAAAAGAATCGTATAGTAAGTAATCTAAATTGGCACTCACATCGCTTTTTTCGTTAAGCTTGTGATTAATGTTCAGATTTATTCCGCTGTTTACCGATTTAGCATCTGAGCTGCCTAATGTTTTTACAATGGAATCTGTAGTTTGGTTTCTGTTATAAAGGTAATTCAAACTGTTATCAAGATCATTTCCATTCCAGATTGACGCATCTGCAGAGACTCCAATCACCGTATTTTTTGACAGATTATAGTCTGCTCCAAATCTTAGATTCGTTACTATAGCATCTCCTACATTATTGTTTTCCTGTTTGCTGTAGCTGCCTGTATCGGTATAGTTTCTGTTGATATAAAGATCCTGAAAGCGTTTTTTGTAACCTGCATTTCCATTCAGAAAGATATTGTAATTCTCCTTTTTTTTGTTCAAAGCAAACGTGGCATTGTATTCTGTAAATTTATGCTGTCTTAAGCCCAGAATAACACTTCCGTTTTCTCCTTCTTTTTTGCTCTTTTTTAATTTGATGTTTATCACTCCTCCATTTCCTGCTGCTTCATATTTCGCAGGCGGATTGGTCATGATTTCAATTTTGTCTATATTATCTGAAGCTAATCCGCTTAAATAGCTTTCAAGTTGGGCGCCTGACAGATAGGTTGGACGGTCATCGATAAAAATGGTCGCATTTGCTTTTCCATTCAGACTTACAACTCCCTGATCGCTTATACTGATTCCGGGAGCTTTCTTTAACAATTCTAAAGCGGTAATTCCTGAGTTAGATTCTAAAGCGTCAACATTTAAAATGGTACGATCGATTTTAGTCTCCACAAATTTTTTCTTTTTAAGTATTACGACTTCTTTTAAGCTTTCCTTTTTTGTGATTTTGAACAATTCTATCGGCAGTACTTCTTTTTGATTGTCTGTTTTAATGGTTATAATTCCTGTGCTAAACGTTTTGTAGTCGTCATGGGTAATTTTAATTTTATAGTTCCCGCTTTTCAGGTTTCCAAAATTAAATTCTCCTTTTGTTTCAGACAATTCGCTTTTTACTAATGTTTCCTGCTCCTCGTTCAACAAAAGAATGGTTGCAAAAATAACAGGCTCTTTATTTTCAGCATCAATAATGGTTCCTGAAATGGATGCTGCTGACACTTGTTTGTATATTTCGTTACCTGTTGCTTTTGAACTTTGTCCGTATACTGAATTGCCCAGAAAAACAAACACGCATAGTAAAGCGATATATTTTAAATGCATATAATTATACTTCATTATTTTTTTAATGTATTTAATAAGATTGCCTGTAAGGGATACAAGATGTAAACTCAAGCTCTTTTGAATTGATAAAATTTAAGAAATTTAAGGGATCGCAATATTTCAAGAATAGGATAATCACTCTGAATGGTAAAAGCAGAATGTATACTAAAGAAGAAAACTCAGCTCATGATGAATTTTATTTTGCCTTGAAGTTTTTACAAATATTCCATTTCGTATGGTTTCCGATATATTTATTTTTATATCTCAATTGTACTTCCGGCTTCTGCTTCACTCCGTTTATTATAAACTCTTTGCTGTTGAGCATATAAGACAAACTGGTCGTATTGGCCGGTGCCAGCTTTTCTTTTCCGATTTGATTGCTGATTGCTGCAATTAGCTTTTCGACATTATTTACATCAGCAGATTCCTTGATAGATTGTCCGGTAATTCCTGTAATCGTCAATTGATTTTCGGCCTGCTCTTTTTTGTTGTTTTGTGCCCTACTGCCAATTGAAATTAATAGTATCATAACAGCGGTAATCAGGGTTTTGGTTGTTTTCATAATTGGTTTGTTTTTTAGCAATGCTATTGTACATTATTATAATTAAGACTTGTACATTCCTTAAAACTAATATCAAAAATTTCTTTCAATTTATCACCATGGTCGAGTATAAAAAAATGGTTTCCTTTTAGTATGTAGGAGTTAAAACCGGAAAACGTGTGCTTTCTCCAATTGTTTATCCGATCTACATATTTCTCTGAGTTCCCCATTATGGCCACAATCGGAGCTTTTACAATGGCATTTTCAATAAAAAAATCTTCTTCTACTATTTTAAAATCAGCCTTAAGTATTGGTAATACAAAATCGAGCAGTTCTTTACTATTTAATAACTCATCCGGTATCCCACCCAATTCGGTAAGCATGCTGATGAAATCGTCACGCTCCAGCTCAGATCTGTTGTTTTCTGTTGCAATTCCGGGTCCGGCATTACCGCTTACGATCAAACATTGGGGCGGAGTGTTGTTTTTCTCTAATAAATCGGTCACTCCCAAACCCAGAGACGAACCTAAACTGTGCCCGTAAACGATAAATGGGCTCCCGTTAAGCTTATCGGTTATCTGTGAGAACAGGTCCTTAATAGCATCCGGATAGGAAGTCAATAGTTTTTCTTTGATTCTTTTTCCTCTTCCGGGAAGTTCCAGCGGTATCATTTCAAAATCGGTGCATAATGCTCTCAGAAACTCGAAGGAGTAGATACTGCCACCGGCGAAGTGTAATAAGAATAATTGCTTTTTATTCATCTGCTTTTTATAATTTGGTTAGTGAGAGCCTTCTTTAAAAAAATCAAAAGAAGGTCTCACATGGGTTATGCCTCAATTTAAAATTAACCCGTTGATTGAAAGTGTTTTAACACATAGAATCATAGCCTTTGTTGACTTAAAAAAGGCATTTCACTAGTTAAAAAGCACATACTATACTATGTGAAAGAAAGGTGTTTCTACTTTGCCTTCTTTTTTAAGGTATTACTATCTATGTTTCTATGTGTTAAAATTAAATTTTGTTCAATTTCACGCAACAGACTTGAAATTAATTTATTACTAATTCATTTTTTAATTCATAATCGTATAACAATTCTTTCTCTCCAAATAACCTTTCAGCGATGATTCCTTTATCTGCACAGTGGTTTATCAATCGGTTTGATTCAATAATGGCAAGAGATTCTTCTGTGTATTTGATACTGCTGATGAATTCTAACCAAGGCTCCATTCCCATTGCATAGACATAAGCTTCTTTGGGATTAAAAATATCAACTAACGACAAACCTCTTTCGCTGTCGCAGCCCGCCAGTCGTCTGGACTGATCGTCTTCTCTGTTAATCGCCTCTGTCATTAAGCAGCCGTATAGCCAACTTAACGGTGCTCCGGCACATTCCATTCCTAAAAACAATACATCTACATCGCCTTTAACCCTATGAATATGTTCGTACAATCTAGGCTCCATTACTCTGGAATCGGCAACAAACAAGAAGCTTAGCTCATTGATCGCAACATGGAAACATGATTTTGCTCTGATATTAAGATCACTGTGTTCTCCTGTAAACGGAAGTCCTGTAATGGTACAGTTTTCAAATTTTATTTCTTCCAGTTCATCAATTTCTATGACATTTTTAAATCCGATACTTTGAAACGCTAATTTGATACTTGGATCCTGAAGTGCTCCACTGGTGGTTACGGGAACTATTAGATTTTTGATTTTATGCCTTAACGGCAATAAAGTTTCTAAAACAATATGGTCCTGATGATTGTGTGTAATCAATACATAATCAATAACATCCGGCAGGTCAATATCTGAAAAATGTTCTACTGTAGATTCGTAGCCATAATAACTGATTAAAGGATCTACAAGGATACTCACGTCTTTGGTTTCAATTAAAATACAGGCATGTCCCAAATAGCGCATTCTGGCTTTGTCTCCTGTGTATTTTTGATAAGCGGGATGTTCTTTTTTGGTGAAAAAAGTTTTAAACAGTTCCATTTGATCTTCGCGAACGCCCAGTTCTTCGGCAACGGCCTCAATAGATCCCGGATTTCTCTTCATTCTGCTTAACGTATCAATTCCTTTATGATCAAACGGAATATCCAACTGTAATACCTTAGGATCTTCTAATTGTGGAGTACTCAAACAAAATGGACGCTCATCATTTAGTGTTTCCCATAAAGAAATAGATTGAGAATGTTTGGAATAGAATGGGCTGTTGTATAATAAAGACTCAAAGAAACGATACGAAGGATGGTTGTTTAAATCGTAAACCAATTCTACATATCCTTTTAATATTTCCGGAACTTCTTTGTACAAAGGTTCTAAAGACGCTCCTTTTGCTTTGGTTTTTAGCAACTGATCCAATTCTTTTATAGCATCTGATAATTGTATTGCGTTTGCCTGCTTTTCGAGAATTTCAGCTTTTAGTTCTTTGACTTCCTCTACTCTTCGGGTTTCATAGTCCATAAAAGGTCCTCCTAACATTTTAGGATTTTTTACGGCTGCCTCATGAATTGCAGGAGCCTGAATATAGGAGTTCATTATTTTTAAATGCCTTTCGACAATGTTCATTGCTGCTGTGGCAGGAGAAATTAAGTGTGTCCATGCATACCATTTATCTACTAATGGTCCAATAATTACATTTGGTTTAAAATAATACTTTTCTGTGTTTTCCATTCTGTTTGATTATTTAGTTTTACAGTTTTAGTTGGTTTCTATACTTGTTTTTTGAATGCTACTTTTAAAAATTTCAACGTACTTGTCAAAATTGTTCCCGTTGAAAGCTTCCCAGTGTGTCCCTGGCAGGTAATCGTGTACTAACGCTCCATTGGTATAATCCTGCCAGTCCTTCATATTACTTTTTAATTCATTCTCCGAGGATTCAAGAACATATATCGTACTGGAAATTTTACCCTGAAGTGTATATTGATTGTCCAGCAGTAGGTTGTTTTTCATAAAAGACAAAACACTTGCTTTTTGGTCTTTACTTAAATCAATCACCTTCTGATATTCATCAAGCAGCCAATTGGCCTGTTCGTCAATATGCTCCGTATCGTTGCTTTCATTTAGAGACGTTGGTCTGTCCACCAAAACCAATTCAATGGCATCGTATTGTTTTTCCAGTTCTTTAACTACTTCAAAGGCAATTGAAGCCCCCATTGAATATCCCAAAACCACAAACGGCTGATTGCTCTGACGTTTTTTAATTTCTGCGCTGAAATAAGCGGCCATTTGTTCAATAGACTGAGAAAGCTCTTCCTCAGGCTCTAATCCTTTGTATTGCAAACCAATCGAATTAAACTCATTCCCTAATACTTTTGCCAAAGGATGATACATTATAGAATTACCCAGAATTGGCGGTATGAAGTAAATTGTATTTTGAGGATCTCCGGCATGTAAATGGATCACTGCAGCATCGGATGTTTTTTTACCCTGAGCCAATTCTCTGATCGTTGGCGCGTTATAAAGATCTTTTATCGAAATGTCTAAGCCTACTTTTCTTCTTAGCATTGCCTTTAGCTTGATCGCCTTCAGACTATATCCGCCAATTTCAAAAAAATTGTCCATAACACTGATGTCTCTTTTTTCTAAAATGTCCTGCCATATCTGAAGGATCGTATTTTCGGTTTCATTTTCCGGCGGAACAAGCGATCTGAGGCTATCCGTTTTGTGTATTTCGATGGCTAATAATTTATTTCGGTCTACTTTTCTACTTTTTGTTAATGGAATTTCTTCTATCGGAACAAAATAAGAAGGAATCATGAAATAAGGTAAAATGCTTTTTAACCTGGTTCGGATATCTTTCACATCATAATGTTCATCAGGCACCAGATAAGCTACAATTTCTTTTTCTCCTAATTTGTTTGCTTTGGCCAGTACCGCAACAGAAGTTGTTATTTCTTGTTGAAGAAATGCATTTTCGATTTCGCCCAATTCAATTCTGTAACCTCTGATTTTTACCTGATCATCGGCCCTGCCAAAAAACTGAATATTCCCGTCCGATAACCTACAGCACAAATCGCCTGTTCGGTATAAGGTTTCTTCTTTGGCAAAAGGATTGGTCACAAAACGCTCTTTGGTAAGTGCTTCCTGATTGATGTACCCCCTGGAAACTCCGATACCTCCAATATACATTTCGCCAACGACTCCGGTTTTCGCAATTTGCAAAGCATGGTCTAAAATATAAATAGTCGTATTTTCAATTGGTTTTCCAATTGGCAGGCGATTTAGATCTTTATCATTCTCTTTGTCGTAGGCATATATCGTCGAAGATACAGTGGTTTCGGTAGGACCATAAGAGTTGTAGAAGTCCGTGTGAGCCGCCCATTTTCTGGCTAGATCTATTGAGCACTCTTCACCTCCGACCACAACTCTGTTCAGATGGTATTTATTTGGGATCACATTTTCGAGGTAAGTTGGTGTTACATCTATATGGGTGATCTCTTTTTCCATCAAAAGGTCCGCAAATTTTTCATTATCCAGTAAATCCTCTTTATCACATAACACTAGAGTCGCTCCACTGCTTAGTGCAATAAAAATTTGTTCCACTGAAGCATCAAATACATAATTAGAAAAAGCTAAAATTTTCTCTTCTTTCTGTATTTTATATCTTTTTATTAACGAGTTTGCCAGATTTACTACTCCTTTGTGTTCAATATAAACCCCTTTTGGGTTTCCGGTTGTTCCAGAGGTGTATATACTGTATATTAAAGCGTTTGAAGTAAGATTATGATCGGTTTCTGCTACACTTTCCTGCGAGATGGCATCCCAGTCTGTGTCAATTAATATCGTTTTTGGAAAGGATTCTTCTGAAAAGTTTTCTAAAAGAGACGGCTTAGAAATTATGGCTTTTGCGGCTGTATCCTTTAAAATAAAATCGATTCTTTGCTGCGGATAACCCTCGTCTAAAGGAACATAGGCTGCTCCTGCTTTTATGATTCCAAAAATTGAAACCAGCATTTCTATAGAGCGATCCAGTAGTATTGCCACAAAATCTTCCTTCCCTATACCTTGTTTTTTAAGATAGTTTCCTAATTGATTCGATTTCTGATCTAATTCGGCATAACTCATATTTACACCATTGTGATGCAGCGCCGGATAGTCAGGGTTTAGAAGGACCTGTCTGTTAAATAAATCCAATACGGTCTGATCTTCGTTTACGGTTACAGAGTCATTCTGCTTTTTATTCTCATAAATTTCCTTTTCCTCATCGGATAAATGATCCAGTTCTTTTAATGAAGATTCCGGATGCTCTACAATGTGCCTAAACACTTTTTTGTACACGGACTCTATTTCAGACAATTCAATTTTGTTAACGAGCGCTCTGGTTTGTGCAAAGTCAAACAATGCTGCATTATTGGTATTGTTAACAGTAAAATCGAAATACGTATTGGTAACTCCTTTTCCGTTTAAGGTTAATTCCTGATTCTCGAGATATGATTCTTCTTTTTCGTTAGATTGTTCTTCTAATGCATCGTAAGAATAAAAATCAACATAATTGAAAATGATATCAAAGAAAGGATTGTTTAATCCTTTAATCTCATTAGTAACAGAAGCGATACTGGCCAAACTCATATCCGAAAAATTACTTACTTCGATCAGTTTTTGCTTTACTAACAACAGTAAATCTTCACCACTTAAATCCCTACTCACTTCAACTCTGAAAGGTATTGTATTTAGAAAACAGCCTAACATTTCGTCAGCATCCGGTAAGGCAGGTCTTGTATTTACAACCAGACCAATTGTAATGTCATTGCTGTACGAGTATAATTTTAAAGTATACACAAAGGCACTCAAAGCCAGTTCTTTTAATCTGATACCGTAAGCCTTTTTTAGACTTTCAATTTTTGCTAACTCTTTTTTCTCAAAGCTGAACAATTTAAAATCGTCTGTTTCTTTTTCAGTAAACAGATCAAGTCTGTTGTAATCGTTTAATTCATTAGTCCAAAATGCTGCAGTCTCTTCCTTTCGCTTGTCCTGCAATTGGTGCAGCATATAATCCTTATGACTCGATTGTAATTTAGCAGGTTTAAACGAAGGATTTTCAAGTAATTTAAGGTATACATTATTGATTTCCGTGAGTAATAATGAATCACTCCAGCCGTCAATAATGGCATGGTGACATTGCGAAACAAAAACAATTGTATCATTGCCCAGATTAAAAGCAGCCATACGAAATAATGGCGCCTGAGTCACATCAAACGGATGGAGCAATTCTGACTGAAGAAAGGCTGTAATAACTTTTTCCTGTTCTTTTAAGGACTGCAACTGAGATAAATCTTCATACACAACCGGTATTTCTGCTTGTTTGTATAGAATTTGAACTTCCTGATCGTGATCCTGTAAATTAAATCCTGTTCTCAGAATCTCATGCTTTTCAGTCACTAGTTGCATGGCTTTTCTGAAAACCGAAACATCAAAATCTTTAAATTCGCGGTGATTGATCATCTGATCGTGATATATACTCGCTCCTTCATATTTCAATGACTCATAGATCATTCCTTTTTGAATGTCGCTCATTGGGTAAACGTCTTCAATGGCATCAGCGTCGTTTTCATTTAAAGATCCTAAAACACGGTTCTTTATGAAATCAATAGCTTCTAATCCCTGGTTCCCGGTTCCAGTAACAGCCGTTTTTTTAACGTCCAGTGACGCTCTGTTGTTTTTTATAAAATCTGATAATTGCGAGATACAATCATTGCTATAGACATCTGAAATTGTAATTTCCAACTGCATTTCGTTATAAATACCATTCACAATTTTCAACACTTTAATAGAGTCTCCTCCCAAATCAAAAAACCGATCATTTATACCAATTTTTTTCTTGTCCAGAACGGTTTCCCATATGTTTACTAGGGCTGTTTCTTCTGCTGTTTGCGGAGCTGCATATGCTGCTCCTCTTTCTGTTTCTGAGCCTCCTATTTCTAATAGTGCCTTGGTATCTATTTTTCCGTTTGGTGTTAACGGAAATGCTTCCAAAGTAATAAAGTGAGCGGGTACGGCATAAGAAGGCAGCAAGTCTTTTAAATGGTGTTTTAACTCTGAGATGTTTATTGCTTCCTTTTCTAACAAATAAGCATACAGTTCGTTATCACCCGTTTTGTTTTCTTTTACTAAAACAACCGCTGCTTCTATATGGCTGTACTGTTCAACAGCATACTGTATTTCGCCCAGTTCAATACGATATCCTCTCACTTTTACCTGATTGTCTTTTCTGCCTAAAAATTCGATTTCCCCGGCTGAATTCCACCTGCCTAAATCACCTGTTTTATACATTAAACCTGCTTCACTAAAAGGATCTTTTACAAACTTTTGGGCCGTTAATTCCGAATTGTTTAAATATCCTTTGGTTACGCCGCTACCTCCAATATGCAATTCCCCAATCACACCTAGCGGAACTAAATCTTCTTTTTCGTTTAAGATGTAAATACGGGTGTTGGCAATAGGTTTCCCGATAGTTGCTGTCACCGGTTTTCCTTCTTCATATTGATGAACGCTGCTCCAAACAGAACATTCTGTCGGACCATACTCATTAAACAAATCACAGCCTGATTGACCTATTTTGCTTTTAAAATGGTCTTCGATTAAACTTATCGGACAAGTTTCCCCGGCTACCGTAACTTGTTCAATAGAAGATTCTTTATCTGATAAGGCATTCAAAAGCAGTTTATAGTAGGAAGGCACTGTTAATAAATGACTTACTTTTTGAGAAACAATAAGAGCTGCGATAAAATTAACATTAGCAATATCCGAGCTGCTGGTGATACACAATGTTCCTCCCGTAGTTAATGTACTGAATATCCCCGCGACTGAACTATCAAAAGCAACTGAAGACAATAACAAAAAGCATTTTATTGGCGAATAGGTATTGCCTCGTGGTGCTAAAGAATGCTGTAGGTTGCCATGGGTTACCATAACTCCTTTTGGATTTCCTGTAGATCCCGAAGTATAAATGATATAAACCAAATGATCCGGTAAAACTGTTATTTGAGGAGCGGTTGTTGAATTTGTCAGACTGTACATCTGTACATCCATGGCGAATATTCCGCCCTCATAATACGATAGATCAAACATATAATCGGATTGTGTGAGCAGGGCCTTTACGTTGGTATCTTTCAGGATATATTCTTTTCGGGAAACCGGGTAATCGGGATCTATAGGAACATAAGCAGCTCCTGTCTTTAATATTCCTAAAAGACCAATGAAGATCGATTCGGAACGATCGAGCATCATTCCAACAAAATCATTAGGTTGTATCTGGTACACTTCCAATAAATAATGAGCCAGTTGATTGGAACGTTTATCCAATTCGGAATAACTCAATTGATTTCCTTCAAAAGATACCGCTATGGCTTCGGGATTTTTTTCGACCTGCTCTCTGATCCTATCTAAGACGTTCTTAGCTGTATCATAGTCCAATGTTTCTGAATTGAAATCAAGTAAATATTGTTCTTCTTCTTTTAGTAACCATTTCAATTCCTGTACCGGCAGTTCTGCATTTTGCAATAAAGCTGCTAATAGCTGCTCCAGATGATTTCCAAATTGTTCTATTCTTTCTGAATCGAAAACATCGCTATTGTAAATGATACTGGTAGCTAAACCATTTTCAGAATCAGCAAAATTAAAAACCAAATCAAACACACTGGAATCCGGTAATTTTCCCTGATATTCGTTAACCGATAAATTCTCCATTCCTTTGGAGTTTGATACTTGTTGGTTTTGAACAATAACCTGTACATCAAACAAAGGATTACGACTCATATCTCTTGGAATATCCAAGGAAGAAACCAGATCATCAAATGGATATAACTGATGTTCATGTGCTCCCAGAACCACTTTTTTTACCTTAGACAAGATTGTATTGAAACTGTCTTTTTTCGAAAATTGAGTCCTAAGTGCCAAAGTATTTACATAAAAACCAATCTGATTTTCTAAATCAGCGTGATCTCTTCCTGCAACAGGGCTTCCGATCACAATGTCTTCCTGTTGGGTATAGTGGTAAAACAAAACATTGACTACACTAAGTAATCCCATGAACAAAGTAGTTTCCTGGCTTTTAAGAAGCTGATCAAATCTGTCACTTAAAGAACGGGGAATCATCTTAGTATACAGCCCTCCATTGTATGTTTTTATAAGTGGACGCTGCTTTCCTGCTGCTAAATCTAAAGTAGGTAAATCGCCTTTAAACTGATTCAGCCAATAGTTTTTATGCAACTCCAATCTGAAACCGCTTAGCTCTGTAAGCTGCCATGACGAATAGTCTTTGTATTGAATAGGCAGCTGAGTTAATGCTGACGGAACGCCGGTTACCAGACTGTTGTAGAGCTGCAACAACTCCTTTACAATGATTTCTATAGACCAGGCATCACTAATAATATGGTGAATTACGGTACTGAATACCCAACGGTTTTGAGATTGTTTATAGATACTGGCTTTTAACAAAGTTCCTGAAGACAAATCAAAAGGAGCTGACAAATCTTCAAACAAATGTTTTTCGAGAACTGTTTCGTTTGTATGGCTCAGGTCAGTATTTTTTATGGTAAAAAGAATGTCTTCAAGTGGTGTAACGTATTGCAACACTTCATTTTGATCATTTTCTTTAAAGCTGGTTCTTAAAATTTCATGACGTTCTATCAGTTGTACAAATGCATTCTCTAACGCATCGAAATCCAGTTCCCCTTCAAATACATAAGCCCCGGACATGTTGTAGGCGATATTGGCTGCTTCATGCTGGCTCAGGATCCACAAACGACGCTGCATTATGGAAAGCGGGTAACCATTTTGTTTCTCCAATACAGGAATTTCACTATAATCAACCTCTTGTTCTTTGGTTATTAGGTCGTATTGAGAAGCTAAACTTGTATGAATGAACAAATCTTTTAGCTGTAGTTTTACACGAAACTCTTTATGAATTTTACTAATTAACCTGGAAGCTTTTAAACTATGCCCTCCCAAATCAAAAAAGTTATCTTCCATACTGATGTGCGAAATTCCTAAAACTTCTTCCCATAACCCCGCCAATGCTTTTTCAAGCGGAGTTGACGGCAGCGTATGGGTTATCTCTTCATTTGTCACAATTTCTTCAGGGGATTCTAATTTAGAATGAGCTGTTCTCCTATTTATATTCAGAGGAAGAGAGCCAATTTTCTCCACCGGATTTTGAGCTACTGCTTCTACTATATTTTCTAAATCTTTTAGGAATCCGACTGCTGTTTCTCCGGTAAAAATATCGGTATTATATTCCAATTCAACCGTCAGGGAATCAGACTTTTCTATGAACGTAAAGGTTAAATCATATTTACTAACCCCTCCGTTTAATAATTCGTTATAGGATGTACCTGCTTTTTGATCGTCGCTCTGATTTTCGTTCTGAATATCAATCATAACATCAAATAAAGCACTACGGCTGAGGTCTCTTTTTAGGTTGAGATGATTCACTAATTCATCAAAAGGGTAATTCTGATTTTCAATTGCATTTAAGGTTACCATTTTATTTTTCTGAAAAACCTCTTCAAAAGAATGAGCGGCTCCGAATTGTGTTCGAAGTGCCAGGGTGTTTACATAAAATCCAATCTGGTCGGCCATGTCCTTATGTGTTCTGCCTGAAACCGGACTCCCAACAATAAAATCTTCCTGTTCGGTGTATTTGTGCAATAGTATATTGATAAGACTGAGACAGCCTGTAAACAAAGTACCTGAATTTTCTCTGCAAAAGGATTTAAACTTTTGATACAAAGCTGTGGGTATATCCTTTCTTGTCACATTTCCATTGTAACTCATGATAGCCGGACGGGGGAAATCTCCAAAATGTGATAGTATCGGTAAATCACCTTCCAGATGAGTGAGCCAATACTTTCTCTCTTTATTGAACACTTCGTCTGCTAATTGCTTTTGCTGCCATACAGCATAATCTTTATAATGTATCTGCAAAGGATGACTCTGTACGGTTTCTCCTTTTCGTCGGGCATCATAGTTTTTAAGCAATTCATTAATCATGATACCAATAGACCAGCCATCACTGATAATATGATGCATATTATACCCAAAAACGAATCTGTCATTGTTAACTTTTACCAGAGCTCCCTTGAATAAAGGACCTTTTTCAAGATCGAAAAAAGTATTACTTATACCGGTCAGGATTTCGTTTAATTTTTCTTCATCACCGTTTACTTCGATTTGCTGAAAAGGAAATTCAAAATCTTCCGGAGCTATAATAAACTGTCTTACTTCTTCCTCTTCTACGGTTTTAAAAACAGTTCTTAAAACTTCATGACGATGAATCAAATCACGAATGGCCAGCATAAAAGCAGTAGTATCCAATGCTTCATCAATAACCTGAATTCCGGGAATATTATAGGAGAAGTTTGCTTTATCAATCTGACTTAGAACCCATAATCGAAGCTGGGAAGAAGATAACGGGTAATGTTCGCTTTTTGGTGCGACAGGAATAGCATGGCTTTCATTAACCTGATCTTTGGCATATTTATTCACCAGATCAATTAATTCTTCCTTTTTTGATTTGATTTCCTTTAATAGTTCTTCATTTAAAACACCTTTGGGAGCTTTAACATCCAGATTATTGTTTATTACTTTGACAGTAACTTTAAGTTTTTTCAGCTTTGTAAATAAATCGTAACCCATAATAATATTTTTTCGTGTACACTAAATTCTATAGTGTATGTTAGTTAAATGGTCCTGTGTAAAAATTTTAATTTATGATTCTGTTTTTATCGAATAGCTCCCTGATGCCGTTTATTATATGGATCTGATGGTTGGTCATGGCATCTTCTAAATAGGGAAGATTAATTTTACCAACTCCGTGTTCTCCCGAAATGGTTCCGCCCAGTTCTAGTGCTCTGAGGAAAATGGCTTTCACCCAAATTGCCAGATGGTCTTCCCACTGCTTTTTACTGCTTTGTTTGTCCTGAAAAATATTGACATGAAAATTTCCATTCCCAACATGTCCGAAAACCGTGTATTCAAAATCATATTTTTGGGCTATCCCTGCAATTGATTTGTACATTTCATCAATTTTAGAACGGGGTACTACAATGTCGATGTCTCTGAAAAACACATGATGAATAACCGCTTCTCCAATTTTAGAACGCATTTCCCATAGTGCTTTCACTTCGTTTTGGGTATCTGCTATGCTAATTTCTTCTGGTGTGTAAGTGCTGATAAATTCACTGATTTCAATAGCCTGCTGCATTAGTTTTTCTGAATCTGTGCCTTCAAGTTCGATCCATAAAATCCCTTCAATACGTTTAGAATTCCATTGTTTTTTATCCAGAAATTTTGAGGCCAGCTCTACTCCTTTCTGATCAATAAATTCAATACTTGAAGCGTCGTATCCTTTTACAAAAAACTGCTGTACGCCTTCAAACAGCTTCTCAATTTTAGTAAAGGGAATCATGAGAAGCAGTTCTTTCACGGGAGGAACTAGTTTTAATACTACTTTAGTGATGATGCCCAGTGTTCCTTCGCTTCCGGTAAACAATTGGGTAAGATTATAACCGGTTGCATTTTTAGTTACATTTTTTCCTGTCCATATAATACTTCCATCAGGTAAAACAATCTCTAAATTGATGACATAATCTTTAGTCGTACCATATTTCAATGATTTTGGACTGCCACTCGATACTGCTATATTTCCACCTATGAAACAAGCGTTGGCACTGCTGATGTTTTGCGGAAAATTTAGACCTTCTTTTAAAACCGCATTACGCAAATCCTGAGTGATCACTCCTGACTCTGCTGTAACAATCCTGTCGATTTTATTAATCTCGATGATTTTATTCAACCGTTCCAGCGAAAGTATCAGGCCGTTTGTATGAGATAATGCTCCTCTGCTGACTCCGGTACCACCGCCTCTCACGGTGATACTGGTCTTGGTTTCATTACAGATTTTAAGAATTTTTGATATCTCTTTTTCATCTTTAGGTAAGATTACTGCCGAGGGTATACTCTCTTCATCAGAGGTGCAGTCTCTGGAATAATTGTACAATAACTCAGCATTCATTAATACATAGTCATGCCCCACTATTTCAATTATAGCATTTATAATATCGGTCTTGCAGCCTGTCATCCTTGTTAAATTTTATTCGAAAGTGTCAGTTCTTCTTCCATTGCTTCAAACAGAGCGTAGATATTATCTAAACCAAAGCCCTGATAATCATTTACTCTTTGTACTATTTCATAGAAAAATGTAGCTCTGTCTCCTATAGGTGTGGTAAAGATTTGAAAGAGCAGGGCTCCCTCTAAAACATCGCACAAGATCCCGTGCTTTTTTAAAGGTTCTACGTCCAATTCAGGATATTTCGAAGCTAATTTTTCATAGTAAGAATCCGGATATCTGGTAAATTTCACACCGGACTCTCTCAATGCTTTTACAGATTTAATAATGTTGTTTGATTCAAAAGCGATATGCTGTATTCCGGTTCCGTAGTTTTGATCGATAAACAATTGTACCTGATTTTTTACGCCATGTTCCGGTTCAACCAAAACGTTATTAATGCTTTTATTACCGGATTGAAGCACTTTCAATAACATCCCTATTTTCTTTTCGCCTTTTACTTTTCTCTCGTCAAATTCGACCACGGTTTTAGAAAGGAAGATGTTGTTAAAATACTTTTCCCATAAATTGATTTCGTTGAGTCTTAAGGCACAAGCTACGTGGTCAATTTTTTGCAGACCGGTATCTTCTCCTTCAAAGTTCCATTCGCTCTGTACATTTTTATATCCCGGAAGAAAGTCTCCATTATAATTATCATAATTGATGAGTACAATTTCATTATCATCAAACATTTTTAAAGATGCCTGTTCTACAAAACCATTTTCATCTGAGGTTAAATGCGGATGTTCTACTGGTATTGCCCCATTTTTCATAGCTCTTTCGAAGAAGTCCTTAACATTATCAACGTTTATGGCCAGTCTCTTGATACCGTTCCCGTGAAGATCTACGAAAGAAACTATTTTGTACGAACTAGGCTGTGATGCTGAGGTGATCACCAGTTTTATATCATTTTTTACGATATAATAAGAACAACGATCTAAAACACCTGTTTCCGGTCCGGCGTAAGCTATCACTTCAAAACCTAATGCTTTAACGTGCCAGAATACTACCATTTTAGCCATACCCACATAATACTCGACAAAATCGTACTCCATATTAAAAAAATCAGATACGATTATTTCATTGTTGTTTTCCATTTTTATAGTTTTTATTGGTTTTTTACTTTCGATTTTATAAACTCAGACAATCTTTGCACTCCGTTTATGATTTCTTCTTTGGTGACATTACTAAAGGCCAGCCTCAACTCCTTTTCGCCTCCTTCGTTCATGTAAAAAAAAGACATAGGGGTAAAAATTACTTTATTGACTTCTGCGCATCTTATAACATCTTCTTTAGTCACTTTAAATGGCACTTTAAGAATTAAGAAAAAACCTCCTGCAGGTAAATTCCAACTGATATTTTCTGCCCAGTACTGTGTTTCCTTATTAAAGAAATGATTCAGACTTTCTAAAAGCTGATCTCTCTTTTCTTTCATACCTGTCCGTTTCTCAGCATTTAAGGATTCGAGCGAAAATTTGTTCTTTAGTAATAAACCGCCAAACATGGCCTGCATTATTGATGGGGTATTTACAGTGACGTATCCTTTCGTTTTCGCCATTAAATCGCTTAGGGCAAAAATTTTACCCTGTACTTTTACTTTTTGTGTAACGACCATTAAACAAAGACGTAAAGAAGGGTATATCGTTTTTGAAAGGGATCTCAAGTAGATTACAGTATCATTTTCATCCAACGATTTTAGAGTAGGCAATTTTTCGTTTTCATAATAAAAATCACCGTAGGCATTGTCTTCAAATATCACAAAATCATACAAACGTGCCAATGCCAGAAGTTTATGGCGGTTGGACAAAGACATGCTGTTTCCGGTAGGGTTTTGAAAATCGGGAATTACGTAAACCACTTTTACTTTTTTACCCTTTTCCTGATGCTCCAAAATTTTATCTTCAATTGCTTTTATGGAAGATTCATTTACAATAACCGGAATACTTTCAATTTTGTAGTCATTGATTTTTGCAAAATGTGTTATCCCAATGTAAGCGGGATCTTCTACCAGAATAACATCATTTTCCCGATCGCAAAGCGTTGTTATTCCAATGGCGATGGCTTCTTGTGCTCCTACTGTGATAAGGATATCTTCTGGATTTACTTTTATAAACTCATCAATAAACAGATATTTTGCAACTTCTGTATTTATGATTCCTTTGGTTCTGTTGTACTGTCCCAGATTTTCCAAAACTATATTTTCTTCAATCCCTTTTTCACAAACATTATGCTGTACAAAATAGTCCAGACATTCAGAAAATTGCCCGATATTGAAATATTTAGCGTCTGGTCTGCCTGATGCAAATGAAATTGCCTCAGGATATTGCAACTGAACTTCGTTTAGAAATCCCATCACATCTTCGCCCATAGAAAATAATAATGGGTTTACAACATCGATTGACGGTTGCGAAATTATTTTTTCCATCATTTCTGAATTTTTAAAAGGTTATTTGGTTTTAATTTTAGAAAAGTAAAAGAGTATCTTAAATATTGAATTTCTCGTATTCCTCTTCGTCAACTTCCTCCGTCTGTTTGACTAATTTTTCTACCTCAACCGAGAAAGAGGCTATAGTAAGCTGATGCAATAAGGTTAAAGAAACGGGCGGTATACCGAATCGTTTATAGATTTCATTTTTCATTTTTGCAAGTTTCAAACTGCTTCCTCCCAGAAAAAAGAAGTTATCGTTTACGCTTATTTCTTCCAGTTTTAATAAGTCCTTCCAAATCTCCGCTAACTGCTTTTCCGTCTCATTTCTCGCCAATACAAAAGTGTTTTGATTGCTTATGGTATAATTATTTTTAAGAAGGTGTAATTTTTTGAGATCTGCTTTTCCGTTTACGGTTACCGGGATTTCCTTTACGGTCTTAAATTTTTCGGGAATCATATAATCCGGTAAATAGCTTTTCAGAAATGTTCTTAATGACACATAATCTATTTTTTCATTGCTATGCAGATAGGCTGTCAATTCTTTTTCACCATTTTCATCTTCATTCAGGGACAATATTGCTTTTTTTACGGATTGGTATTGTTCCAGGACATTTTCGATTTCTTTTAAATCAATACGATAACCTCTGATTTTTATCTGATTCTTTTTTCGTCCCATATATTTCAAAGTCCCGTCCGGCAGCCATTTGACTAAATCACCCGTTTTGTATAACAAATCGCCCATCTCAGGATCAACAGTATTGGAAACAAACGCCTCGTCTGAAAGTGCTATATCCTTAAAATAGCCTAAAGCAAGTCCGCTTCCTGCAATGTAAAGCTCTCCGACAGCGCCCTGAGGCATTAGCATTTTTTCTTCAGACAAAACATATAATCCTGTTTTATCAATTGGTTTTCCGATGTTTACGATATCGTCTTGTTCCAAAAATTGCAAACTGGAGATGATGGCGGTTTCAGTTGGGCCATAAAGATTCCAGATACCGGTACCGGTAAGTGCGACCAAATTATTTTTCAGTTGTTGATCCAAATCTTCTCCGGCAGCCATAACCACCAGATTTTCTGTATTTTTCCAGCCTGTGTCCAAAAGCATTTTCCATCTTGTTGGCGTCGTAAGCATGTGAGTTACTGTATTCTCTTTTAGAAAATTATTCAGATGATAAATGTCTTTTCCTTCCTTTTCATTTGTCATTACAACCTGCCCTCCAGTGATTAAAGGCAAGAAGATTTCTAAAAGTGAAATATCAAATATCAGAGGAGTTACTGCTACAAATTTTATGGTTTGATCCAATTCTAATTGCTGAGACAATGAAACGATTACATTCTCAAGTGAATGATGACTGATCATTACTCCTTTTGGTTTTCCTGTTGACCCTGACGTAAAAATAACGTAAGCTAGATCACTTGAATCTATTGCTACCGCTTCGAAAATACTGTCCCTAACATTGGGAACTTCATGGATGTCTACTTTTACTATTTCGGAAGAAAAAAGACTCGTGTTTTCTTTTTGAGCTACCAGTAATTCAGGATTTACTTCGTCTATGATCTGCGTAATTCTTATGTTTGGGAAACCGGAATCAATGGGTAAAAAAGCAGCTCCGGTTAACAGGATGCCCAAAATCCCCACTAATTGATCAACAGAACGGTTGATGCACAACGGGATGATCATTCCTTTTTTAGCTCCTTTTGATTGTAAGTATCGGGCCAGATTTTCTGATTTCTGGTAAAGCGCTTCATAGGTTAGGGAATCAGTACCGTCCGAAACTGCAATCTTATGGGGATGCAAAAGATATTGTTCTTTAAAAAGTTTTAGTACCGAAGTTTCAATACTCTTACTGCTGTCCTCCTTTTTAGTTGCACCAATCTCTTTTTGTACAGCGTTAAAAGAATCTTTTAATTTTGTGATATAAGGTAAGCCTTCCAACACACTTGTTTTGTCAATACCAAAATCGATTAAACAGGCAATTTCATTTACTCCTGCTTTTACCACTTTATTTAAGATCGGTAAACTGCTTTCTAAATTTCCGATAAGGCTGCCTTCTTTAAAATATTTGCTCACCGAAAAATCCAGCATTTCGTCAACTGACTTTTCTGTTATTTTTTGAAGTGATGGATCACTGCTCTTTTCCAAAGCTTCTTTCCCATTCATTTCAAGAGACTTTAGCAAATATTTCTTCATTGATGGTCTTGCTTTTTCCTGTGCTTTTTCTACCGTTTCATCCAGATAAGTGTGCAACATGAGTACCACTCTGTCGCCGCCTTCTTTATGATTATTTTCTTTGTAAGCCTTTCTGTATACCGCAATTTTTTCTTCCAGTTCATCAAAACTAAGATTTAACAATCCTGTCAAAATTCCTGCTCCTATTTCTCCTGCTCTTTTATAGGTTTCTATATTTCCGGTACAGGCAATCCAAACAGAAACTTCTTTCTGAACTGGCTTTGGTAATATTTTAAAAGGTTTCTCTATCGAATCAATTCCTTTAAAATTTACCGAATTTCCGATCCAAAGCGAGCGAACATCTTCTATGGTCTGAATTAAAATATCCTTTCGGTCTTTAAAATTCTCAGGATAAAAAACAAAATCATTAGCATTCCATCCCGAAGCAAAGCAGATGCCTGCTCTTCCTCCTGAAATATTATCAACTACCGACCATTCTTCGGCTATTCTGATGGGATGATGAAGTCCTGCAACAACGCTTCCTGACCTTATGCCTATATTTTTGGTTCTTGCTGCTACGGCTGCTCCCAAGACACTTGGATTTGGAAAAGGTCCGCCAAATTCATTAAAATGTCTTTCCGGTGTCCAGACTGCACTATAACCATTAAGATCTGCATAAGCTGCTCCAATCATTAGTATTTCATACTGATTTTCTTCTGTTCCGGTATTTCCGAAATAATAAAGACCAAAATCCAACGCTGTACGGCTATCTCCTGTTAATTTATCAGAAAGAATAACATTAGATTGATTTCGGCTCCATTCTGAAATTCTTTTACGTTCACCAGAATCGATGCTCTCCAGAGCACTTATAGCAATTTTATCGTTTGCGATGGTTTCCGTCATTAAATACTCTAAATGATCGGTCAGACGTTTTATTGTTTCCTCCTGATAGATTGCTGAGTTGTATTCGATTTCGTAAAAAAGGCTTCCCTCTTTGGATTCCGCAAAATTAAACGTAAGATCATAAGCTGAATACCCTTCTTTCAGTTCTGCAAATTCAACCACTTTTAATCCTCCCGGAAGGAAATCGTCTTCCAGAGAATCAGCGTCAAAATTTTGCAATACGACAAATACATCAAATAGGGTATTTCTGCCCGGATTTCTTTCTACCTGAAGCTGATTTACGATTTCTTCAAATGGATACTCTCTGTTTTCATAGGCATTGAAAGCATTGGTATTTACAATATTAAAAAGTTCCTTAAAGGTATTCTGCGCTTCAAAACGGGTTCGCAAAGCAATTGTATCCGCGTAAAAACCTATTTGATCTTCCAATTCAGAAAAATCTCTTCCATACACCGGAAATCCTAAAATAATATCTTTCTGCTCACTAAACTTATAGAACACTAAATTAAATAAAGTCATCAATCCTGTAAACAAGGTTCCGCCTTCGTTTCTGCAATACGTCTTAAACTCTTTTACTGATTCGGCTTTAATGGTACGTCTTAGCATCCCCACTTCAGAATTTCTAATCACCGGTCTGGTATAATCTTCAGGTAATTGCAGCAAAGGCAGTTCTCCTCCCAGCTGATTGATCCAATATTCTTTTTCTTTACTTAAATTTATATCCTCAAAACGTTTGCTTTTCCATACCGCCACATCTTTATATTGTATTCTGAGCTCCGGTAATAAAGCATCCATTTGCATTACTTCGGCTTTATAGAAAAAGAATAAATCGCGTATCAGAATATTGAATGATCTGCTGTCGCAAATGATATGATGAATGATAATATAAAACAACCATTTATCTGCCTCTAAACGAATTAAGTAAAATTTCAATAAAGGACCGGTCTGCAGGTCAAAAGGTATTCCCCTCTCCTCTTTAATGAACTTGCTTAATCTTTCTTCTGAAGTATCCTCTCCTCTAAAATCAATGTGACTGATCTTAAAATTTAACGTTTCAGGGCTTTTGATCCACTGGCATATTTCACCACTTTCATTTTCAGCAAAAACAGTTCGAAGGCTCTCGTGTCTGGAAATCAATTCCTGACTGGCTTTTTCAAGCGCTGCAATGTCTAATTCTCCTTCAAACTGAAAGCTTTTTGACATGTTGTAAGCATAATTATCGCCCCAATTATGGCTCACAATCCATGATCTTGTCTGAGAAGGTGTGAGCGGATAATACATCAGATCTGCGGGTGCCAATGGTATGCTTGCTTCCATTCTGGTTTCCTGCTGCTGTTTTAAAAATTCTACGATTTCAGATTTTCGTACTTTTATTTCCTCCATCACAGCCTCAGAAATCTCTTCACTTGTATAAGAAATTTGAAGATTATCTTCAGATAACCGGATAGTAATATTTTCTTCCGTTAAATAATTCAAAAACTGTAGTGTATCCATAATCAATTCGATTTAAGTAAGTAGAGTAAATTGTCCTAAGAATATTTTACGATTCTATGATTCAGAATAATGGGGCTAAATGGTAATTGTTTTTACTTGTTGGTCCTGTTTGTTGGTAATTGTCTCAACGGTTTCGATTACTTCTCTTACGGAACTATGCTCCATAAAATCCATCAGAGACAACTCGACCTGCAATTCATTTTTAATTTTATTGAGGATTAACATTCCTTTCAGGGAATCACAGCCTATTTCGAAAAGGTCTTTATCCAAATCAAATTTTTCCTCTCCAAGAAATTCAACAAACACAGACTGAATAGTTTCTGAAGTGGTTTCCTTTTTTTTCTGCGAAACATTCACCTTCTCTCTAACTTCGGTTTTTTCCTCTTTTTTAGCCAAAAAATTAAAATTTTCGGGGTTAAGACGGACCACATGCGGATATTCGTTTTTATCGAATTCATAAACTGGCAGGGTGATTTTTGCAGGGTGATTGTCAGCATAGGTTTCTTTCCAATCGATATTTTCTCCTGCGAGCCATAAATTTCTTAAAGTATTTTTTAGGATGTCATCTGCATGAATGGCTTTATCCGTTTGCGATAAGGAAATAGTGACATGGCTATTTTCCTCAAAATTTTCAGCTAAAGTGGTATTTAAAAACTGTGTCAGACCTGTGCTGTCACCCATTTCCAAAAGAACAGCTGAATTGTTTTGCACAATATCACTGAAGGATTTCGACGCGTTAATTTTCAGACTTCTGCCATTCACCCAATATTTTTGAGGAGTTAAAATTCCTTCTTTTATAGTGATGTCTTTGGCTGTTTGTACAAAAGGAATCTTAGCGGGTTGTATGCTTACTTCCTTTTCATCATACAGCATCATCCCGAGTACTTCGTTTAACTGTAATATTCCGGAAACACAGGCTGCGGTATATTCTCCTATTCCAACACCTGAAGTAAAATTGATCCGTATTCCATATTCTTTCAGCAAATTGGCTAAAGTATAACCGGATAGTACCGTAAACACTTTGGCGAGTAATTTATCTCTTGATTTACCACTAACCGCTGTTTCATTCATCCATTTTTTCAGGTCATAATTGCCCAGCTCCACTGTTGCAATACTTTGGTCTATTTTATTCCTAAAGCCTGCATTTTCTTTATAGAGATTACTGTAAAATTGGATATCCGTATGGTTTGTATGAGGAAAAAATAAGAGTATCGTCTTTTTCTTTTCATCAACCTTCCCTATATTTTCTTCATTGCTTAAAATATCGGCATACAAGAATAACTCTTCTTTGTTCGTACAGCTTATTGCGGCTCTGTAATCAAAATGTCTTTTTCCGGTTTGAAGGGTATAAGCAACTTCGTCCAAAGCAATGTCGCTTTCATTTTTTAGGAACTCCTTAAATTTTAAAAGGTAATTTTGAAGTGAACTCTTTGATTTGGCCGAAAAAAGGAAAAGACTGGATGTTTCTTTTGTTTCATTTTTATCTTTTTCCGGCGCTTCTTCTAAAACCAGATGCACGTTTGTTCCTCCTATTCCAAAAGAACTTACTCCGGCTCTACGAGGCTCATTATTGACCGATTCCCATTTCTGAAGCTCTTTTTGGACATAAAAAGGGCCTTCGTTAAAATTGATTTTGGGGTTTGGGTCGCTGTAATTTATCGTTCCCGGTATCTGACGGTATTTTAAACTAAGTGCTGTTTTTATTAAGCCTACAACTCCTGCTGCCGTATCGGTATGACCAATATTGTTTTTCACTGAACCCAGTAAACAATTGTGTTCTCTATTATTTTCAAAAGCCATGTTAAGTGCTTCTACTTCAATCGGGTCTCCTAAGGTTGTACCTGTTCCGTGTGCTTCTACATAACTCACACTATCAGGTGCTATTCCGGCCATTTTATGCGCTAATCTTATACATTCCATTTCTCCTTCAATACTTGGGGCTGTATAACCTACTTTTCTGTTCCCGTCGTTATTGGCGGCACTTCCTTTAATTACGGCATAAATATGATCTTTGTCTTCCAGCGCTTCTTCCAGTCGTTTAAGTATTACAATTCCAACGCCTTCACTGCCGATGGTTCCCGTTGCTTTTTTATCAAATGCTCTGCAATGTCCGTCTTTGGAATAAATAGATCCTTCTTTGTATTCGTAACCGAATCTGGGCTCCAACATTAAAGAAATACCTCCGGCTAAAGCTACTTTCGCTTCTCCAAATAAGAGTCCACGGCAAGCCAGATGAACGGCTGAAAGTGAAGTCGAACAAGCCGTATTGATTGAAAATGAAGGACCTGTCAGATTTAATTTATACGACGTTAAAGTGGGCAAATGATCTTTGTTTGTTATAAAATCAAGCGTAAGAGGATCTAATGTACTGCCGTCGCTATTTAGGGCAACATGTGCTTTCCAGGGCAAATCACCTCCGCTGCCCGCATAAATACTGATTGCTGATTCTGACAGGCATCCGGCATCTTCCAGAGCTTGCCAGGCCGATTGTAAAAACATACGGTGTACCGGACTCATTAGTGCTGCCTCATAAGGTGTAAATCCAAAAAAGGCAGCATCAAAACTTCCTTTATTCCCTAATTCTGCTATGACCGGAATGTGCACCTTTTTGTTGGTCTCATTTGTAACAAAGCCTCTTTTAAGAAGTTCTTCTTCTGATAAGGTATAAACAGACTCTTCTCCTTTTGAAATGTTGTTCCAAAACGTTCTCCAGTCATTTGCTCCCGGCACCTGACAGGACATTCCTATAATCGCAATTTCTAAACCTGTATTATCGTTTGTTGCCATTTGATTTTACTTTATTGAGATACTTCTTAATTTATTTGCTGCTTCTTTTTTAAAATTGACAGGGTCTGATTGGCGACGTCAACCGATTTAGAATTTTTTTCGTTCACTTTCTCAAGACCAGGCTCTATATCTTGTGTAATATGATGGGTAAGTGCCTCGATATTGCCACACTTAAATGCATTGAGTACTTTTAAGTTTATATCCAATTCTTTGTTGATGAGCCGTACCATTTTCATAAGGGAAATGGAATTACCTCCTATTTCAAAAAAATTATCCTGTATGCCAATATTTTCATTACACAGGATCGCTTTCCAGATGTTTAGTATTTTTGCTTCCAACTCGGTTTTAGGCAAAATATATTGTTCGCTTTTGCTGGTTTGCTGTCCTAAAGTCAATAAGGCTTTCACATTTGTTTTTCCATTGATCAACACTGGAAAGGTCTCCACCCAAATTATCTTTGAAGGAATCATATACGACGGCAATTTTTGCTGCAGCTGTTTTTTTAATGATTTCTCGTCCAGTTCTGCAGCTCCCGTATAAAAAGCAACGATTCTTTTCTGATCATCCTTTTGGTTGTCCACTAAAACTATGGCCTTTTTAATGGTTTCCTGTTCCCGAAGTGCCGCTTCAATTTCACCAAGTTCGATACGATACCCGTTTAATTTAATCTGACTGTCTTTTCGGCCAATGAATTCAATAACTCCATTAAAATGCCAGCGGGCTAAATCGCCTGTTTTATAGAGTTTCTTCCTGGAAAAAAAATCAGTCATAAAAACGTCTCTTTCAAGGCCTTCATCATTTACATATCCGTTTGCAACTTGCTCGCCGGCAATACAAATTTCTCCCGGAACTCCTATGGGCACCAGGTTATTTGCGGTATCCAGCAGGTATATTTTTGAACCTTTGTTAGGTATTCCTATGAGTTGCGGATTGTAACTTTTCTGTTTCTGTAAATAAGTTTGTCCCGTTATAAAAATGGTTCCCTCAGTAGGTCCGTACAATACATGAATAGAAGCATTAGGGAATGTCTTTGACAAATCTTCCAAAGTTTCGTTTGAAGAAACTTCTCCCCCCATAAATACGTTTGTAACCTGCGAGAAACGATCTGCAATACCAAAATCAATACTATAATCCAATAACTGTCTCATTAAAACCGGTACAGCGTGGAAGCCATTGATCTTTTCAATTTCTTTGCTCAAAAGCGTAAGATCTTGTATGGTCTCAGAATTTAATATCGTGATGGTCCCCCCTATCGTTAAAGGATAAAAAGCTTCGAAGAAAAAAATATCAAAAGAATTTGACGCTAAAACCGGGAAATGGGTCTTACCATCTGTTCCGAATTTTTTTCTGCAATTGGCCAAAAGCACACTGAAATTGCGATGTGTCACCATAACTCCCTTGGGCTTTCCCGTAGACCCTGAGGTATAGATCGCATAAGCAATCTGAGAAAGTTCTATTTCTCTGTTTATAGCAGTCTCATTCTGAGTAGAGTTTTCAAATTCTTTGATCGTATCTTCATTGACTACTACTACACATTGACTGCTTTCTACTATGATTTTTTTTCTTTCTTCCGGAAAATGAATGTCAATTGGAACATAAACGGCACCCAATTTAAAAATGGCCAAAATAGTTACGATTAACATTTCTGATCTTTCTAATGCGACTGCAACAAAATCGTGCTCTTTTATATCATAATTCTGAATGAGATAATGTGCCAGTTTATTACTTTTTTCATCTAATTCCTGATAGCTAAGAGATTCTTCCTTATACTTTACAGCCGTTTTATTTGGATTTTTTAAGACTTGTTTAGAAAAATATCCGATGATCGTATGGTTTGCTGTAATATCAAAAGTCTCTCTGTTGAAATCAAAAAATAATTTGTTTCTTTCTTCTCCTGCAACTAAATCAATTTCAGAAAATAAACTGTCGGGATTATTGAGAACCTGAATGTAGAGGTACTCAAAAGATTTTTTTAAGTTTTCTATAAATTCCGAACTGTATTTTTGAGCATTATAGGTAAACCTTAACACGGTATCAATCCCCGGAACTATAGCCAGTGAAAAATTATAATTTGTTTTTTCAAATGCTTCTACCGCTACTACTTCTAAAGTGTCCTGAGCCGAATTAATCAACTCATCTTCTGCATACTCCTGTGAAGGATAATTTTCATAAACCACCAAAGTATCAAACAACTGCTGTCCCAGATTACTATTGGATTGTATTTCTGCCAGTTGAATATAATGATTTGGGATACTTCTTATGGCTTCTTTTTGGGTATCGATCAGGATATTCTTTATCGTTTCTTCTGCATTGAATTTTATCCTTACGGGAATCGTATTAATAAAGAGCCCCAACATTTCCTCAATTCGATCTACTTCTGAAGGTCTGCCTGACACTACACTCCCAAAAACGACATCATCGGTATCATTGTATTTGGCAAGCAGTATTCCCCAAATGGTTTGAAAAAAGATATTTTCGGTAATTCCTAATTCCCGACAGAGTGCTGTAACAGTCCCTTTATTTTTTCCGGATAGCGTATGAAGTACTTTAACTTCCATATCCTGACGATTTTGATTTTCCGGGTTAAAAAATGGTATTCCGGTATTAGTTTCAAATCCGGAAAGATATTCCTCCCAATAAGCCGCTATACTTTTTTTATCAAGTTCCATCAGCCACTTGCTGTAGGCTGAATAACTTGGCGGTGCAGGTAGCTTAATCTCCTGACCTGCCAATAAACATTTATAGGCGTAAAAAAAATCTTTTATTAAAAGTTCAATACTCCAACCGTCTAAAATAATGTGATGGTAACTCCAGATAAACTCAAATACATTTTCCCGTAGCTTAATAACAGTTAATCTTATTTGTGAGCCTTTGTAAAGATTAAATCCTTTGTCTCTGTCTGATTTTTTAAAATTCTCCAAAGAAAAATTTTCATTGGCGCTCTCGTCCCGGTAATAAAAACCGGAAGGAACACTGTCCAGTACCACTTGCAAAATATCATTTACGGTAGTGTTGTTAAAACAGGTTCTTAGGGTATCGTGTCTTGACACCAAAAAATCAAATGTTTTCTGTAACAACTCCACCTCAACTTTCCCATAGATGTGGTAACAGGATTGTTCAAAATATTCATTTTCTGATATTTGCCAGCGAAAAAAAATTCCTTCCTGTAAAGGATTCAGTGCATATATTTCTTTTATTTTCATAGATTAAATACGGTTCGATTTTAAGGGGGCTTTAGGTTTTATTGTTTATTGTTTATTGCATTAGATGGTGATATTTTCGCTTTCGACATCTTCCAGTTCTTCGTTATTGGCCCAAATGACATTGTCAATTTCGTTCGCCAGACTCTCTATGGTTGGATTGTTGAACAAATCAGATAGGGTAAGTTTCACTTCTAACTGATTGTTGATAAGGTGGAACATTTTTACAGCTTTTAAACTGTGTCCGCCCAGATCAAAGAAGTTATCTGCGAGTCCTATTTTTTCTATTTCTAAAACAGCTTCCCATATTTTAGCCAGTGTTTTTTCAGTAGGTGTCACAGGTTCCGTATAGGCTGCGCGTTCTGTTTCCAGCTCGGTAATTTCAGGAAGTTTAGCTCTGTCTACCTTTCCGTTGATGTTTAACGGAAACTCTCGCAAAAAGACAAAATGATTGGGGATCATGTATTTTGGCAATTGGGTTCTGAGCCAGTTTTTCAAAGTGTTACTTTCAAGATCTTCATCGGTAACCAAATAGGCAATTAATTTTTTTTCCGCTGCCGTACCGTCTGTGATGACCACCAAGGATGAAAATATTAATTTGTGGGTACATAAGATATTTTCAATTTCTCCCAGTTCGATTCGGTAACCTCGTAATTTTACCTGATTGTCTTTTCTGCCTACAAACTCAATTGTATCGTTATGGGTCCACCTGCCTAAATCACCCGTTTTGTAGAGTCTTTCCTCTGTTTTATAAGGGTTTGTTATAAACTTTGAATGGGTCAGTTCGGCATTGTTCAGATAACCTCTTGCCAGACCGTCACCTCCTACACAGATTTCACCAATGACTCCTTTAGGTACCAGCTGATGGTTTTTATCCATAATGTAAACAGTACTATTACTTATCGGAACACCTATCGAAACGGATGTTTTTATCGGTAAGTCAATGGTATGGGTTATCGAAAATGTTGTGTTTTCCGTAGGCCCATAACCATTGACGACTACTAATTCAGGATAAGTACTTTTCAGTTTCGTAATATGATGTGGAGATAAAACATCTCCTCCGCATAGTATTGTTTTTAAGTTTTTGAATAAGATTAGGTTTTCGTCTACTAACTGATGCAGCCAGCCTGCGGTAAACCACATCATGGTGACTTTTTCGTTTGCAACCACCTCGTTCATCCCTCTTACAGACAATAGTGTATTTTCGTCGCAAATGACCAGAGTTCCTCCGTTTAAAAGCATTCCCCAATACTCGAAAGTACTGGCATCAAACGAAAAAGCTCCTGTAGCCAGTAATACTTCTTCTCCGGTAAGGTGTATGAAATTGTTGTTTTTGACTAGCCTGACAACGCTTTGCTGTTCTATTAAAACGCCTTTTGGCTCTCCGGTAGAACCGGAGGTGTACATGACATAAGCCAGATCGTTTGCTTTCGCATAAATGCTTTCAAACTTAGACGAATAATCGGCCTGTGATTGTACAAAATCTTCGATTAGATCCGCCGCAATCAGGCATTCGGCATTCGCATCTTTAATGATGTAACTGATTCGTTCCTGCGGATAATCGGCCGAAATGGGTACGTAAGCACAACCCGATTTTAACAAGGCTAAAATGCTTATGATCTGCCATTCATTTTTTGGCAAATAAATGGCCGCCAATTCTCCTGTTACTTGGTAATTTTCTTCCAGATAATTGGCCAGCTGATTGGCAACATTATTGAGTTCCTGATAGGTGTACTTTTGTTTTTTGTATACCAGAGCTGTTTTTTCGGGTGTCAGAGCGACCTGCTTTTCAAACAATTCGATAATCGATGAATCTTTCGGATACGCGGTTTGATGACCGTTTAATTCTTCCAGTAAATGTTTTTTCTCTGCTGCTGTCAAACAATCGATCGCACTTATTTTTTGGTCTCCGTTTTGGGTAACCTGTACCAATATCTGCTCTAAATGGTTAAGCAATGCCGTGATTTTTTCTGAAGAGAATATATCAGTGTTGTATTCTAATGTTAGGGTAAGTGTCGAATCGGTCACTAAAAAATCGAACGTCAAATCAAATTTGGCAGAGATTCCATTTCCTACAGCATCAATAATCGCATCATAAGACTCTAAATCTGCTGCCTGATTGTTTTCTTCTCTGGCGGTAACGATGATGTCAAACAACGGATTTCTGCCGGCATCGTATTTAATGTCTAAAAGTTTAATTAACTCATCAAGCGGAAATTTTTGATGTTCTTTGGCTTTGATTACATTCTCTTTTACTTGTTTTAAAGTTGCTGTAAACGAAGCGCTTTCATTTAAATGGGTTCGCAACGGAATGGTATTGGCATAAAAACCAATCTGATCAAACAATTCAGGATAGTCGCGGTTTACAATTGGACTTCCTGTGATGATATCCTGATCTCCGGTATTTTTATAGATTAAAATATTGGTTACGGCTAAAAAGACCATGAAACGCGAAACTTCTTCGTTCTCACATAAGCTGTTTAGGTCTTTCAAAATACTACCTTGCAAAACTTTTGAGTGTACTGCGCCGTTATGTGTTTTGATGTTGGGTCTTTTTTGATCTCCCAATTCACTTACTATTGGCAAACTGCCTTCAAATTGTTTCAGCCAGTACTTTTTATCTGCTTCAATTGCATCACTTGTAATCATACTTTGCTCCCAGGCTGCATAATCCTTGAACTGTATGGCTAAAGGCGGTAAAGTAATTGCGCTGTTTTCGCTGTACTTTTCATATAAGGCGTACAGTTCTTTTACAAAAACATCAGTTGACCATCCGTCAAAAATGATATGATGAAAAAGAATACTGATGATCCATTTATCTTCTTTAACGCTTATCAATGCTGCTTTCATCAGAGGAGGCATTTCTAAATTAAAAGAGATATCAGCTGTTTCGATAAGCGCTTTTTGTAAATCCTTTTCTAAGGTTTCGCTGTTACGCAAATCCAAATATTGAATTTTTAAAGGTTCGGTTTTTTCGATCGGGATGATGGTTTGTCCCGGTTCACCATTTTCATTGGTAACAAAAGCGGTTCTTAAGATTTCATGTCGCTCTATTAAATCGTATACTGCTTGGGTAAAAAATTCTAAGTTTACGGCTTCATTTTTAATATCTATTATTCTAATATTATAAGCTCTATTTACCTGAGCATCTATAGAACATATATTATACATTCGATACTGAGAAGAGGACAAAGGATAACTTGGTGCTATTGCTGCCTGTGGAATTGTTAGGGTGTAGCTGTTTAAAGAACGATCAATATAGGCAGCCTGTTCTTCTATAGTAGGATGAATATATATTTCTTTTATGTTAAAGTGCATGCCGAAATTCACAAAAATCTGATTGGACAGCTTGATCATTTTTAAACTATGACCGCCTAAATGGAAAAAGTTGTCCTGAATTCCAACCGCTTTTCGGTCCAGAATGCGCTGCCATATTTCGGTTAGTTTTATTTCGGTCTCTGTTACAGGCTTAACGTAATCTGCTTTCCTTACGACATTGGTATCCAAAGGATTCGGTAGTTTTTTAGCATCTACTTTTCCGTTTACCGTTAATGGAATCTCCTCTAATTGTACGTAATAATCCGGAATCATAAAAGAAGGCAATATTCCTTTCAGAAAATGTACCAGCTCTTGTGCATCCATTTGTTTTGTGGCCTTTAAATAGACTACAATTTCTTTCTCGTCGCCTGAGACTGTAATGGTTTTGGCAATGGTAAAATCTACGTATTCATTTGACAATAGAGCATTTTCTATTTCCTCTAATTCAATTCTGTATCCTCTTACTTTAACCTGATTGTCTTTACGGCCGACAAATTCTATTTTGCCATTTGGAAGTCTTTTAACCATATCGCCTGTTCTGTACAGCTTTTCATCGGTCTTAAAGGGGTTTACCACAAACTTTTCGGCAGTTATTTCTTCCTGGTTCAGATAACCTCTTGTTACCTGATTTCCGGAAATACACAATTCTCCTATGCTGTAAATCGGACATAGTTTTAAATGATCGTCCAGTACATAAGTTGCATTACAGGCGTTACTTTGTCCTATTACCGCATTTGGAAATTGTTTAACGTTAGGCAAGTAACTTTCAGAGGTGATAAAAATAGATCCTTCGGTTGGACCGTACAGTACGTTTATGACTGCATTGGTAAATACTTCTCTTATTTCTTCGAGAATCCCAACAGGTACTTTATCTCCTCCTATAAAAATCGATTCTATATGGGGATAGGATTGCTGGGTATTGTTCGTTTTTATATGATCAATAACCGCTCGCATCAGCGTTGGTACGGCATGAAAACTATTGGTTTGTCTGAGAATTTTTGAAAGATCCTCCATGTCTTTTATTTCATCATTGGATACCATCACGACTTTTCCTCCTGCCAACAGGGGATGAAACAATTCAAAAAGAAAAATATCAAACGAATTAGAGGCCAGCAAAGGCAGTACAGGTTTTTGAGAAATGACAAAACTGTTTTTTGTATTGACCAGCAAAGCACAAATGTTTCTATGCTCGACAAGCACTCCTTTTGGTTTTCCTGTCGACCCTGAAGTATAAATAAGATAGGCTAAATCGGATGGTGAAATTTTGACCTTTGAGATCGTCGTATTTGTTTTAGGATGTACTTTGAAACGATTGATAAATTCCTCATCAATAATAATCGAACTGTTACTATCTTCCAATATGTAATCTACTCTGTCCTGTGGCAAATTAATATGAAGCGGAACGTATACAGCACCGGCTTTTAAGATTCCCAACAGCGCAATAACCAGCCAGTCATTTCGATCCAGCTGCATGGCAATAAAATCTCCGGGCTGTACTTTATATTCTGAAATAAGAAAGTCTGCAAACTGATCTGCAATTCCATTTAACCCGGTAAAGCTGTACTGCTCTTCCCCATAAACTAAAGCAATCTGATCCTGATTCTCCTGCACCACATTTTCAAACAACTCCACCAAACTGTATTCTGCAGAAGCTTCTTTCAGCATGTCATGACCGGACAAAGACAATACGGCTTCTTTTTCTGATTCTTGCAAAAGTTCTATTTCAGAAACCGGAATATCAAAGTTTTCTGCTATAGTATGTACGACTTGTTCAAAATGATTTTTAAGCGCTGTAATATCACTTTCATCATATTTTTTGGCGTTAAAGGTGAAACGGATACTGATGTCTTTTCCTGGTACAATTGCCAGTGAAAAATCATAGTTTTCTCCCTCATAAGATGCCGCTTCTAACAATTTTATATTTGTTTTTTCACTTTCGGCTATCACTTCGGCAGCTATATAGTTTTCAAAAACAATGATGTGATCAAACAACGACTGACCGTTATTTACGCTGCGCTGTATGTCACTAATGGCCTGATAATGATAAGGCAAACTTTGTATGGCCTGCTCCTGCGTCTGCAATAAGATTTGCTTTACGGTAGTCTGATCGTCAAATGAAATCCTTACCGGAATGGTATTGATAAAAAGCCCGATAATATTGGCAACATCATGAATCTCTGCAGGTCTGCCCGATACTACTCCACCAAAAACCACATCATTTGTATTGTTGTATTTGGCTAGTAAAATTCCCCAAATCGTCTGAAAAAAGACATTTTCGGTACTACCATTCTCCTGACACAAAACAGCCAGTTTTTCTCTTAAACTTCCGCTAATCGTGTAAAAAATTTCTCCCGGACTAAAGGTTTCTGTATGCTGTTTTGGAAAAGGTAACGTACTTAAGCCCTGAAAATCTTCCAGATAATGGTTCCAGTATTGCAATGATTTTTCTTTGTCATTTTTCATCAACCATTTCACATAGTCTGAATAGGAAGTTGCTTTAGGTAAAATGTTTCTTTTCCCTTGAAGTAAACCTTCATAAAGCGTAAAAAATTCACCAATCAAAATACCGATACACCACCCGTCCATGATAATGTGATGATGGCTCCAAATTAATTCATACTCGTTTTCACTTGTTTTTACAACGGTAAGACGCATCTGTGAACCTACAGTCAGATCAAAGCTTTTTGCAATATCCTGCTCTTTTACTGCCGCTATGGTTTCGCTTGTATTTCCGGTAATGTCCAGAAAAGTAAAGTTGGAAGGCACTTCGTTTTGTACAATCTGCAAAAGATCTTCCCCTACATTATCCCGAAAACAAGTTCTGAGCACATCATGTCTTGCAATCAGCTGATCGTAACTTTCTTTAAGATAATTGATCTCCAATTCAGCTTGTATTTTATAAGATGACTGCTCAAAATACATTGATTTAGAAAGTTTCCAATGGAAATAAATTCCTTCCTGCAATGGTGTTAACGGGTATATATCTTTAATTTTCATAGCTTTTTAGTAGTACGGTTACAGCATTTTGTTTAATTCTTCCAGACTGCTCAGGTCCAAACCTTTATAGGTAAAATCAACAGGGGTTAAATGGGTTTCTTTTTCTTCGGAAAGACTGGAAATCAAAGATTCCAATTCGTATTTATATGCTTCTTTTAAGTTTTCTATGGTTTCATTTCTGAAATAGTTGGTATTAAATGAAAGCATAATCTGCAACTGGCCATTAACTAAAATTCCCGATACATCCAGTGTTCCCGTTCTTTCGGTATTGGCTGCTATTTCTCTGCCTTTTGGAATATCGGTGAACTGAAAGATTTGATCTTCTTTGTTTGATTGTCCTAAATCAAAATCACCCAGGTAGTTAAAGGAAACATCTGCTTTTACATTTAATTCGCAGTCTTTTAAGTATTTCAAAATCCCGAATCCAATGCCTTTGTTTGGAATTCGATGCAGCGTTTCTTTTACTTCTATTAATTGACCAATGTTATCCTGTTTCTTTTTAAGAGTGATGAGTACGGGATATATCGTGGTAAACCAACCCACCGTTCTGGTGATGTCTATCTCTGAGTTAATATCTTCTCTTCCGTGACCTTCGAGCTGAATCGCTACTTTATCGATATCAAAATTTTTACCGATTGCAAGCGATAAACCAGCAATTAAAACATCGCTTATATTGGTTTTATAAGCTTTGTGTGCTTCTGTCAATAATTTTTCAGTAAAGCTTGGATCGAGTTGAAATACTTTTGTTTCAAAATCTTTATAAAAATTATTGCCCTCATAATCAAAATCTTTTGGGAGTTCGGAAGTACTGAACTGTGTTGCTTCGTTTATAGAAGACCAATACACTTCTTCTTCCATCATGGTCATTGAATTGGCATATTCCAGTTGTTTTTCCTGCCAGTATTTTAAGGAATGTGTTTTTAGAGGCAATTCTAATGCTGCTCCTGCTTCGTATTGCCCATATAAAGTCATTAAATCTTCTAAAATAATTCTCCAGGAAACACCGTCAATCACCAGGTGATGAGAAAGCAGCAACAAATAATCCGTATCTTCTCTTTTGAACAACACTGCTTTAAACAAGGGGCCTTTTTCTAAATCGAAAGAAGATTGATACCCATCGCAAATGGTCTCCAATTGAGAAGCAGTAACATTGGAGTGAACCTGCAGTTGGAATTCAAATCCATCATTTTTGATTTCCTGAATCCATTCGTTGCCTTCCTCTTTAAATACCGCTCTTAAAACATCGTGCTGTACAGTTAGTTTTTGAAAGATCTTTGTCAATCCTTCTTCAGACAAAGACTTCGATGATTTTAATAAGATCGATTGGTTAAAATGATTTTTATGCTGTGAAGTCACCTCAAAGAAATATTTCTGAATTGGCGTAAGCGGAATGGTTCCTTCTACTGCATTTTGATCGATCTCCTGCTTTGCCAGTTTTACATGAAGTGCTAATTCCTGTATGGCAGTAAATTGCATGACATCCTGTACTGTTAATACAAAACCAAGCTGTTTCAATTTGGAGATAATCTGTATGGCTTTTATCGAATCTCCTCCCAATGCAAAAAAGTCATCTTCTGTACCAATGCTTTCTTTTTGCAGAATTTGCTGAAATACATGTACCAAAGCAGCTTCTGTTTCATTAGAAGGCGGTACATACGAGTCCCCCTTTAAGGTATGTTTATTGGCTAAAACTACTAAGGCCTTTTTGTCTACTTTACCATTCGGCAGTAACGGAAATTCATTAGATTGTGTATAGCTTGTTGGTATTGCAAATACCGGTAATTGTTCTTTCAGGTACTTTTTAAGATTGTCAATATTTATTACAATATCGGTTAGTATATGCCCTACCAAAGTACCTTCACTGTAGGTAACAACTGCTCCGTCAATGCCTTTAAAATTCAAAAGCGCATTTTCGATTTCACCTAATTCCAGGCGATTTCCTCTTATCTTGATTTGATTGTCTTTTCTACCTAAAAACTCAATATTACCATCTGAAAATCTCTTGGCCAAATCTCCTGTCTTGTACATTTTGGTTCCGGTTTCAAACGGATTATCGACAAACTTTTCTTTGGAAAGCTCCGGATTATTCCAGTAGCCGCCTGAAAGCCCTTTACCGGCAATATGAATTTCTCCAATCAGACCGTCAATGGATAATTCGTTGTTATCATTCAGAATATAAACCGAGCTGTTGGCTATTGGTTTCCCGATAGAAGGAATAAATTCCGCAGACGGTTCATACACATAATAACTGGCCCAAACGGCACATTCTGTAGGTCCATATTCATTAAAAAGTTTGCAGTTTTTTAGTGTAGTCACCTTCTGATGCAGATCAACCAGCTGTTTGGTACATTCTTCCCCTGCTACAATTACTGTTTTTAATTTATTTGGATGCTCTCCTAACTGGTTCAGCAATAGTTGATAGTAAGAGGGAACGGTAAGTAAGTGAGAAACCTCTTCTTCTACCAGAATATCTACTATAGTATCGACATCTGAAACTCTGATTTTAGGGGCAAAAACCAATTTAGCTCCTCCCGTAATTGTCCCGAAAATTCCGGCAATAGAACTGTCAAATGAGATCGAAGACAGTAATAAAAATGCCGTCGCATCAGGATAAGTCTCCAGTCTTGCGATAGTAGAAAACATTAAATTTTCGTGATTGATAACGACTCCTTTGGCATTACCTGTAGATCCCGAGGTATAAATTACGTAAGCCGCATCAGTAGGATTCACTTGTGTCTCAAATGCAGTACTTTCGGCCGCAATCGAATCCATTTGAATGTCTGTGGCAAAAAACTCTCCTGTATAAAAATCAAGGTCAAAAAGATAATCAGATTGCGTGAGCAGAACGTTTAATCCGCTGTCCTCAATAATATGCTGAATTCTTTGTTTTGGATATTCCGGATCGATCGGCACATAAGCACTTCCTGTTTTTAGAATTCCCAGAATGCAAACCAATACATTTTCAGAATTATCAATCATTAATCCTATAAAATCGTTCTTTTTGAGGGTATGATTGGCTAACAAATAATTGGCCAATCTGTTCGATGCTTCGTCCAGCGCTTTATAGGTGATTTTTTTATTTTTGAAAGCCACTGCTATAGCTTCGGGTTTTTCCTGTACTTGCTCTTTAAAGAAATCGAGTATTGTTTTGCTTTGGTCATACGCCAGAACATCACCTTTAGAAAGTTGCAGAAGTGCTTCTTTCTGCTGTTCTCCGATATGTTCTAATTTATAAATTTGTTCCTTTGGATTCTTTACAATAGAATTCATGATAACCGAAACATGATCTGCAATCTGATGTACTATTTTTTCTGAAAAAACATCCGTATTGTACTGAATGTTCTGCACTAAATGGTTCCCGTCTTTGTAGAAACTGAAAACCATATCAAAACGGCTGGTTTTTAGTTTTTCTTCAAATTCATATTCCCAAACTTGCAAGCCTTCCAAACTTTCGCTTTTTTTAGAATTGTCATTTTCTCCGTAGATCACCTGAACGTCAAAAAGCGGATTTCTGCTTGGGTCTCTTTTTAAGTTTAGCTCTTTCACGAGTGTGGCAAAAGGAAACATTTGATGCTCGTATGCACCTACTACCTGTTTCTTGGTGTATTCTAACAATTCTAAAAAAGTATTTTCTTTTTTAAACTGCATACGAATGGCCAGCGTGTTACCATAATACCCTATCTGGTTTTGCAGATCTTCGTCTTCCCGCCCTGAAACCGGAGTTCCGATAATGATATCTTCCTGGGTAGAAAATTTATACAGCAACGTATTAATTACGGCGGTTAATCCCATAAACATGGTGGCACCGTTTTCTCTTATCAGTTTTTCAAGGTCTACTGATAATTTGGCGTCGATTCTTTTTTCTATTGTTCCGCCATTGAATGTTTGCAGAATTGGTCTTTTTTTATCCACCGGCATCGTAAGAACCGGCAACTCACCCTGAAACTGATCGAGCCAATAGTTTTTTAACTCTTCGTATTTTTTGCCGGTAAGCTGTTCATTTTCCCAACTGGCGTAATCTTTATACTGTATTCTTAACGCATTTAATGCATTAGCTCTGTTTTGCTTTTTAGAATTGTAAAGTTCTAATATTTCGGCAATGAAAATATTCATGGACAAAGCATCCACAATAATGTGATGTATGGTATAAATAAAAGCCCATTTGTTCTGTGCTAACTGGTAAAGCTTCGTTTTAAAAAGCGGTCCTTTTGATAAGTGAAAAGGAATCAAAGCCTCTTTGGCAACCTGTTCTTTTAAAACTTCATCGGCATTTGAAACGTTTTGTAAGTCCGCATGTTCAATTGAAAAATCGATTGCTTCTATTCCCTTAACAATCTGATTTGCTCCTCCGTTACCGTCTTCTTCAAAAACAGTTCTCAGACTCTCATGTCTCGATACGATTTCCTTCAGAGATTCATTTAACGTATTTTGATCCAGTACGCCTTCAAAAATATATCCTCCAACCGAATTATACGCCACATTTCCTTTTTCGGACTGGCTTAAAATCCAAAGTCGTAACTGGGAGGAAGACAGCGCATATTTTGCATCGGGGCTTATGGCAGCTTCCGGAATGGCAACTGCTTTGTCGTATTTGTATTGATTAATAAAACGAATTAAATCGGCTTTGTTTCTTTTAATCTCGTCAATAATATCGGGAGTCAATGCACCTGCAGGAGCCTTAATGTCAAGGTTATCGTCTTTTACGTCAATGTGAATGTTTTGTTCTTTTAATTTTAAATATAAATCTGATGCCATAAGATGAATTATTTAAGAAAATAAATGGATAGTAGTCTTTGTTTTGGGGAGGGTTAAAGGGAATTAGTACAGCAGTACAGCTTGTTTAAACAGTTCTTTTTCGGCAAATAGTCTTTCTGCTACGATACCTCTGTTTCTGCAGTCTTCGATCAACATGTTCGATTGCACAATTGGGTTGGATTCATCTGTATATTCAACATCCAAAATGTGTCGCACCCATGGTTCTTCTCCCATGGCATACACATAAACTTCTTTAACATTAAAGCAGTTTACCATTTTGATTCCTTCGTCGTAATTACTGCCTCTTCCTCTTCGGCTGAAGTCTTTTTCGCGTTCCTGTTTGGTGGTAAAAATGGGCCCATACACCCAGGAAGCCGGTGCACCGTCGCATTCCATTCCCATGAACAGCACGTCTACATCACCAATAATTTCATGAATGTGTTCGTACAATTCCGGTGACTGATTGCAGGAATCTGCTACTGCCAATAAAGAATAACCGTCTAATTCAACGTGGTACGAAAGTTTACTGTTGATGTGAATGTCATGATGTTCGCCGATAAATGGAATTCCGGTAATTTTGATACCATCGATAGCCGAAATGGTTTGCAATTCTTCTAATTCTATAATATTCTCAAATCCCAGATTTCTTAACAGTAAATTCAATGACGGGTCCTGAATGGCACCGCCTATGCTTTTACCAACCACTATATTTTTGACTTTGTGTCGTATTTGCAGCATCGTTTCCATCAATATGTGGTCGTGGTGCCCGTGGGTGATCAATACATAATCTATTACGTCCGGCAAATCATCATAGGTAAATCGGGACACATCGGATTCGTAGGTATAACTTAAAACCGGATCGAGCACGATGGAGTGTTCTTTAGTTTCGATCAGGATACAAGCATGTCCGAAGTATCGGATGCGCATACTGTCTCCGGTATATTTTTCATACTTTTTAGGCTCTTCTGTAGTAAATAAATCTCTAAACAGTGCCTCATCGTTTTGATCAATATTCAAAAGTTCTTTGATGTATTCGAAAGTTTGAGGCTCGCGTTTCATCTTGAACAACTCGTCGATTTGTTTCGATTTAAAAGGTAATTTTAATTCCAATGCTGCTTCCAGATTAGACAATCTTGGCGTGGAGAAGATAAAGGGCCGGTCGGCATCCTTATTTATTAAAGACAGCTTCACCGTCTGAAAGTCTTCTACATAATACGGACTGGCATAAATAAGAGGCTCGTAAAATCTGAAATCCGGTCTGTGATGTCTGTCATAATACAATTCGACATACCCTCTGATTGCCGATGGAACTTCTTTATACAGCGGTTGCATCAAATGTCCGGTTGCTTTTTTCTTAAGCAATTTGTCCAGTTCTTTTACGGCATCTGTAAACTCAAAAAGCGGGGCCGCCATTTTCTTTGTGTTTTCCAACAAAGCTGCTACTTCATCAACGTGTTTTTTATCTAAATCGATAAAAGGACCTCCTCTAAACGCAGGATCTTTTACGGCAGTCTCATGTATGCTTGGGTCGTTGATATACGATTCCATAATCGGAATGTATCGGTTTACCACATTAAATCCCGTTAGAATTGGCGGGATAATGTGGTGCCATGCATACCAGTTTGAAATTAACGGTTCTACTTGTACGTTATTTTTCAGATATATTTTTGGAGTAGCCATTTAGATTTATTTTATAGTTTTAAAAAAAATGTGGTTAGGTTATAGGGAGATATTTTCAAAATCGTCTGTAATCACGACTTCCGCATTCACAAGCTGTGCCTTTTTTATTTCAGCTGCCATTTCTCCTAAAGTGGCATTATTGAAAATCGAAATCAGATCGAGTTTTGCGTTAAATTCCGTTTTTATTCTCGTGATTAAATAAGTGGCTTTTAAACTGTGACCTCCTATTTTAAAAAAGTCGTCCAGTACTCCCACTTGATCGATTTCCAGCACTTCTTCCCACAATGCGGCAAGTTTACTTTCTGTTTCGTCTCGGGGCGCCAGATAGTTTCGGGAAACATTTTCGGTTAAAGACTTGTTCTGCAACAGTTTCTTTTTGTCTGTTTTTCCATTTAGAGTCAACGGAAATTCTTTCAAGCTTATAAAGTGAGACGGAATCATATATTCCGGCAGTTTGTCTTCTAAAAATTCTTTAATATCATCGTTATCTGAAACCGAATCGGCTTTTAGCACAAAAAAGGCAACGGTTTCTTTAATTCCTAAACTGTCTTCTTTCACTACTACTACGGCATCTTCGATTGCTTCGTGCTCTTTGATAACGGTTTCTATTTCGCCCAGTTCGATTCTAAATCCTCTCACTTTTACCTGATCGTCATTTCGTCCGGCATATTCAATCGTACCGTTAAGGAGCCATTTTCCTAAATCACCGGTTTTGTATAGTTTTTCGCCTTCCGCAAATGGATTATCGATAAACTTCTGATTGGTCAATTCCGGCTTGTTCAAATACCCTTCGGCTAAACCGGCTCCGCTTACATAAATTTCCCCAATGGCTCCAAGAGGAAGCAATTTTTCGTTGGTTCCAAGAATGTAAATTTTAGTGTTGGCGATTGGAAATCCGATCGGAACATTAGAGAGTTCCTGTACCACATTTTCATTCACCTTATAAATCGTAGCACAAATACTGGTTTCTGTTGGACCGTAGGCATTAAAACAGGTACCGCCATAAGTCAAATATTTTTTAACTTCTTCGGTAGGAGCTGCTTCTCCGGCAGTTACCAGCTTTTTTAAACTTTTAATTTTGTCCAGCTGCAATAATTTCAGGTAAGAAGGAGAAATGGTTGCGAAATGAATTGCGTGTTCTTCGATATAGTTTTCCAGCTCTTCGGTGTCTTTTTTTACCTCATCGGTTATGATGTGTAACTCTCCGCCCGAAGCCAAAACCGTAAAGATTTCTGAAATCGATGCATCAAATGAAAACGAGGCCAACTGAAGGGCTTTTTCTTTATTTTCATTGCCAAAAATTTCGATCTGAGATAAAATCGTATTCGAAATAGCACCCTGTTTTATCGAAACTCCCTTAGGAAGACCGGTTGAACCGGAAGTATAAATCAGATAGGCCAGATCATCGGCACTATTATTCGATTGCTCCATAACACTGCTGTAAAGCTTTTCCATCGATCTGAAATCATATATTTCATCAGAATCGATAACCAGTTTGCAGTCGCTGTTTTCAATGATATAGTCAATTCGCTCTTCCGGATAAGCAATGTCAATGGGTACATAAACTCCTCCGCTTTTTAGAATCCCAAGCAATGAAATAACATTCCACTCGCTTCGGTCTAATTTAACGCCAACAAATTCATTTGGCTTTATGCCGTATTTTTTCTTTAAATAATTCCCCAGTTTGTTGGATACCTCATCCAATTCCTGATAGGTTATTTTTTTATCTTCAAAAACCAATGCAGTCTGCTCCGGTGTTTCTAATACCTGCTTTTGAAACAGACCAATTAAGGTGTTGGGCTGCGTGCTATAATCTCTTGCCGTGTCATTAAAGACATGAAGTAGTAAATTTTCTTCCTCCGTATTCAGAAATGGTAATGCCGCCAAACTTTGGTCTGCGTTTACCAGTACCTGATGCAACAGCACTTTTAGGTTAGAGATTAACCGCACAATGGTTTCTCTAACGTACAATCCTGATTTATATTCGATTTTTCCTTCTAACTGTCCTTCGCTTTCTATGAAGTTGAATACTAAGTCGAACAGGCATTTTTTCAGGGTTACCTCATCGTATTCTGCGATTTGCAAATCATCTATTTCGAGTGCCTGTTTATCGGCTTCTATCGAATTGTCTCTCAGTACAAACCAAACGTCAAACAACGGATGACGGTTACGGCTCAATTGAAGATCTAAATTAAGAACGAGTTCATCAAAAGCGACCATTTGATTTTCCTGTGCATCGATGACACTTTGTTCTACCTGATGCAGTAAACTGATAAAATCGTGATCTTCATTGAATACTGTTCGCAAAGGAACAGTGTTGATATAAAGTCCGATCTGGTCTTCTAAATCGGTATGTATTCTGCCTCCGATAGGCGTACCGATGGTAATATCCTGTTGGTGGGTATATTTGTATAATAACGTTTTAACCAGTGATAAAAGTCCGGTAAAAACGGTAATCGAATGGCTCTCACAGAAGTTTTTAAATTTTGAAAAAGTCTCTCTTTCAATAGTAAAATCAACGGAATCTCCGTCATATGCATTGATTGCTGCTCTTGATTTATCTGTTGGAAAATCTAATACCGGAACTTCTCCCTCTAACTTTTTTAACCAATGCTGCAGCTGATTTTTATATTCCTCCGACTGAAACTGCTCGGTTTGCCATTGCGCATAATCTTTATACTGAATTTTTAATTCAGAAGCTGTAATTGCTTTTCCCTGGGATAAATTTTGATAATTCGAAACAAATTCTTTCGTCAAAATATTCATCGACAATCCATCACTGATGATATGATGCATTACAAAAGAAAACATCCACTGATCGTCTTTGATCTGATACAATTTCAATCGCAGCAAAGCATCTTCTTCCAGATTAAAAGGTTTATCGATTTCCTGGTTGATTTTGGCATCAATAACCTCCTGAGAATATTGATTTGGTCTGAAATCTTCAATCGTTAAATTCAGTAAATTTTCATTAAAGGCTTTAATGTATTGCTTCACGATACCATTTTCGTCCAGTCTGAAAACCGTTCTCAGACTTTCATGTCTTTTCAGAATGGCCAAAAAAGCTGTTGCAAATACCGAAATATCCAATACACCGGTAAACGTAAAAGTCTTGTACATGTTGAGCGCTATACTTGCATCGTCCAGATGCGACAACAGCCATAATCTTCTTTGCCCTGACGAAAGCAGGTAACTGCTGCTTTCCGGTACTTTTTTAATTTCCTGATAAACAGTCGTAGTTGTCCCGGCTATTTTTTTGGCCAGACTTTGAATGTTTCTGTTTTCGAAAATATCTCTCAGATTGATTTTCACATTGAATTCTCTGTTGATGCTATTGGCCAAATGTGTAGCACTCAAACTGTGACCGCCCAGTGTAAAAAAATCTTCGAGTATCCCAATCTTGGTCTGATTGAGTATTCCTTCCCAAATTACTACCAGTTTTTGCTCCAGCTCGTTCTGTGCAGGAACATAGGCAATGGTTGTTTTTAGGCTTAGTCCGTTACTTTGGCGTAGTTTATTTCGGTCTGCTTTACCACTGTTGGTTAATGGAATTTCATTTACTACCACAAAATTTGACGGGATCATATAAGTAGGAAGTTTAGTTCCCAACCATAAGTTGAGTTCTTCCTTCACCAATTCACCATTCGCAACAATATAGCCTGTCAGATATTTATCTCCGCTGTTTTCATTGATATGGTCTAAAACCACAGCCGTTTGTATTTGTGGATGTTGGTTTAATGCCGCTTCTATTTCTTCCAGCTCTATCCTGAATCCTCTGATTTTTACCTGAAAATCTTTTCTGCCTAAATAGGCTACATTGCCATCAGGCAACCACAGGCCCAGATCTCCGGTTCGGTACATTTTCGCTCTGGGTTGAAACGGATTCGGTACAAACTTCTGATGAGTCAACTCCGGATTGTTGAGGTAACCAAGGGCCAGTCCTTTTCCGGCAATACAAATTTCTCCCGCTACACCAATCGGCTGAACGGCATCGGACTCGCTTAAGATATAAATCTGTGTGTTCCAGATCGGTTTTCCAATCGGGATTATTTCATTGCCCACATTAGTATTAAAGAACGTAACGTCTATAGAAGCTTCTGTCGGGCCATAAAGATTATAAATGGGTGCAGTCGATACTTTATTGTACCATTCGTTAACAGTCAATGGTGTTAAAGCCTCGCCACTGGTTATTACGGCACGTAAACTAGACAATTTGTCTGCTAATTGTTCTGTGTTAGTTACAGAAGTAATAAAGGTGTTGAGCATACTTGGCACAAAGTGCAGACTGGTTACGCTATTGTTTTGGATTAAATTCAGAATGCGATGCGGTTCTGAAATGTCTTCCTGTTCGCAAAGTACCATTTTGCTTCCCCAGCATAAAGGCATGAAAATTTCCCATACCGAAACATCAAAGGTAAAAGTGGTTTTTTGCAAAATAACGTCCGTCGAAGAATAGTTGTATTCGTTCCACATCCAGTCAATTCTGTTGGTTACTCCTTCATGGGTAATCATACAGCCTTTCGGATTTCCGGTTGATCCGGAGGTATACAGTACATAAGCCAGATCGGTAACTTTATTGCGGTTTTCAGGATTGCTTTTAGGCAAAGAAGCCAACTGTTCTGAGATATTTGCTAAAGTTTCCTCATCAATTAGAAATTTACACTGACTGTCGGTTATAATGAAATTGATTCTTTCTTCGGGATATTGCGGTTCTACCGGAATATAAGCGCCTCCGGCTTTTATGATGGCCATAAGGGCGACAATCATTTGCTCGCTTCTTGGGAGTTTTACGACTACAAAATCACCTTGTTTGATGTTTTTTTCTTCGCGTAAATAATGAGCCAGCTGATTCACTTTTTCGTTCAGTTCCTGAAAAGTAAATTCTTTCTCTTTGAAACGAAGTGCTGTCTGATTACCTAATTTCTCTACTTGTTCTTCGAATAAAACATTCAACGGAGCACATACCTGCTTATCGAATTGTGTAGCGTTAAAATATAAAACCAGTTTTTTCTTTTCGGCATCAGTTACCAGAGAAAGATTCTCTATTGTTTCTGATGGAGTGCTGCTCACCAGATTCAATAAATGCTCAAAATGTACCGTGATTTGTTCTATAAAAAACGGGTCATACAAATCGGTATTATAAACAATACTCAATTCTAAATTTTCCTCTACCTCAACAAAATTGAAAAGTAAATCAAACTTACTGGTTTTGTTTTCTGTTTCTAAAGCCTGAACCGTTAATTGATCTCCAATATTCTTTACGTTCGTGCTTTCGTTGTTTTGTAAAATCAGAAAGATATCAAACAATGGATTTCTGCTTAAATCGGTCTCCAACTGTGCTTCTTCTATCAGTTTGTCAAAAGGATACGATTGGTAATTATAGGCTTTAAGAGTGCTTTCTTTAATGTTCTTAAGAAAAGATTCGAAACTGTCTTCAGCATTAATCACTCCTCTTAAAGCAATGGTATTTAAATACAGTCCCAACTGATTGTGAAGTACCTGTAACTCACGCCCTGCTATTGGCGAACCCACAATTAAATCTGTCTGGTTGGTATATTTGTAAAGTACTATTTTTAAAGTGGCCAGCAATCCCATGAATAAAGTACTCTCGTTCTCCAGACAAACTTTCTTGAACTTCGTGCTTATTTCTTTACTTATGGTTCTGTAAACGGTATCTCCGTTATAGGTTTTTAAAACCGGCCTTGTTTTACTGAAAGGAAGCTGGATTTTAGGGATTTCACCCGAAATCTGTGACAGCCAGTATTCTTTGTGCGCTGCAAAATAATCATCGCTCCATAATTTTTGCTGCCAAACTGCGTATTCTTTGTATTGTATCGTTAAGGGTTCTTTAGCAACATTTTCTCCTTTTTCTAATGCCGTGTAGTTTTCTAATAACTCATTTATAAGTATTCCCATCGACCAGCCATCGCTGATGATGTGGTGAATCATAAAAAAGAATATCCACTTTTGATCTTCTGTTTGATAAACGGTACTTTTTAGCAACAGCTCTCTTTCTAAATCAAAAGAATAGGACATTCCTTTGTTGATTAGTTCTTCTGCGCTGGTTGTTTGATTTCTTAGATCTATTTCTTCTACCTGAAATTGTATTGCTGCGGCAGGAATTATTTTTTGTACAACGGTATTCTCCTTATTGACAAACCTGGTTCTTAGAATTTCATGACGCTCGATAATCAACTGAAAAGCATGCTCCAATGTTTTAACATTCAGATTCCCTTCAAAAGTGTATAAAGCCGGAACATTATAGGCTTTACTGGATTCTTCCATTTGACTTAAAACCCACATTCTATATTGTGAAGAAGATAATGGATAATACTCTAAATCGGCTGTTTTTAGTATTTCTGGCCATACAGGTTTTGATGCCTGCAGCTTTTGACTGTTCAGTAAAAAAAGAGTCAACTCTTCTCTGTTCTTTTTTATTTCTTCAATTAAACCGGGAGCAATAGTAGATTTTTCGGCAAAAACCTTAAGTTTATTATCTATAAGTTCGAGTAAAATTCCTTCTCCCTGTAGTTTATCAATTAAGTCTTTCATTGGTTTATTTTAATTTTCAGAGGATATTTCAATTATTAAAGTAAAGCAGTCGTATTATAAATCGATATCGATTTCCTGAAGGTCTTTTTTGTTTGCTGTAAGCTCTTCTTGTTTCTGAATAAACCTGAGCTGTTCGGCCATCGTTTCGATAGTTCTGAATTGAAATACATGTCCGATACTCACTTCAACGCCAAAACTTTCCTGAATCATATTGGCTAATTTTACGGCTCTCAAACTGTGCCCTCCTATTTCAAAAAAATCATCGGTTACACTGATCTTTTCGATCAACAATATTTCACTCCAAATCTCAGAGAGGGTTTTCTCCGTTTCATTTCGGTAGGATATGTATTCTCTTTCTAATTGCGACAAATCAATCTCGGGAAGAAGGTCTTTATCTACCTTTCCGTTTTTATTCAAAATGAAATCTTCCACTTCGATAAAATAGGTTGGAATCATATAAAAAGGGAGTCTTTCCGCCAGATAAGCTTTTAACTCCTTTTGATTCATAACCTGATTGGACTTAACATAAGCCACAATAAATTTTTCGTCTGCTGCCTCTGATAATTGTTTCAAAACCACTACTGCCCCATTGATATCCGGGTGTGCATCTAAAGTTTTTTCAATATCGTTGAGTTCAATTCGGTAACCGCGAAGTTTGATCTGGCTGTCTTTTCTTCCAAAAAATTTGATATTCCCATTCGGCAGCCACAATCCTAAATCACCGGTTTTATACACTCGTTCTCTATTCAGACTCCTCGGATTCAGAAACTTTTCGGCATTTAATTCTGCTGCATTCAAGTAGCCTAATGAAAGTCCGTCACCTGCCAGATATATTTCTCCAACAACTCCCTGTGGGCATAGTTCTAAATTTTGATCTAAGATGTAAGCCTTCGAATTGTTGATCGGTTTACCAATCGGAATATCCTCTTCTACCGGTGCTGTAATTTTATAGGTTGCCGAAAATGTAGTGTTTTCAGTAGGTCCGTAACCGTTAATAAGGTTCAGTTCCGGATAGGCTTCCAGTAGTTTACGGATGTGTTTAGCTGATAATTTTTCACCTCCTGCCAGTACATTGATTAATCCTTCAAAAAGGGATACATCCTGATCGGTAAACTGGTTTAGCAGTCCCGATGTAAACCACATGGTATCTACTTTTTCTGTTTTTATTAATGAAGCAAGTTTGGTTGTGTTTAACAAATCTTCTTTGTCGCATAAAACCAATTTTCCACCATTAAGCAATGCTCCCCAAAACTCAAACGTCGAGGCATCAAAAGAAACAGAACCTGTAGACAAGATGGCGTGTACCCTATCAAAATCGATATAATTGGTGTTTTTAACCAGTCTGGTAACCCCTTTATGCGGTACCAAAACGCCTTTTGGATTTCCGGTAGAGCCGGAAGTGTACATGATGTATGCCGGAGCATCAGGACTGTTCGTTATTTGCGGAGCCGGAGAATGATTTTCTAAAGCGTCTAACTGAACGTCTATGGCGATAATACTTCCTTCAAAAAAGTCAAGATCAAACATATAGTCCATCTGGGTAATGATGACTTTTGCGCCGATATCATTAACAATAAATTCTTTTCTGATCTTAGGACTTTCCACATCGATTGGAACATATACCCCGCCGGCTTTTAAAATCCCGAGTATGGTACTGATCAAAAGTTCTGATTTATCTAAAATGATTCCGACTTTTTCTCCGTTAGTCACTCCATACTCTGTGGTTAACAAATGCGCAATTTTGTTTGCATTACGATCTAATTCCTCGTAAGTCAATTGTTGGTTTTTATATACAACGGCTATTTGCGCAGGCGTTTTTCTAACCTGATACTGAAAGGCTTCGACAATGTCCAGACAAACCTGAGAATTAAAGGTTCCGGCACTAAAATCTGAGGTAAAAAGCTGTATTTCGCCTACTGATAAATAAGGCAGGGAAGCAATAGAATTATGCGGATTTGCAATTACGGCATTCAGCAGGTTGTGAAAATGTTTCTGAATTTGACGAATAAAAATGGTATCAAAAATGTCCGTATTGTAGACTAAGCTAAATTCCAGTCCCTTTACCGTTTCTACAAAATTGAATGAAATATCAAATCGGCTTACCGTTGCTTTTATTTTTTCATAGAGGGCTATTTCAAGACCTTCACTATTGAGAACCTCTAATTTTTGATCTAAATCGGCATTTTGTAAAACGACTGTAGCATCAAATAAAGGATTTCTGCTGATATCATGTGTGAGATTCAAATCACCGATTAATTGTTCAAAAGGATAAATCTGATGTTCGTAAGCTTCCTGAGTTCCTTTTTTTACCTTTCGGAATAAATCAATTATGGAATCTTTGTGTGAAAACTGACTGCGCAATGGCAATACGTTAATGAAACAGCCAATTTGCCCCTCTAAATCAATATGATTTCTACCGCTAATCGTAGTTCCCAGTATAATATCTTCCTGATTGGTATATTTATAAATCAGGACATTTGTCACCGTTAGCAACCCCATGAACAAAGTCAGGTTTTCCTGATCCAGTATATTTTTAAAATGCTTTAATGTTCTGCTATCAATATTTATGGTAATTGTTTCGCCGTTATAGGATTTAATTTTAGGACGAATTTTACTTTTTTGAAGGTTGAGCACCGGTAGCTCTCCTGAGAATTTCTCCGTCCAGTAGGCTTTATGAACCTGCAACGATTCATTCTCCAGTTGTTGATTCTGCCAGGCAGCAAAATCTTTGTATTGTATTCTGAGCGGTTTAAAATCTACAGCAAGTTTATTTTTATGGGCTTTGTACAAATGCAGCAACTCTTCAATAAAGACCTCCATAGACAGTCCGTCACTAATAATATGATGCATCACTGCTACCAATATCGCTTTCGATTCTTCTACCTGCAATACACTTACTTTTAAAAGCGGTCCTTCCGATAAATTAAATGCTACCTGAATGAGATTGTTAATGGTTTCTTCTAATTCATTTTCTGAACGATTGCAAAAATCAACGAAATCAATCTCAAAATTACTTTCCGCTTCAGGCAAAATAAATTGTCTTAATTCCTGATTTTCATCTTCTTTAAAAGTGGTTCTGAAACTTTCATGTCGTTTGGTTATCGTTTGAAAAGCAAAAGCTAAAGCCGTTTGATCCAGATCTCCCGTTAAGGTGTAGATGCTTGGAATTGTGTAGGCTTTGTTGGCTTCCTGAAACTGACTCAATGCCCAAAAACGCTGTTGTGATGATGACACTGCATAATTTGGCTGCTCTGTCAGGGCTTCTATTTCCTGAAATTCATTTTCCTGAGCCTGTAGTATGGTTTCTGAAAGCGCTTTAATGTTTCGGTCTTCAAAAACGTTTCCGATATCTATTTTTATGTTTAAGTTTTTGTGAATGGTCGACACCAGGTTCATTGCCTTGATACTGTGCCCGCCAATGTCGAAAAAGTCATCGGTTATACTAATATCTTCTTTATCAAACAGTTCTTTCCAGATGTTGTGCAGGGCTATTTGGATTTCGGTTGTTGGTAAAACAAGCTCTCTGGTCGTTTCGGTATTTGATTTTGCCAGTTTGTTTAATTCTTTCTGATCAACTTTCCCGTTTCTGTTTAATGGAATTTGCGGCACCTGAGTAATATGAGCCGGAACCATATAATTAGGCAGTTTTTGCGCCAGGAAAGAACGAAGCTCTTCAGTATTGATAGTCGCATCGGCAATAAAAAACGCTGCTAAAAATTTCACATCATGGCTGTCTTTGTTTACGAGAATTACAGCTTCGGTAATACTATTGTAACTCGTTATCTTTCGTTCGATTTCCCCTAGTTCTATTCTGAAACCGCGAATTTTCACCTGACTGTCTCTTCTTCCTAAAATTTCTATCGTACCGTCAGGCAGCCATTTGCAGATGTCTCCGGTTTTATACAACAGAGCATTTTCCTGATAAGGATTTTCAACAAAACTTTTTGAGGTCAGTTCTTCTTGGTTTAAGTAGCCCGCTGCAACGCCTTCGCCCGAAACATACAACTCTCCTGCAATACCAACAGGCTGTAATTTCATACTCTCGTTAAGAATGTAACATTGAGTATAGGAAATTGGTTTTCCAATCGGGATTCCTGATGCTTCTTCTGAAACTTCTTCAACAGGGTGAAAAGTCGAAAAAGTGGTATTCTCGGTTGGGCCATAAACGTGTACCAGTCTTCCGCTTCCGAAATGATTGACAAACTTTCGCACATGAAATACGGAAACCATTTCTCCGCCAAAAAGAATTTTTCTCAAGTTTTTAAGACTGTCAATGTCAGTATCCACCATGGAGTTGAACAAAGCCGTTGTCATAAAAACAACCGAAATTTCATTTGTGGTAATAGCCTGAAACAACAGTTCAAAATTGAGCACTAAATCTTTCTCCGGAATGTGTAAAGTCGCTCCGTTTAATAATGCTCCCCAAATATCAAAAGTAGAACCGTCGAACGAAGAATTTGAGATGGCCAGAATACGGTCCTGAGGATCAATTTCGATATAATTGGTTTCTTTCACCAATCGTACAATACTTTTGTCTTTTACCACAACACCTTTAGGCACTCCGGTTGATCCTGAAGTGTACATGATGTAAGCGATATCTCCTGTACTATTGTTTTCCCAGTTTACATCGGAAATATTTTCTTCATTAAGCATGACGTCTATACTAAATAACGGGATATCGTAATGAAGCAGGTCGTTCAGATACTCGAGTTGAGTGATGATCGCTTTGGGCTGTGTGTCCGACAAGATATAATCAAGTCTTTCTGTCGTAAGATTATAATCCAAAGACAAATAAGTAGCCCCCAGTTTTAATGCCGCAGCAAAAGAGAAAATGGTATTATCCGAATAATCAGTCATGATCCCGATAATATCCCCGGATTTAATTCCGTACTCTTTTTGCAATAAACTCGCCAGATGATTCACTTTTCGGTTTACGGCTGTATAGGTGTATTTTTTTTCTTTATAAACTAAAGCAATGTTGTCAGGCGTTGCTTTTACCTGCTGTTCAAAAATCCCGATAACACTTGCGTCGATCTTCTTATCAGATTCACCTGAAAACTCCAATAACTGCTGTTTTTCAGAGGCCGTAATGAATTCAATATCATCAACCTTAGTATCAATCAGCTCACTACTATTTTCAAGTATATGTATAAAATGCTCCACCATATTTTGAATGAAAAGTGCATCGTATTTCGCAGTATCAAAATGTATGGTAATTGATTCTTTACCCGCAGTGGTATCTTCTATTTCCAAACAAAGTTTGGCCTGAGCCAATAGATTATTTCTGTGATTTAATTTCTGATATACAAAAGCATATTGAAGATAATCTTCAGGAGTCAATTCAATATTTAGAAACTCTTTTTCAATTAACTCAAAATCAATAGTATCATAAAGCAGAGTATCTTCAATTTCCTGTTTGGTTGCGTTTATCGCATCTCGCAATGAAGATATATTGGATATAGTAGTATGATAAAAAAGCAAGCTATCTTTTTCGGGCTGTACTCCCTCCAAATTGAAAGGGGACGAAGCCACCCAGATACTTTCGTTATTAGTATATCTTTTTAATAGTGTATTAAAAACAGACAAATAAATAGTTGCCGCAGCAATGGCATTCCCTCCTGATAATTTAGCAATCTTATCCAGACTGTTCTTTTTTAATACAATGCTATACTGACCGGAAGGAACTTGCTCATATCTGCTCAGTAAATAACTGCTGTCGTTACTGTATTGCTTTATTTTGTTCAACCAATAATCTTGTATGATTTTCTTATCTTTCATGCTGTAGTCTGATTATATTGTAGGGATTACAAAAGGTTTATTTGAATGTTGTATTGATTTTACAGGATCACTAAAAATTGATTTCGATATTGATTCTGGAAGCTTCCAGTTGTTTTTCACGTTCGGTTTTAAAACTGTAGGCTCCTATTTCATGTTCTATGCCTTTTGACAGTTCTTCCAGAAATACCAGATAACGTTCGGCAAAAAGAGCTATGGTGTCTTTACTAAAAACCTCTTTTCTGTATTCCAGAATAAAACCGGAACCGTTTGAAATTATCCACAAGTCATATTTAACCTGTTCTGTAGCTACACTTTGCGCTTTTGCCTTAAGATTTTCATTGATTGTAAATTCATCGTGAGTAAGCTCATTCCAGGTAAAACCGGTATTGATAAAATTGGTTCCTCTGTCTCCCCTTTCAAATTCTAAATCTCTCAGGATTAAATCGATTGGGTACATTTGGTGCTCAAAAGCTTTTGATAATTTGTGCTGAACCCCTCTGATTATGGTTTCGAAATTTTCATTCTGATGAAATTTAACTCGTATAGGCAGCAGGTTAACATAATACCCCAGCTGATCTTCGAGATGGGCATGAGCCCTTCCCGCAAACGGAACTCCTAATACGATATCCGATTGCTCCGTTTGTAGATGCAGAAAACTGAAAAATGCAGCTAAGTGAAATGAAAATTCAGTGACATTAAGCTTTTTAGCGATCTTCTTTATGGCTGAATTGACTTCGGCATTCAGGAAAAAATCAATTTTATTATCCTGATTTTCAACATCATTCGGAAGCAGATACTCATATTTATAATGGAGCGGTTTTAAATGCCCCTGCAGTTCCTTCATCCAATAAGCACTAGTTATAGCGTTTGTTTCAATCTGAGCTTTCAGCCAATGACTGTATTCTTTGTACTGAATATCTAATTTAGAAGAAGGCAGAACCGCTTCTTTTTTCAATATTGAATTGTAATTACTACTGATCTCTTCTATCAGAAGCTGCAATGACCAAGCATCGGATATGATATGGTGAATTACAAATAACAAAACATGATGTTGGGAATCGATACGAACTAATTTTGCCTTGAATAAAGGCCCTTTGAACAAATCAAATTCAAAATTGCTTATTTGCTTAATTTCCTGCTGAAGTAACAGCTCTTTGTCATTAAAGTCGCTAAAATCTTCGCATCCAATCGAAAGTTTAAATTCTTCAGATGGTGTAATGAACTGTCTGATACTTTTTTCGTCATCTTCTTTAAAAACAGTTCTCAGGATTTCATGCTTTTTGATAACCCGATAGAAAGCTTCTTTAAACGCAATAATGTCAAGTGTTCCGTGAAAATGATATACGGCCGGAATATTATAAGCCACTTCATTCCCTTTAAACTGACTGACCATCCAAAGGCTTTTTTGTGCATATGACATCTCGTATGAAGTCGCCGCAGGAACTGCTGCAATAGGTTCAAAATTGTTAGAGAACGATCTCTTTATGAGTTCGGCCTGATCTCTTAAAACGGAATATTCAAACAGCTTTTCAAAAGGAACGGTAACCTGTAACTGTTCGTTTATTTTATTAATCAACTGCCCCAGCTTGAGACTGTGCCCTCCCAAATTAAAAAAATCATCGGTCGCACTGATGGTCTCTACAGCTAAAATATCTTTCCAGATAAGTGCTACTATTTTTTCAATCCTTCCTTTCGGTTCCACATAACCACTATTCGTCTCGTTAGTTTCATCGATATTCGGAAGTGCTTCTTTGTCTGTTTTTCCATTTGGAGATAAAGGAATAAAAGGAACCTCAACATAATATTGAGGTACCATATAAGCCGGCAGTTTGCTTTGCAGATAGGCTTTTAAATCGTCTTTAGAAATAGCATTACCAACTGTGTAGTAAGCCACTAAAGTATCAGCGCCTTTAAACGGTTTTATCGCCACCACAACCTGTTTTACCTCTGCTGAAAATTGCAGGAGACCATTTTCTATTTCGTCCAACTCTATTCGATAGCCTCTTAGTTTTACCTGCTGGTCTTTTCTGCCCAGGAATTCAATATTCCCATCCGGAAACCATTTAACCATATCGCCCGTATCGTATAAAACACTTCCTTCAACAAATGGATTTTTGATAAATTTAGCGGCCGTAAGTTCTTCTTTATTCAAATATCCCAGAGCTACTCCTTCGCCGGCTAGATAAAGTTTTCCAACAATACCCAGTGGCGTAAGTTGTAGATTTTTGTCTAATACATAAGCCTGTGTATTGGAAATAGGTTTTCCAACCGGGATTGTTTTATAGGTCTTACCTTTTTCTAACTGGTAATAGGTACTATAAGTTGTATCCTCAGAAGGTCCGTACAGGTTTCTGATTTCTGCTGTAGTGCGCAGCAATTCTCTGGCGATATCGACCGGAAATGGTTCACCCGCTAAATTGATGATACTGGCATTTTCTAATGAAGAAAAATCTTCCTCCATCAGACTTCGTATACTGGAAGGAACTGTATTCAGTAAAACTTTTTTATCGTTTTTTAATTCTTTACTTATCTCCAAAGCATTGCTCAGCAGTTTTATAGTCTTGCCAACTGATAGCGTAAAAAACATTTCATAGGCCGAAAGATCAAAACAATGTGAGGTTACGGCATAGACCAAATCAAAACGTTCTGTATCGAATTCTTTTTTAGCCCAGTACAAGAGTGCTGAAACATTTTTATTGGTAATCAAAACTCCTTTTGGTTTACCTGTTGTTCCCGAAGTATAAATAACATAAGCCAAATCTTCGGCTCTGTTTATTTTTGGAAGATTTTCGGTACTATATTGTTGTTTCTTTACCTGAAATTTACTCCATTCGTTTTCGTCAATTACAACTTTGCAATTACTATCTTCTACAATATATTTTATGCGATCCTCAGGATAATTAACATCCATTGGGACATAAGCTGCTCCTGATTTAAGCACTCCTAAAATGGTTAGGAGCAAACGCTCGTCTCTTTTTAAACGAACACCTACTAAATCGTTGGGTCTGATCGCATAATTTTCTCTCAGATATTCCCCCAATTGATTGGATTGCTCGTGGAGTTCCTTATAAGTCAACTGTACATCATTAAAGATAAGGGCACAATCATTTGGTGTTTTGGCTGCCTGAGCTTCAAGCAGATCAACAATAGTAGCTTCTTTCGGAAAGTATATTTCAGTAGCATTGAATGTTTTCAGTAACAATTCTTTTTCTGTTTCCTCTACATATTCAATAGCATCAATCGTAACGTTTGCATCCGTAAATACAGTTGTCAACAAATTCTCGAAATGTTTGAAGATTGCCTTAATCCAAAAGGCATCGTATAAATCGGTATTGTATTCCAGACTTAATAACAGCCTTTCCTCCTGCTCCGTAAAAATAAAACTAAGATCAAACTGAGCAGTATTTCGTTTCACTTCATAAGGCTCTATCTCAACTCCCAACATTGGAACATGGGTCGATAGGGTGTTTAATTGTGCCTGATTTTGCAATACGACCAACACATCAAACAAGGCCGATCTTGAAGCGTCTCTTTTTAAATTAAGTTTGTTGACTAAAGTGCTGAAGGAGTAATTCTGATGCTCATAAGCCTCGATTAAGATCTTTCTTTGCAGCTCTAGTAAGGTCGAAAAACTATCCGTTCCATTTATTTCAGTTTTAATCGCTAACGTATTTAAAAATAATCCCAGCTGGTTTTCCAGATCCGGGTGCTCCCTTCCGGCTATCGGAGTGCCCAGAACGATCGTATTCTGATTTGTATAGCGGTACAACAAAGCATTGATTCCGGCCATTAGCGTCATGAACGGGGTCACATTATTCGTCTTGGAAAAATGTTTTAATTTTGATAAAAAGGCCTCCGAAAATTGATACGAAAGCGTACTACCATTATAAGTTTGTCTGACCGGACGGCTTCTGTAACTTGGCAATTCCAAAACAGGAATATCTTCTTTAAATACAGACAACCAATAGTTTTCTGAATCTAAAAACGCTTCTTCGTTTTCCTGTATCTGCATCCATGCTGCATAATCTTTAAACTGAATTGCCGCAGGTGAAAAATCAATCAGTTTTTCCTGAACCAAATTATTGTAAGCAGCTACAATCTCTGCAAACATCAGTTCTAAAGACCAGCCATCGCTTATGGTATGCTGTACCACCAGTGAAAGAATATGTTCGTTTTCTTCTGTTTTTACTAGTGCTGCTTTTAATAATGGCGCTTTCGTCAAATCAAAAATAGCCGCTTGTTGTTCCTTTAAATATTGAGAAATCTCTGCTGTGCTCTTATTCAGATAATTTTCGTGAGTAAGGGCAAAATTCCATTCGCCTTCTTCTAAAATGTACTGACTTATTTCACCATCATAGCCCGCTTTAAAATAGGTTCTTAAAATTTCATATTTAGCGATTAAAAGACGGAAAGCATTTTCGAGTTTTGAAACTTCTAAATCTCCTCTAAATTTTAAAGCTCCATGCATGTTGTAGGCACTATTACCGCCTTCAAACTGGCTCAGCACCCAAATTTTATGTTGTGAAGAGGTTAACGGGTAATATTCCTGCGCTTTCGCTTTGGGAATTACCTTATAACCTCCTTTTTGTATTTTTTGACTTATCTGTGCAATAGTAGGAGTTAAGAAAAACTCTTTATAAGAAATAGATCCCTCCAACTGTTTGTAGATAAGATTGATCACCTGACCGATCATTAAACTGTGTCCTCCCAAATCGAAAAAGTTATCTTCGATACCTACTTTTTCAATCCCTAAAATTTCCTGCCAAATAATCGTCAGTGTTTTTTCTGTTTCACTTTTCGGGGCTACATAATTTGCATTGGATACCTGATTCAACGGCAAATTTTCAAGAACCTTACGGTCAATTTTTCCGTTTGGTGTCAACGGAATTTTATCCACGCCAATCAAATAATGCGGTATCATAAAAGCTGGCAGCTTTTCTTTAAGGTAATTTTTTAAAATTTCGTGATCTGTCACTTTAGTTTTAGTGAAATACACCACTAAATTCTGCGCCCCATTCTTCAACAATACCAGAGCAACGGCTTGTGTAATATTTTCTGAAAAAGAAAGCACTGCGTTTTCAATTTCTCCCAATTCAATGCGGTATCCTCTTAATTTTACCTGATAATCTTTTCTTCCCAGGAAATCAATAGTCCCATCCGGAAGCCATTTGGCCATGTCTCCGGTATCGTACATTAAAGATTCCTTTTTAAACGGATTCGGTATGAATTTTTCAGCAGTTAGTTCAGGACGATTCAAATATCCTTTTGACAATCCATCACCCGAGATGTACAATTTTCCGGCTACACCAACAGGGACTAATTCTAAATTTTTATCCAATAGGTAAACCTGAGTATTCGCTAGTGGTTTGCCTATCGAAACCGAAGCCGTGTACTCTTTTTGCGCTGCTAATCTATAAACTGTACTGTACGTTGTATCTTCAGATGGCCCGTATAAATTTCTTATCTCGGCATTAGTCTGTAATAATTTCTTAGCAATATCAACCGGAAAAGGTTCGCCTGCCAAATTTATGATCGCAGCATTTTCTAAACGGTATCCGCTTTCTATCGTATTTCGAATGCTCGACGGCACGGTATTGATCAATACCTTTTTATCGTACTGAAGTGCTTCTCCAATTTCAAGTGCATTGTCCAGAATTCTTATTTTTTTTCCAATAGACAAAGGATAAAACAATTCGTAGACCGAAAGATCAAAGCAATAAGAAGTTGCCGCATAGACCACATCAAAAGCAGCAGCATTAAACTCCTCCTGAGACCAATAAAGTAAAACAACTGCATTCTGATGCGTAATCATAACCCCTTTCGGGTTTCCGGTAGTTCCCGAAGTATAAATGATATAGGCTAAGTCCGTAGACTGATTTAGTATCTCAGGATTGTCTGTTTTATAATTGTCTTTACGACTAAGAAAATGTCTAAATTCATTTTCATCTATCACCACTTTACACTGACTGTCCTTTTCGATATATTTGATTCGCTCTTCAGGATAATTAACATCGACAGGTACATAAGCAGCACCGGATTTAAGAATCCCTAATACAACTACTGCTATAGATTCATTTCGTTCGAGCTTTATTCCAACTAAATCATTAGGCTGAATATCATACTCTTGTCTGAGATAATGGGCCAACTGATTCGCGTGCTGATTCAGTTCGTTATAAGTTAATTCCTTGTCCTTAAAAATAACAGCGGTATCAATTGGTGTTTTTGCTGCCTGTTCCTCAAATAACTCAACCAGCGTTTTAGTTGGATATTTTTTTACAGAAGGATTAAAAGAGTTTAACAATTCTTCTCTTTCCAACGCAGTAACAACCGGTATTTGATCAACCGAATCATTCATACAATGCTCAAGTTGCAACAGCCAGTTTGCATAAGTACTTAAAAAATGAGCTGCCACATGATCCTCCACAAACGAAACATCATAGGAAAGAGATAACTCCAATTCTGTATCGTTTTTGTTTACTGATACTGAAAACGGAAAGTTATTTTTTTTGTGAGCTGATTTTGAATTGTAGAAAAAGCCAAAAAGAGCATATTCAGCAAAAGGATATTTTTCCTGTAATGTATCGTCATAGTCCGAATGTTTATAAACTTCCTGTAATTCCTTTTTAACTTCCCCTAAATAATCCTTAAATGACTTACCAGATGTGGAAATACTATTAAACAATAATGCAGTTTCAGCATCAGTAGGTTTCGACGTAAAAATGAAACTCTCTACTTCAAAATAGCGTTGCAGTAAGGCCGTGTAAACCGCAATTAAAACTGTTAGTTCTGCTATTGCATTCTCAGCTGTAATTTTTTTAAAAAACGAAAGATTGTCGGTATCAACTTGTATGTTCTTACTAACCCCGTTTTCTGCCTTAACATTATTCATCAGGGGCTTATTCTTAACTTTTGTTACCCAATAGTTCGAAATACTTTTTTGTTCGATGGTTGTCATTTAAAACTCTAATAATTTGATGGACATTTACTTTTTCAAACTGTGATGAAAAAAGTATGAGAATTCTGTTTAGTTATAAAAAACTGTCTTTTAACAAAATAGATCTAAATCATTCATCGGATATAGTTCTATTAATTATACGGATACTATAGATATTTAATTTATTACTCATCCGAAGGAAAAAGCTCGCTCTTATTCAAAGTTTCACTTCATCATAATCGAAAGCCGGGCTTTTTACGCTCCATAATGTTAATTTTGCAAATAATAGGATGGAATTGTAGCGGTGATATTTTTCTGCAGCGAATCAATTCTAACCACAATTTTATTGGTGTTGTTTGTATTTAGTACTTCACATTCTAATCCTTTTAAGGAACCGTAAGAGATCGTTTTAAAATCTCCGACACTAAATTCTTCAACATGCGTTTCGACCTCAGTAACGTCATTATTTAAAAGCAAAAGTTCAATTTTCCTCATTTCTTCATCGCTCACTTTGGCATACTCCATTCCAAAACGGATGTACATGCAGGCCCCATTAACGGAAAGCGTTTTATAAAAATCTAATGAGGAATTTATCTTTACAAAAACATAAGAAGGGAAAAGCAATTTCTGAATACTTTTTTTTCTGTCCGTACGTGTACTCTGTACCTGAATGGTTGGTAAAAAAGCCTTAATAGACAGATATCCAAGCATATCAAATACTTTTCGTTCATGATGACATTTAACATATAAAACGTACCAACCATTGTGAATTGACTTCATAAATAACACTCCATTTTTTTAATAGCTTCGCTGTCCTCGGTTACGAGAATACTCTTCTTAATACGGATTTGAAAAATTAAAACACATTTTATTTACGGCTAAAATAGTAGTAGTCTTTATATAAAAATTACGGACTTTTTAAATAAAAACTACGGGCTTTCATATTAAAAAGCGTCAAACACTGATAATAAATCAAATACTCGCTGTTTCTGTGTGGAAAGCGAAAACGATTATAATCCTCTAAAAACCAATAAGTAAAACAAACCCGACAGGTTTTTTTAAACCTGTCGGGTATAAGGACTTTTACGGAGATCGTTAAAATTTTGTCATTTTAGAGCTTTAAGCAAGCTCCCGGATAGTAAACAGGACTTCAATTTTGGTTCCTTTTCCAATTTGTGATTCAATACTAAATTTACCTTTCAGCGAGCTGGTTCTTTCTTTCATATTGCTCAAACCAATGCCCTCTTTTTTAGTTGTCGTATCAAATCCCTGACCATTGTCAGTAATAGACATTCTTAGAACACTATTAGCCTCAAACTGAATTTTAATTTCACATTTTGTGGCATTCGCATATTTATTGATATTTAAAATCGCTTCCTGAATGATACGGTATAAATTGATCTTATAAATATTTTGAATAGCTGACCATTCAAAATTTTCGTCGGTTGTGTAGCTAAAATCAGTATCACTAATCCCCTTTTGACCTTCGATTAAACTTAACAGTAAAACATTGAAGTCATTACCATCTAAAAAAGAACTGTGACTCAGATCATGTGATACCATTCTAACCTCATTTTCTATATTTTGCAGTTCAAAAATATACTCCTTTCTTTTTTCAATTATCTCCTTCTCTACCTTAGAATTAAAAAAACCCAGATTCATTCGGACTCCATAAATTCTATTCATAATTCCGTCATGCAGTTCTTTTGCAATTTTGGATTTTTCATTATCTCTTGCATTGTTTATTTTTTCATGCTGTTCCATCAGCAATAAATAGATTTCCTCGTTTGCAGACTTTTGCTTTTTAAGGAACTGAAATTCTTTATTTTTATACTTGGAATATCTTAAAATAACAATAATCAGCAATAGAAAAATCGATGCAAATGAGAGGATTAAAATATAGAAATTTTTCTTCGTCAGAACCTTATTTTCATCTTCAATTCTGGAAGTTTCGTACTCAATTCTTGCATATTTATTATGTGCATTTTTTTGAACAATATTGATGCTATCACTCAGATTAATGTACTCATTTGCATAATAGAGGCTATTTTTCTTATCCAGAGTAGAAAGCAGTTTTAATGAAGTTAAAATTTCATTACTGTTCTTAATTCGCGTAGCTAACAAATTGGCTTCTTTTAAAACTTCTATTGCTTTCGCAGTATCTTTTTGTGTGAGGAAATACTCTCCAATGCGGATCTTTTTATATAAAATATCTGCTTCATCTCCTTTATTTTTCAAAATCTCTAATGATTTGGAGAACATTTCATAAACATTGTCATATTCTCCGATTTTCATTTTAGAATAGGCCAGATTACTCAGAACATTAGCATACAAACGAGGCCAATTTTTCTCTAAATCACTTGAAAGTAAACCTTGTAGTTTTGCTATGGACTTTAAATATTCCCCCTTTAAATCATATAGATTACAAATATTAATCGTAGCAGTTACATTGTAATTGGTTATTTCATCTTTGTCAATATGATTCAGTTTTATCTTTTCCAGATTATTCAAAGCCATACGATGGTACCACAATGCTTTGTCATAATTGACCAGCTTTTCCAGGCAATTCCCCATTAAGGCATTACAGCAATAAAGTAACTGCTGATCTTTGGATTCTTTTAAATACTGTAAAGCTTTGGAGATTTCAACCTCACATTCAATATAATTTCCGTCATAAAACAAAACATAAGCTTTGTTAAATAACATCCGTCCTGTATTATCGTAATCCGATAAGGTAGAATATACTTTTTCGGCTTGCAAATAATAAAAATAAGCACTGTCCTTTTTTACATTTCCATAGCTGTCGCCAATATAATAAAATGCTTTTGCGATTCCTTCTTTGTCATCAGCCTCTTTAGATAATCTCAAAACCTCTAAACTGGCTGCTAAAGATTTCTTTGGGTTTTTATTATAGTAATATTCTGTAGACAGCTTAAAATGAAGATTTCTGGTAACAGAATCATTATTCTGATCCTTTAAAAAATTAAATATGGAATCTAAATATTTTTCTTTCTCCTTGCCATTTAAATACTTACCATCGAAGGAAATAGTGATTTTGTCATTAGCATTCGCGAATTCATTTTTCCTGCAGGAAAAAAAAGTCAACACAAGTAATAAGCAAACTATTTTAAAAGGTGTCGTCAAAAGTTTAAGTATTATTTTACAATTTCAAATATAGGGTTTTGAAATAAAAAGACTATAAGATTTAAAAATAAATCAAATAGTCTTTTTTATAAACACAAAAACATTTAGTCTTTTCTGGTTGGTCTTGTAATTTCGGGATCACCCTCAGTATTTAACAAGTCAGTATCCGAATTAGTCGTTCCATTAACCATATTATTTGTTTTTGGATCTAATTTTTCATGCAAATTTTTTGATTGACTACTCTGAGTTTTCGGAGTTTCATAATCATCATTTGTACATGAAAAAGTCAACAGTGCAACAGCAATTAGCAATCCCGGAATAAATAACTTCGTTTTCATAAAAATAACTTTAATTGATTATTAAAACAAAAAAACACTAAACTCCGGATTAAAATGTACGGTAAATCCGTAATATTTCATTTAATTCATGTTAAAATTAGAACTTAAACTAATTATCAACCATTCAACGAATCTCTTTAGTTGTAAAACAATCAAAATTCCATTACGGAAAAACCGTAGTTTTTCTTACATTTGTTTCCAATAGAATTAAACAAATTATGAATCTTAATATTTTGATCGTCGACGACCATCCAATGACGGTGGACAGCTATATCAATCTCTTATCTGATGGTGAGTTTCAGAAAAATTTACCAAATTTTATTAAAAGTCATAATTGTGAAGATGCTTACAATAAAATCATTCTTCATCACAAGCAAAATAGTACTATCGATTTTGCCTTACTTGATATTAATCTGCCGCCCTACAAACCATCAAATATTAATGACGGCATAGATTTGGCCTATTTGATCAAGGAAAAATTCCCGAATTGCAAAATAGTACTCCTTACTATGCGCAGTGAACCTTTAACGGTGGACAAAATAATAAAAGGAATCCAGCCTGAAGGTTTTATATCCAAAAGTGACATCAATTTTGAACAATTTCCTGTAATTTGTAAAAACATTATTAATGGCGAAATATTCAGAAGCGATACCATTGTAGAATCTCAAAGAGAACTGTTTAAGAAAAATATAAATTGGGACAATCACGACAATCAAATTTTAATTCTAATCTCTGAAGGGGTAAAAACAGTAAATCTTCCCGAATATATCCCTCTTTCAATGAGCGCTATAGAAAAAAGGAAAGCCAACATAAAAGATCAGTTATTAAAAGGAAAAGGAAGCGACAAAGATCTAATTGAAAAGGCTAAAACGCTGGGATTATTGTAACGTGGTCAGTATCTTCTTTTTTATTCAAAGAGACAAAACAAAGAAGGCTGTCCTTTCAGACAGCCTTCTATTCAATCAATTTCTATTTTAAGTCTACTATTTAATTATCTTTTTAACAGCCTGCTCCTTGCCATCTACTTTAACCTTCAAAAAGTAGAAACCGTTGGTAAGGTTACTGCCATCTACAGTTATAGTGCCATCATTGGCATCGTATGATTTAACAAACATGTTCTGTCCTAAACTGTTATAAATTAGCACCTCTATTTTTTTCCCCGAAAATGAATCAGAACTAATGTTTATGACATCATTAAACGGATTTGGATAAGCTTTAAAAGCTACTTTGCTTTCAAAATCTACAGTACTCAAAGTAGGGAAAGTGAAATTTTGAACGGTGTCCGGAGTTTTAACTGAAGCTTGCGGTTCGGTACTGTATGCATATCGTATTATCGCAAAACTTTTCCCGTCTGCACTTACTGCCCCTTCAAAATAGCCGTAATAAACTGCCCCGCTTTTAGCAAATGCAAATCCAATGAATCCCGTTTTTCCATTCCAGCTGCTATAAACAGGATCGCTCATAATGGCATCACCAGATGAATTTAAATGGTTGCTTCCTCCAATCATTTGACTGGTTCCGATGTAACCAATGTTAGCTGTTCCTGTTTCAGTAACTAATCCATTATTCGTTGAAAATTTAAGACCATTAACACCATAAAGCAATTTAAATTCGGTCTCGTTTCCATCTACCTCGGCAGTAATTCTAAAGGATCCCGAAGGACTCGCTGCCGAAACTACTATCGGGGTCGGTAAATCTACTTTAACTACCACATAAGCATTGGTAAAAGTAAAATCAGTAGTGAACGATTTATTTTCTAAAACTGCTGTTCCCCCGGTAATAGCCGGATCTAAAAAGGTAATTGTGGCTGTAGCTGCATGGGCTGCCTCATTAGCAATGGCTTTGCCCTGATAACTTACCTGAACCGTAGTGTTATTTACGACACTCACACTAGCCGTTAAGCCCGCTGACAAACCTGCTATAGTAAAATCAGTCCCCTGAACTAAGTTGCCTGAACTTTTTGTAAAAGTCCCGCCATTTGATGTCAACTGTACCGTTACCGTCGTTGTAAAAGTTCCGTCATTAGTTAATTTATCTTCAGTGATTGTTGTCGGATTGTTACTCATTTTAACCACACCTAACTGGAGAGGCGTAGTAATTGAAGCTGCAGGAGCTGTATTATAAGCATATTTGCTGATCGTATAACTCTGGCCATCGGCACTTACAACCGTTTCAAAATAACCATAATAAGGCACTCCATTCTTCGTATATTTAAAACCAATAAAACCTGTTTTACCGTCCCAAACCGTATAGGTACTGCTTCTTAAAGCAGGAACTCTTGTCCCATTCCAATTGCTAGCTGCACCAATTGTAACGTTATAGCCTAAATACGAGATATTGTTAATTCCTGATTCGCAAACCAAATCCTTATCATAATTTTCCAACTTTAAATCATTGCCGTCAATAAATAACCCATAGCCGGTATGATCTGCATCTGCCGTAATATTGAATGGATTCCATTTAGAACCTGTGACAGCTACTGTTAAGGGAGTTGGAAGATCGACGTAAATAATTTTATACGCGTTCTTAAAAATAAACTTAGTAGTAAAATAATCCGTATCAAGAATCGCAGCTCCTCCGGTAATTGCAGGGTTCAGGAAAGTAACAGTCGCCGTGGCTGTATTTGAAGCTTCATTTGCCGTTGCTTTACCCGTATAACTTAACTCGGCTGTTGTACTGTTTATTAAAGTAATTTCAGGAGTCAAACCTGCTGGCAGTCCTGCAACGGTAAAATCTGTTCCCTGGACTAAATTTCCAGAGCTTTTTGTAAAAGTCCCGCCGTTTGTTGTTAACTGAATTGCGATTTTTGTCTCAAAACTGCCATCATTAGTTACAGCATTTTCATTGATTTCATCCGGTGTAGTAGCTAAATGAACGGTGAGATCTGCCGGAATATCTTCAGTAAGTATGCCTGCCAGAGGTTCTGTATTATAAGCATATTCTAATAATGTATAAGCAGTTCCCTTGGCATTTACTTTCACCTTAAACCAGCCATAACAGGGTTCATCAGCTATTGTAAATTTAAAACCAATATAGCCCGTCTTCCCATCCCATGATTTATAACCCGAATTTCTTAAATTGTGCAGATCAGGATAACTGCCTCCTTCAATAAAATTACTGTTGCCATCAATAAGTTGATTCGCTCCGATCAAACTCATATTTAAAGAATTACCCTCACAAACAATAGATTTTGTATAGGTTTCTAATTTAAGATCACCCTTATCCACAAAAACTCCATAATCCTGCTGATCGGCATCGGCTGTAATTCTGAAGAATTTCCAGGTATTTTCTGCATCCACGGTATAATTCAGATCTTTCACATGTACAATTGCATAAGGATCTCTGAAATTAATTTTAACAGCTGCAACAGAATTTGACAATACTGCAACTCCGCCTGTAATAGCAGGATTTAAAAAGGTCACTACTACCTGAGTACTATTTTCTTTCAAATGCACCGCAGCATTTCCTGTTAAAGCCAATTGCACTTCGGTAGTACTCATTACATTTAGTTTAGCCGTCAAACCAGCCGGAACACCCGTGATCGTATAATCAACTCCGGGAGTCAGTACTCCTGAATTTTTAACAAAAGTTCCATTGTTCGTCGTTAATTTAAAAGAAGAAATCTGAGAAATGCTTCCATTATTAGCAGCACTCTCCGCAAGAGAAGCCGGAGAAACACTTAACGCCACTTTATCGGACATTCCGGTGTAGATTGTTCCTCCCGGTTGTGTATTATAAGCATACTCCAGAATACTGTATCCCGAACCATCTGCCTTAACAACAGCTTTTAACCAACCGTAACATTTTTCTCCATCAATGGTGTATTCGAAACCTAAATAATCCGTTTTTCCGTCCCAAGCAGTATAAGACGGCGTTCTTATATCCAATTGATTTGGATAGGCTCCCGGTGCTGTAAAATTACTGCTTGCATTAATTGCAGTATTAAAACCAAGGGGTGTAATATTATTTGTTCCTGCATTGGTTACCAGTCTTTTTCCATAAGTTTCCACTTTTAAATGATTGGCAGCAAATCGCCAGGCACCATACTTTACATCGTCTCCTTTTTCAACCAAAAAAGCTTTCCAGGTAGAAGTAGGTGTAACCGTCATATCAGGCAAATCAACATAGAAAATACCATAAGGATCTCTAAATTTAAAATTCCAACTCAAACCATCACAAAGCATACCGCTCACTCCACCATTTAATGCAGAAGCTAACAATGTAATTCCACCGCTGGCAGTATTACTTGCCTTATGATTCGTTGCCGTTCCGCTTATAGTAACGGTAGCCTGATTACTGCTATTGATAACAATCGCAGCACTTAAACCAGCAGGCAAATTAGAACTAAAATCTACCCCTGAAGTTAAAGCTCCCGACGATTTCGAAAAGACAGTTCCATTTAAAGTAATTACAGCATTGCCCGTAACTGTTCCGTTATTCGCAATATCTTCTTTAAAACTTGTAACATTTGTGGTTACACTGCTTCCGGTTGAATTAACACCTGTATCGATCAAATTTTGTGCTGACCATAATGTTTTTCTTGCAGAGTGCTGTAAAGCAGCAAGCATTCTCGCTACCTGTCCTTGTGTAAACATCTTACTGCATCCTTGTGCAGCATTGTACCCCATATAATTCTCTATATTTACTTTGTCACCGTCGCAATTCGTTCCGGGTACACAGCCCAAAGAATGTTTTCCGTCTTCTTTTGGAGTATCATCCACTTGATCAGTCCCCGTACAACCACCATCAAAAGTATGGATCAAATTCAGGAAATGCCCAAACTCGTGAGTCAATACCGACGCAAATTCTTTATTGGTATTTTCTCCCAGATAAGCTCCGTTATAAACGCATCTTGCCAAATTATTATCGGACATCCAGGAATCCGGATACCAGCAAACTCCTGAATTATTGGTAGCGCCATCGGCATACAAATCATTCTGAATGTAAACGTTCATGTACTTGTAATTGTCCCAGGCATCTGCCTGAATTTGGCTATCGTACCCACCCCCGTTACCATATCCGTCTTTTTTTCTTTCAAAAATTACTCCGGTGGTGCATTTTCCATTGGGATCAATCTGTGCGAGTTTAAACTCAATATTTAAGGTTCCCCTTCTTGCCTGAAAAAAAGGCTCTACGGTATTGAAATCATCATTCAACCCTTGAAAATCCTCATTAAGATGCCTTAAGGCTGTTTGTATTTTCTCAAGAGTAACTGTTTTACCATTAAACGATGTACCATACACATGAAAAACAACTGGTATGGTATAAGTAGTATTCACCGCACTTTTATTGGTCTTCAGCTTTTTAGCGTATTCTTTACTAAAAAAATTAAACGCTTTACTTTCTTTCAATGAACCGGGGTGGTTCTTTAATTGTAATTCATTGACCTCTTTTGTGCGACAGCTGTGTGAAGCCTCAATTAGATCCTGTGCTTTAATTCCCTGCATACTCCAGAGACAACACAATACTAATAAAAGTAGTTGTTTTTTCATAATACTTGTTTTGGTTTAGTTTTGTTATTTTGTTAATTATTTACAACACACATAATTTAAATCTTAATTTTTTACGATTTAAATCAAGATATTCCACTTATTATATGAATTAACTTTTCAAATCTAACTTTAACCCAAATGTTATCTTTATGCTATATTAGTACGAAATGATATTATATTATTGTTTTTCATTGCAACATACTTTTTTAACACAACTTATCTTCTATTTTTAAAGCTCACTCTAAAAATCGAGAAGATTTTTTCAAAAAAAAACGCTAAAAAAAGCCCTTAAACGGAGTTTGTAAATTGGTTATGAAGGTTTTGTATTTTCACTTTTATAAATCCGGAATTCTAATGCGATAAAATGATTCAAACACAATAATATAAAATAAGAAAATACGTTCAAATAGTTCTAACTTTAATTACATTATGGAATATTCAAAAAATTACACTGCTGCGGACGCACATATAGACATACAAGGCATTATGGACGGTTTGTACTACCCTTTTTATATGGAAGAATGCCGTCATGACTTTGTTCGGGAGGTTTTAGGTTTTGATTTTGTGCAACAGGCCCAAAATGGCGTATTTATGGTTTTATCCGAATACAGTATCAAATTTATCCGCTCGCTAAAAAAAGACGATAATTTTGATGTCACCTGTGCTGTTTATACCGATGCTCAGGGATTACCGCGTTTGCATTTCAAACAATCGATTATAAAAAATGGGAAAATAATGGCTACGGCAGTATTTACAGGCACTTGTATTCCGGCAACCGGAGGCCGACCTTATTTGCCTGAAGAATTGAAAGCAAATTTTGCGGATGCACCTTCATTACAACTATAGGTAGAGAAAAATCTCTTTTATGTAAAAACACGAACAGAGTTCCCTTAGTATTTTGAGGCACAGAAAAAAGCTGAAAATAGCCCTAAAAAAGGGCTAAAAACCCAAAAGCATTAACATGGTGCGAAGCACTCTGAATTAAAGCAAGGACTGGTGCGTCCTGAAAGGGCTAGAGCAAACATTTTTTTTATTAAAAATCTCTTTCGAAAACATAATATAAATCAATTTCTCTTCTTTGAGATTAGGCTTGTGCCCTTTCAGGGCTAAAACAATCCTTATCAATATCCCTTTCATAGTGCTTCGCACTATGCTATTGCAAAGGCTCTTTCAGAGCGATGAATAATGTTAAATAGGTGCATGTGTTAGGTTACGCCTTACTTCCTTAACCTCTAGAAATTCTTTAAAATTGCAAAACCATCGGTATTGTAAAAATCACTATGCTATTGCTAAGGCTCTTTCAGAGCGATGAAGAATATTGAATAGGTACATGTGTTAGGTTAGGCCTTACTTCCTTAACCTCTAGAAATTCTTTAAAATTGCAAAACCATCGGTATTGTAAAAATCACTATGCTATTGCTAAGGCTCTTTCAGAGCGATGAAGAATATTGAATAGGTACATGTGTTAGGTTACGCCTTACTTCCTTAACCTCTAGAAATTCTTTAAAATTGCAAAACCATCGGCATTGTAAAAATTACTATGCTATTGCAAAGGCTCTTTCAGAGCGATGAATAATGCTAAATAGGTGCATGTGTTAGGTAGCGCAATGCTTCCTTTTCCGCAAAACTTTTTTTAATTATAAAACTCTCGGGATCGAAAAAATATCTTACTATCGTACCTAAGAGTAGTTAAAATAAAAAATCCCAAACTCCAGTTTTAAATTGGAATTTGGGATTTCAAAAAATGTTTTTTTCTATATTTAATCTAAAACGAAACTTACATTTACGTTTGCTGTAATTTCAATTTCTCCAACAGCAAGCGTTTCATGTTCAGCACCACCGTTAGCATCCATAGCCATTGATTTCATAGCTGCATACATTGGTCTTGGATTGTATACTTGAGAATTGTCAGAGATTGTAATCGCTTTACCAACTTTTTGTCCTAAAACTGAAACGTAGTCTTCCGCTTTTGCTTTAGCATCTTTAATCGCTAATTTACGGGCTTCTGATTGGTGTTGTGCTAATTTAGAAGATTCAAAAGAAACATTATCGATACGATTGATTCCTTGTTGTACCAAACCTTCCATTACTTCATCGTACTTAGATAAATCTTTCAATACAATTTCTACAGTCTGAGTAGCATTATAACTTGTTTTCTTTTTTTCGTAATCGTATTGCGGATTAAGCGAAACTTGTTTCGTTTTGTAATCAGCAACAGGAACATTCATTTTTTTAATAAATTTCAAAACAGCGTCAATTTTTTCGTCGTTTTGTTTTTTGACATCTTTAGCATTATTCCCTTTTGTTTCCACCGTAGCTGAAATACAAACCTGATCTGGTGCTATTTTTACTTTTCCTTCACCACTTACATTGATTTGAGGAATTTGTTTGACTTCTTGTGCGTAAGACATAGACATAAACATGATGGTTAAAAATAATACTACTTTCTTCATTTTTATTATATTTAAATTATTTGATTAGTGACCTTTCAAAAGTTGTGCCATTGTTACAATTTCCCCAATTTAGCCATAACGAAAAGGATTAAAATAGGGATTGCCAACAATATTACCATTAAACTATGATCTACAAATAAGGAAGGCTCTTTAATCAAAGTTATGAAATATCCGCCAATAGCACCTCCAAAATGTGCTGTATGTCCAATATTATCATTTTTAGCCTTCATTCCGTATATCGAATACAATAAATATAAAATTCCAAATAAATAGGCCGGCATTGGTATGACAAAAAAGATTCCCAACATCATATCCGGCTGTAACAATATGGCGGAGTATAAAACTCCTGTCACCGCACCCGATGCCCCTACTGCACGGTAACTATAATCGTTTTTATGAAACAGCATCGTTAATAAGCTTCCGAAAATTAAACTTCCGAAATAAATTAACAGAAAAGAAAAATTACCCAACCACTGCAATACCACCGGAGCAAAAAACCAAAGCGTAAGCATATTAAAAAGCAAATGCATCATATCGGCGTGTAAAAAACCAGATGAAAGCATTCTTATTTGTTCTCCTGAGCGAATACTTCCTACATGAAACTCATATTTTCTAAAAAAAGCAAGATTGTTGAAACCCTGATAACTAATCAAAACATTGGCAACTATAATTCCAATCAAAATGGTATTCATAAAAAACTTTTAATGTGAATTGTAAATATAGTCATTCTTAAACATATGTTAGCATCAATCCAAAATATCGATCGTAATTCATTTTTGCTTTATATTTGTAAAAAAAACAATACATGCAATTTCTCGTTTATATCATAGCCTATCCTTTTCTATGGCTTATCTCTATTCTCCCATTCCGAATATTTTACTGGTTTTCTGATTTTGTTTGTTTTCTGATTTACCGAATCGTAGGCTATCGTAAAAAAGTAGTACGAGAAAACTTAAAACTTACTTTACCACATTTAAACGATGCTGAACGAAAAGAAATCGAAAAGAAATTCTATAGCCACATGTGCGACATGTTTCTGGAAATGATCAAAACGATGAGCATTTCACCTGAAGAAATGGAAAGAAGATTTAAGACTACGAATATTGAGATTGTAAACGAATATGCGAAAAAAGGTAAAAGCACCATTCTGGTAGCTGCGCATTACGCCAGTTATGAATGGCTTTTAACTATGAACACAAAAATTGCTTTTCAGGGTATAGCGGTCTATAAAAAAGTGGCCAACCCCTACTTTGATAAACTGGTTCGAAAAATACGTTCTAAATACGACACTGAATTGGTTGAAACCAGAAAAGCGATTCCAACAATGGCTCAAAACCAGCGTAACGGAATTTTAAGCATGTACGGTTTAGCCAGCGACCAATCGCCTAAACTGGATCGAATTTTTCATTCGATGAAATTTATGGGAATTGAAGTTCCCGTGCACACCGGAGCCGAAATGCTGGCCAAGAAATACGATCTGAGTGTTATTTTTGTAAAAGTAAAAAAAGTGGCCAGAGGCTATTACGAAGCCACCTTTGTACCGATCGCCGACAATCCAAATGATTATAAAAATTTTGACATCACGGAGAAATACTTAAGAGAAGTAGAAAAACAAATTTATGAGGCTCCTGAATTCTATTTGTGGACGCACAAAAGATGGAAACACAGGATAGAGTAATTTTTTTATGAAATGTGAGATGTAAAATGTGAATTGTGAGTTTTTGATGTTCAAACCTAAAATACTTTTTCACTTTTCACTTTTGAGTCTTTAAAATAAAAAAAACACCTTTTTCAATGATGAAAAAGGTGTTTTTCTATTTTAATAAGGATCCCAATTAAATTCCTGCGATCGCTTTTATTTCATCAATAATTCGAAGTGCCAAAACATCGGCCTTTTCCTGAGAAGGAGCTTCTGTATAAATCCTGATGATTGGCTCTGTGTTTGATTTTCTTAAATGAACCCATTCAGTAGCAAAATCGATTTTCACACCATCAATTGTACTGATATCTTCGTTTTTGTATTTTTCGGTCATGGCTTCTAAAATTGCATCAACATCGATTTGTGGTGTTAATTCAATTTTATTTTTACTCATATAATACTCCGGGTAAGAAGCACGCAATGCCGAAACTGACATATTTTTATTTGCCAAATGGGTTAAAAATAAAGCAACTCCCACCAAACTATCTCTTCCGTAATGAGATTCCGGATAAATAATTCCACCGTTACCTTCACCTCCAATAATAGCATTGTTTTTCTTCATTAACGCTACCACGTTTACTTCACCTACAGCACTTGCTTCGTATTTCCCACCATGAGCAACAGTTACGTCGCGCAAAGCACGTGACGATGACATATTTGAAACTGTATTTCCGGGAGTTTTACTCAACACATAATCAGCGCAGGCTACCAAAGTATATTCTTCCCCAAACATTTCCCCGTCTTCAGAGATAAAAGCCAGACGATCAACGTCCGGATCAACAACTACTCCTAAATGCGCTTTTTCTTTTACTACCAATTCCGAAATATCCGTTAAATGTTCTTTTAATGGTTCCGGATTGTGAGGAAAGTGTCCGTTTGGTTCGCAGTATAATTTTACGACCTCCACACCCATTTGTTCCAATAATTTTGGAATGATAATTCCTCCTGAAGAGTTTACACCATCTACTACCACTTTAAATTTTGCCGCTTTTACAGCTTCAACATCTACCAAAGGCAAGTTCAAAACCTCGTCGATATGAATATCCATATAAGCATCGTTTATCGTAATCTCACCCAAACTGTCAACATCTGAGAAATCAAAAGCCTCTGCTTCTGCGATTTCAAGAATTTTCGCACCTTCTTCTCCGCTTAAAAACTCACCTTTTGCGTTCAACAATTTCAGAGCGTTCCATTGTTTCGGATTGTGAGAAGCCGTTAAAATAATTCCTCCGTCTGCTTTTTCCAACGGAACAGCTACTTCTACTGTTGGTGTTGTAGAAAGTCCTAAATCAATTACATTAATTCCTAAACCAATTAGCGTATTTACTACAAGATTGTGAATCATTGGTCCTGAAATTCTCGCGTCACGACCAATCACCACTGTTAATTTTTCTTTTGAGGTGTTGTTTTTCAAAAAAGTACCGTATGCCGATGCAAATTTTACAGCATCAACAGGAGTCAGGTTATCTCCTACTTTTCCACCGATTGTCCCTCGTATTCCTGAAATTGATTTTATTAAAGTCATTTTTGTGAGTTATGGTTATTTTTTTATCACAAATATAGAAAAGTTACTAAGATTCTAAGGTGCTAAGATTCTAAGTTTTCAGATTTTAAACATGAAGCTATCTGTCATTCGTTAAAACGATGTCAAAAAGTTTTTATACTTTTACTAAAATTACGCACTGTCTTCACAAGTAAGAACCTCACAAACTTTAAAAACACATGAATTTCCTAGCTCATATCTATCTTTCAGGTGAAAATGATTTGATTAAAATTGGCAACTTTATGGCCGATGGAATTCGCGGTAAACAGTTTGAACATTTTCCGGAAGATGTTCAAAAAGGAATTCTTTTGCATCGTTTTATAGACACTTATACTGATTCTCATGATATTTTCAGACAGAGCACCAAACGTTTACATGAAAAATACCATCATTATGCAGGCGTAATTGTCGATATTGTCTACGATCATTTTTTAGCCAAAAACTGGGAAAAATATTCCGACGAAAAACTAGATCGTTTTGTGAACCGATTTTACAGATCGCTGCATGGAAACTATCCTATCCTGACTGAAAAAACACAAGATATGATGCCGTATATGATCAAACAAAACTGGCTTTTGAGTTATCAGACTGTTGAAGGGATCCATCAGATTTTAACTCAGATGGACCGAAGGAGATCAAAAAACCAATCCAACATGCAATTTGCTACTGCTGAACTAAAGGAATTCTATCCTGAATTTGAACGTGAGTTCACGCTCTTCTTTGAGGATATGAAAAGCCAGGCCAATCAAAAATTACTTTCTCTTTAATACTGCTTTTTACCAAACAAAAGCACCAAATAATACCTTTTAATTTTACATCAACATGAAAAAAATAACTTTCTTATTTACGCTAATCTATATTAGCTGTACTGCACAGCAAAACCCAATAAAGCCAACCGGACTTGTAGTTTCGAAAGCGATGGTGGTTTCGGCACGTGCAGAAGCTTCTAAAGTTGGAGCAGATATCATGAAAAAAGGCGGTAATGCTTTTGACGCAATGGTGGGTACCGAACTGGCACTGGCTGTTGCTTTTCCGTATGCAGGAAATATTGGCGGTGGCGGTTTTATGGTTTACCGAAAAGCTAATGGCGAAGTTGGATCATTGGATTATCGTGAAAAAGCACCACTGGCAGCAACAAAAGACATGTTCCTTGATAAAGACGGAAATGTCATTAAAGGAAAAAGTACCGAAACGGCTTTGGCTATTGGTGTTCCGGGAACTGTTGCCGGAGTTTTTGCGGTTCATAAGAAATTAGGATCTCTGCCGATGTCCGAAATTTTAAAACCTGTTATTGCCCTTGCCGAAAAAGGCGTGATCGTAACCCTAAAACAGCAAAAGCAACTGGAGGCTTATCACGATGCTATTGTAAAAGTAAATGGCCCGAATACCCTTATGGCAGGAAAATTTAAAGAAAATGATACCATTAAATACCCTGCTTTGGCCAGCACTCTGAAGCGTATTCAAAAGAACGGAAAAGATGAATTTTACAAAGGTCAGACTGCTAAAACTTTAGTAAATTATATACAGAAAAAAGGAGGAATCATAACCCTTAAAGATTTAGAAAAATACGAAGCCAAATGGAGAAAACCATTACAGTTTGATTATAAAGAGCTGAAAATAACCTCTATGGCCCCACCAAGCAGCGGCGGAATTTGTCTGGCTCAAATTATGAAAATGATTAGTCCTTTTTATTTATCCAAAATGGGGCACAACACTCCGGAATCTATTCAGGTAATCGTTGAAGCTGAACGAAGAGCTTATGCGGACAGAAGTCAGTTTTTAGGCGATCCGGATTTTGTAAAAATTCCGATGAATGCTTTATTGTCTGATGCCTATTTAAAAGACAGAATGTCGAGTTTCAATGCTGAAAAGGCGAGTTTATCTTCTGAAATTAAAGAAGGAAAAGTAACGTACAATGAGAGTACCGAAACGACGCATTATTCGATCGTGGATGCACAAGGAAATGCCGTTGCCGCTACTACAACCATAAATGATGCCTTTGGATCAAAATACTACTGTGATGAATTAGGTTTCTTTTTAAACAATGAAATGGACGATTTTAGTGCAAAACCGGGATCTCCCAATATGTTTGGTTTAGTAGGAAATGAAGCCAACAGTATTGCACCTCAAAAAAGAATGCTGAGCTCAATGACTCCAACAATTGTCGAAAAAAACGGTAAACTGTTTATGGTGGTAGGTACTCCGGGCGGATCGACTATTATCACTTCGGTATTACAGGCAATTTTGAATGTTTATGAGTATAATTTAAGCATGCAGGAAGCAGTGAATGCTCCACGTTTTCACCATCAGTGGCTTCCGGATCTTATTACATTTGAACCTGGTGCCTTTAGCAACGTTACAATTGACAAGTTAAAAGCAAAAGGATATCTGATCAATGAAAAAAACGCTCCTGTAATTGGTAAACTGGATTGTATTTTGGTTCTTCCGGACAATTCTCTTGAAGGCGGGGCTGATTTTCGTGGAGACGATACAGCAGTAGGTTTTTAATTTAGTTCTTTATTTTTATTTATTTATAACATTATAGACTAAATTTGTATTTCCCTAACCATTTACAAACGGCATGCTAAAAAAATATTTTAGAAAACTAGAAAGCATTATCGCTTTAGGACAATCGTTAATGACTCCAAAGCAATTTATTTTCCTGTCAAGCGTTTTAATTGGTATTTCCTGCTCTTTGGCGGTAATTGTTTTAAAAACTTTTGCCCATAGTGTTTTTTCATTTGCCACTTATATCAACGGAATTTTAAAACTAAGCTTTATTAATAGTATCCTGCCGATTATCGGTATTGTACTTACTGTATTTGTGATCAAAAGGGTTTTGAACGGGAGCATCGAAAAAGGAACCTCACAAATATTATATGCCGTTGCAAAAAAAGCAAGTATAATTCCCAGAAAACAAATGTATGCACAAATCGTTACCAGTTCGTTAACGGTTGGCTTGGGAGGTTCTGCAGGTTTGGAGAGTCCTATTGTGATTACAGGAGCTGCTTTTGGATCGAATTTCGCCCAAAATTACAGACTCCCTTACAAGGATAGAACTTTGCTGATTGGCTGTGGTGTTGCTGCCGGAATTGCCGCGGCTTTTAACGCTCCTATTGCAGGAGTTCTTTTCGCCATCGAAGTTTTACTGGTAGACGTAAGCATTTCTGCCTTTACTCCTATTATGATTTCGGCCGCGACAGGCGCTTTAGTTTCAGCTATTGTCTTAGACGAAACCATTTTACTATCTTTCAAAAAACAGGAAGCATTTAATTATCACAATATTCCGTTTTATGTTCTTTTAGGAATACTAACCGGTTTCATGGCCGTTTATTATGCCCGAAATTTTCAAAAAATTGAACATTATTTTGCCAGTCTAAAAATAGGAGCCTATAAAAAAGCCTTAATAGGCTCTTCGCTATTGGCCTTACTTATTTTTATTTTTCCAACATTATTTGGTGAGGGTTACGAGAGTATCAAAACGCTATCTGAAACTGATCCGGGAAAAATATTAAACAATACTTTGTTTGAAGATTTCAGAAACAATCAATGGGTTTTACTGTTGTTTGTAGGATGCACCATGATGGTCAAAGTTTTTGCCTCGGCACTTACCCTCGGAAGTGGCGGAAATGGTGGTAACTTTGCTCCCTCTCTATTCCTGGGATCCTATTTGGGGTACTTTTTCTCGAAGTTCATTAGCCTAATTGGTCTGTCAAAACTTCCTATTAGTAATTTTACGATGGTTGGAATGGCCGGAATCTTAAGCGGATTGTTTCATGCTCCACTGACCGCCATTTTCTTAATTGCCGAAATTACAGGTGGTTACAGCTTAATGATCCCGCTAATGATTGTATCTTCAATCAGTTTCGCCATTTCAAAACGTTTTGAAAAATATTCCTTAGACGTTAAAGGCTTAGCTAAAAAAGGGCACGCTTTTACAAGTAATAAAGATTCCAATATATTATCGACTTTAGATATTGATACGATCATCCAATGCGATTACCTAACGGTGCATCCGGATGAAAATTTAAGCAAACTCGTAGATCTTATCTCGCACTCCAACCAAGTGGTCTTCGCTGTGGTAAACAATGAGAAAGAACTCGTTGGTATTGTTCATTTTAATGATATCCGTGAAATTATTTTTAATGCTTATCGTGTCAAATATACCGCCATTAAAGATGTAATGAAAACACCTCTAGTTACTATTTCTTCTTCTGACAGTATGGAAATTGTAATGAGTAAATTCGAACAATCCAAAACAGCCTTTCTTCCCGTTCTCCGTAACGAAAAATACTATGGATTCATTTCCAAATCAATAGCACTTGAAGCCTATAGAACCAAATTGCGTTCTATGACAATTGAGTAGTCTTAATATCGGATAGGTTAAAAATTTGAATTATCCGATAAAAAGAAGTACTTTTGTTGGGTAATGTGGGATATAGACTTAACATATAGAACTGAATTTCAATCTACCTTTGATCGATTGTATCAAAAAAGGCTCGATCTGCAGAACAGCAGACCACTGCCCAACATTGCTTTGCATAAAATCAGAGAGAGTTTATCTTTAGAATGGACCTACAATTCGAACAGCATCGAAGGTAACACGATGAGCTTACGCGAAACCCAAATGGTCATTCAGGAAGGTATCACCATCAAAGGAAAATCGCTTCGGGAACATTTTGAAACCCACAATCATGATAAGGCGATTGATTATCTGTATGAAATTATAGACGATACCTACAAACTCCGAAGCATTGACATTTTGTCGATTCACGGATTAGTTTTGCGTTCTATTGAAGATGATTTTGCCGGTCGTTTGCGCAATGGCGGAGTTCGAATTTCGGGAGCAAATTTTATGCCGCCCAATGCCAACAAAGTTTCAGATTATCTTGATGAATTAATTGATTTCATCAATACAAATCCATTAGATCTCAACGATATTGAATTGGCTACGATTTATCACCATAAGTTGGTCTGGATTCATCCTTTTTTTGATGGAAATGGTCGTACAGTGCGCTTAAGTATGAATTTATTGCTAATGCGTTGTGGTTTTCCTCCGGCTATTATCCTAAAAAATGACCGAAAGAAATATTACGAGGCCCTCAATCAGGCAAACAATGGTAATTATCAAAAATTAACCCTTTTGATGTGTCAGGCTTTAGAACGAACTTTAAATATCTATCTAAATGCAATGCCGGGCAGTGATTATGATTATCAAAAAATATCTGATATTGTAAGCGAACCTGAAACCCCATACGGTCAGGAATATGTAAGTTTACTTGCCAGAACAGGCAAAATAGATGCTTATAAAGAAGGCCGAAACTGGTACACTACTAAAGAAGCCATCGAAGAATACATGCTTACACGTAAAAGAAAACGCTAACTTTGGTTAGCGTTTTTTGTTACTATTTGTAACATAAACTTTTACAATCCAGTATAAAAAGAACAAATCAAAGTGGTAACTTTGCCTTTTTGCTCAAATTTATGTTAGAAAAAGACAATACTATTGAAGTTCTTGGTGCAAGAGTTCATAATCTAAAAAATATAGACATTTCAATTCCGCGTGAAAAACTGGTAGTTATTACCGGTCTGTCGGGCTCGGGAAAATCATCTTTGGCATTTGATACTATTTATGCCGAAGGACAGCGTCGCTATGTAGAAACTTTTTCGGCTTATGCCAGACAGTTCCTTGGAGGCCTGGAGCGTCCCGATGTAGATAAAATCGACGGACTTTCACCCGTAATTGCAATTGAACAAAAAACAACCAGTAAAAGTCCACGTTCAACTGTTGGAACTATTACCGAAATCTACGATTTCCTAAGACTTCTTTACGCTAGAGGTGCCGACGCATACAGCTACAATACGGGAGAAAAAATGGTTTCTTATTCTGACGAGCAAATCAAAGATTTGATCATACAGGATTTTAACGGAAAACGTATCAATATATTAGCTCCAGTAATTAAGGCCAGAAAAGGTCATTATGCGGAGTTGTTCCAGCAAATTACGAAACAAGGTTTTCTAAAAGTACGTGTCAATGGTGAAGTTCAGGACTTGGTTTCCGGAATGAAACTAGACCGTTACAAAACCCACGATATTGAAATTGTAGTCGACAGAATGCTGATTGAAAATACAGAAGACAATCAGAAACGTCTTTCTGAAAGCATCAATACAGCGATGCATCATGGAGAAAACGTTTTGATGATTTTGGATCAGGATACTAATGAAGTACGTTATTTCAGTAGAAACCTGATGTGCCCTTCGACGGGTATTTCGTATCAAAATCCAGAACCTAATTTATTCTCCTTCAACTCTCCGAAAGGAGCTTGTCCACATTGTAACGGTTTAGGAACGGTACACGAAATCAATGTCAAAAAAATCATTCCTAATCCAAAATTATCTATTAAAGCGGGAGGTTTTGCTCCGCTTGGCGAATACAAATCTTCCTGGATATTTAAACAATTAGAAGTTATTGGTGAAAAGTATGGTTTTAAAATAACGGATCCTATTGAGAAAATTTCGGAAGAAGCCATGAATACAATCCTACATGGCGGAAAAGAGAAATTCACTGTAAATTCTAAAGACCTTGGTGTAACCCGTGATTATAAAATAGATTTTGAAGGAATTTCTCATTTCATCAAAAATCAGTATGACGAAAGTGCCTCCACCACTATCAAACGTTGGGCGAAAGATTTCATGGACGAGGTTAATTGTCCCGTTTGTGAAGGATCCCGTCTGAAAAAAGAAGCTTTGTTTTTCAAAATCAACGATAAAAATATCACTGAATTGTGTGATATGGATATTTCTGATTTGACGACCTGGTTCCTGGATTTACATACGCATCTGACTGACAAACAACTTCTGATTGCTTCAGAGGTAGTTAAAGAAATCAAGGACCGCTTAAACTTCCTGATGAATGTTGGTTTGAATTATCTGGCTTTAAGCCGAAGTTCAAAATCACTTTCGGGAGGTGAAGCGCAGCGTATCCGCCTGGCGACTCAAATTGGATCACAACTGGTTGGTGTTTTATATATTCTGGATGAACCTAGTATTGGTTTACATCAAAGAGATAATGAAAAATTGATTAAATCTCTAGAACAATTACGCGATATCGGGAACTCGGTTATTGTGGTGGAACATGATAAAGACATGATCGAAACTGCCGATTATGTGATTGACATTGGCCCAAAAGCCGGAAAATATGGTGGTGAAATCATCAGTATCGGAACTCCTGCAGAAACCTTAAAATCCGACACCATTACTGCTCAATACCTGAACGGTAAAATGAAACTCGAGATTCCGAAGGAACGTCGTAAAGGAAACGGTAAATCACTAAAACTGACAGGAGCAACAGGAAACAACCTAAAAAATGTTTCTATCGAATTGCCTTTAGGACAATTGATTTGCGTGACAGGTGTTTCAGGGAGTGGAAAATCAACTTTGATTAACGAAACACTCTATCCTATTTTAAACGCTTACTATTTTAATGGTGTTAAAAAACCACAACCGTATAAAAAAATTGAGGGATTAGAACATATCGACAAAGTAATTGATATCGACCAAAGTCCGATTGGAAGAACTCCACGTTCGAATCCGGCAACCTATACGGAAGTTTTTACAGAGATCCGAAACCTGTTTACCATGACTTCCGAAAGTATGATTCGCGGTTACAAGGCAGGGCGTTTTAGTTTTAACGTAAAAGGAGGACGTTGTGAAACCTGCGAAGGCTCTGGTGTGAGAACCATCGAAATGAACTTTTTACCAGATGTCTACGTAGAATGCGAAACCTGTCAAGGCAAGCGTTTTAACAGAGAAACACTGGAGATTCGATACAAAGGAAAATCAATTTCAGATGTTTTAAACATGACCGTTGATGAAGCGGTTCCCTTTTTCGAAAACATTCCGAAAATCTATCGAAAAGTAAAAACTATTCAGGATGTTGGATTGGGATATATTACACTCGGACAACAAAGTACAACATTATCCGGCGGAGAAGCACAACGCATCAAACTGGCTGGTGAGTTATCCAAAAAAGATACCGGGAACACCTTTTATATTCTGGACGAACCTACAACAGGGTTACATTTTGAAGATATTCGCGTTTTAATGGATGTCATCAACAAATTGGTCGATAAAGGAAATACAATTCTGGTGATCGAACACAATATGGACGTGATTAAACTTGCCGATTATATTATAGATATTGGACCTGAAGGTGGAAAAGGCGGCGGACAATTAATTGCCAAAGGTACTCCGGAAGAAGTAGCAAAAAACAAAAAAAGCTATACCGCTAAATTTTTGAAAAAGGAATTAGAATAAAAATATCATTGCCAGACTTTAAAACCTTGGCAATGATTTTTATCTCCCTTTGAAATTAAATCAACTAAATAATATTGACCGAACCTACGGTTCTATTTGTTATTTCGTTTGATTTACAGGACGGATTAAAATCCGTCTCTACAAAATGGATCGAGCCGATGGCTCTACTTGCGTGGAAAAACAAGTTCCAAAGGAACGACATATTTATAGCAACGGATTTTAATCCGTTGAAACAAAAAATCACAACAAAACAAGTTCCGAAGGAACGACATATTTATAGCAACGGATTTCAATCCGTTGAAATAAAGAAATCATCGCAGAAGAGAGTTCCATCGGAACGATATATTTATCCGTAAATCAAAACCTTTTAAAACAAGACAACGAATTACCACAAAACCGTCTTAATTTACTGATAATGAACAACAACTTATCAAGCCCTTTTATTTAGATGCTATATTTAAATTAATAAATTTTATTTTTTGCACCAATTCACAAAAAAAGGCTTAATTTAGCTAGCCTTTTTGTCAAAATCTCAAATTTTGACAGCGCTTTTTTTGATAGAAAAACGACCATTCAATCGAAAATCTGTAAACAGGCACCACTCTTTTGTCCATGCTAAAAAGAGAACAATTTTAAAAAAATATAAATTATAAAATACCTAAAATGAGATTAGAAGATTTTGATAATGATGAGGATAAAGTAATTCAGGATCGTTTAAAACAAAAAACGTGGAATGAAATCAGAACGAATGACAGCTGGGCGATTTTTAAAATCATGGCTGAATTTGTAAACGGTTACGAAAGTATGGGGCGTATTGGTCCATGTGTATCGATTTTCGGTTCGGCAAGAACAAAACCAGAAGACAAATACTATTTATTAGCCGAAAAAATTGCTTATAAAATCAGTAAAGCAGGTTACGGAGTAATCACAGGAGGTGGTCCCGGAATCATGGAAGCTGGAAATAAAGGAGCTCACTTAGGAGGTGGGACTTCGGTTGGACTAAACATCGAATTGCCTTTTGAGCAACATTTCAATCCTTATATCGACCACGATAAAAACCTTAATTTCGATTATTTCTTTGTGAGAAAAGTAATGTTCGTAAAATATTCACAAGGTTTTGTGGTAATGCCGGGAGGTTTTGGAACTCTTGACGAAATGTTCGAAGCAATCACTTTGATTCAAACTAAAAAAATTGGAAAATTCCCTATTATATTAGTTGGAGTTGAATTCTGGTCAGGATTAATCGAATGGGTTAAAACTGTACTGGTAGAAAAAATGCACACGGTTAGCCCTGAAGATTTGAACTTATTTAAAATTGTAGACACTGAAGACGAAGTAGTTGACGTATTGGATAAATTCTACAAAAAGTACGATTTGAGTCCAAATTTCTAATAAAGACATCTGTCTTTTAAACAAATTTGAGAATTTAAATTTCGTACTAAGCCGTTAAAAACTGAGACAAATATAGTACTGTGTATGATTCAGTTAAATAAAATACTACAAAAATTAAAAGCTGTTTTTTAAACAGCTTTTTTTATGCTATTTTTACAAAAAACCAGAATCATTATTTACTTGTGAGTTTATTTATAATTTTAATCATTTGCCCTATCCTTGAAATCATTTTATAAAATTATATTCTATCTTTTTGTTCTATTCAGCTCGATAAAACAATATGCGCAACATCAATCTAAGATGGAAGTCGCCGTTAACATTGAACTCAAAACCCTGAACATCAAACAGGATATCACTTATTATAATACTTCAAATGATTCTTTGATTTCAATTGTTCTTAACGATTGGAACAATGCTTTCTCTGATAAAAACACACCATTAGCCAGACGATTTTCTGATGAATTTTACAGAGGTTTCCACTTGGCAAAAACTTCTGAAAGAGGAAGCACAACTGTTTTGAGTCTTACTGATTCCGACAATTCCGCACTTGAATGGGAAAGAACTGAAAAAAATCCCGATTATATTGTAGTAAAACTAAATAAAAAATTACGCCCGGGAGAAAAAATTGACTTGCACTTAATTTATATTACTAAAATTCCAAGTGACAAATTTACTCGTTATGGTTTTGATCAAAATGGGGGAATGAATTTGAAAGACTGGTTCTTAACTCCTGCCCGTTTTGAGAATCACCGTTTTATGAAATACGACAATTTCAATTTGGACGATATTGCCAATGCAAGAACAGATTATGAACTTGAAATAAAAATACCCAACCAGTATGCTATAACGACTGATTTGAATCAGGTTTCGGAAGACAACACTAACTCTTCCTTTAAAACGTACCAGTTTTCGGGAAAAAACAGAACTGATTTTAGCCTGTTTATCGAAAAACAAAATGACTTCAAAAGCTACGACAACGGATCACTTGAGGTACTTACAAATCTTAAAAACAAAAGACTAACCGAAATTCAGAGTGCGATTATCATCAATAAAGTAGTCACTTTTGCTAACTCTTTTATTGGAAAATATCCGCACCAAAAAATCACAGTTTCTCAGGTAGATTACGATCGAAATCCATTCTACGGACTCAACCAGCTGCCTTCGTTTATAAGTCCGTTTTCAGACGAATTTGTTTTTGAAATTACCTTCCTGAAAACTTATCTAAATAACTATCTTAAAAACAGTCTGCGTCTGGACCCTAGAAAAGACAACTGGGTTTATGACGGGATTCAGATTTATGCGATGATGAAGTACATCGAAGAAAATCATTTGGATCAAAAAATGTTGGGAAGACTTTCTGATATGAAACTCTTTTCTGGTTTTAACATCACAAGCCTTACTTTTAACGAGCAATACAGCTATTACTACATGCTAATGGCCCGTAAAAATCTGGATCAGCCGCTAGGAGATCCAAAAAATACCTTAATAAAATTTAACGAACAAATTGCGAGTAAGTATCGTGCAGGTTTAAGTCTTAGCTATTTAGATGATTATTTAAATCACAATATTGTTCCCGAAAGTGTGCAGGAATTCTACGATTTAAACAAAACGGAACAGACAAACCGATACGATTTAGAAAAAATACTAACCAAAAAAAGTCCAAAAAAGATTGACTGGTTCTTTAATACCATTATAGGTTCACGTGACATCATCGATTATAAGTTCACCCATGTTTCAAGAACGAAAGACACTGTAGCTTTCCGAATTAAAAACAGAACCGGTATCTATGCTCCGATTCCTATATATGGTATTAATAAAAATGAAGTTGTTTTTAAAGAATGGATTGAACCTAAAACAGCCGATTCAACCTATATTTTTGAAAGAAAAAATGCCGACAAAATTGTCATCAACTATGACAATGAGGTTCCGGAATACAACCAAAGAAACAATTGGAGGTCTATAAAAAGTTTGGTTATTACTAATCGTCCTATCAAATTTAATTTTGCCAAAGATCTCGAAGACCCTTATTACAATCAAATTTTATACATACCGACTCTTAATTATAACTATTACGACGGTCTGACTCCCGGTATGCGTCTTCACAACAAAACAATTTTAGACAAACCTTTTACGTTTGATATCGAGCCGGCTTATTCCATTAATGCGAAAACTTTTTCGGGTTCTTCCTCATTTTCCTGGAATCAATACTACCGAAACAGCACCTTATATAATGTACGCTATTCCATAAGCCAAAATTATTACCACTACGCTCCTGATGCCACCTATTTGAGACTGAATCCGATGGTACAGTTTAGAATACGTGAAGAAAATTTCAGAGATAACCGAAAACAACTGATCATGTTCAGACAGGTTATTGTAAATCGTGAAGCAAGCACTTACATCAAAGACAATTCCACTCCAAATTATTCTGTTTTTAATGCCCGTTACGTTAATACAAAAATGGAACTGGTAAATCATTTTAATTTTATGACGGATGTTCAGTTCTCAGGAAAATTTGGAAAAGTAGCTGCAGAAATTGAATACAGAAGACTTTTTGAAAACAATCGAAAACTAAATTTAAGATTGTACGCCGGAAGTTTTTTATACAATCGAACAAACTCTGATTACTTTAGTTTTGGTTTAGACCGACCGTCTGATTATATGTTTGATTACAATTTTTTCGGCAGATCAGAAAGTACCGGAATTTTCAGTCAGCAATATATAATAGCCGAAGGTGGTTTTAAATCTAAAATGGCACCAAGATATGCCAATCAGTGGATGGCTACCCTAAATGCGAGCTACGCTGTCTGGAACTGGATTGAGGTTTACGGAGATTTAGGTTTAATGAGAAGCAAGCATCAAAGCGAAAATTTCAGATATGATAGCGGCATCCGATTAAATTTAGTTCCGGATTATTTTGAATTGTACTTTCCGGTTTACTCTAATAACGGATGGGAGATTTCGCAAAATAAATACAGTGAAAAAATACGATTTATCGTCACATTTTCACCAAAAACATTACTTAATCTTTTTACTAGAAAATGGCTTTAATCGAATGAATTAGTTATAAAAACATAAATTATTCGCACTAAAGAAACAAAAAGACTAAACATCACTTAAAAAACACACCCTGTTTTAGCAATTTAATTACAGATAATTAAATTATATTTACTTTAATGAATTATGATTATTGATACTTTTTAATTATTTTTGCTCCGAAACATTACCCATTTGAGATTATGATTAAAGAAAAAAATAATACTACACTTACTTTCGAAGATTTCAAAACTGAAGTAATGAACGACTATAAAATTGCGGTTACGAGCCGTGAATGTAGTCTTTTAGGACGTAAAGAGGTATTGACTGGGAAAGCTAAATTTGGAATATTTGGGGACGGTAAAGAAGTTCCGCAACTTGCGATGGCGAAAGCCTTCAAAAATGGAGATTTTCGTTCCGGATACTACCGCGATCAGACTTTTATGATGGCTATTGGCGAATTGACTCCAAAACAGTTTTTCGCAGGTTTATACGGTCATACCGATTTAGATTTTGATCCAATGTCTGCCGGAAGACAAATGGGAGGACACTTTGTAACACATAGTTTAAACGAAGACGGCTCCTGGAAAGATTTAACAAAACAAAAAAATTCAAGCGCAGATATATCTCCTACAGCCGGGCAAATGCCAAGGTTATTAGGATTGGCTCAGGCTTCAAAAATTTACAGAAATGTTGACGGAATTACTGTTAAAGATAAATTTACAGTAGACGGAAACGAAGTTGCCTGGGGAACTATTGGAAATGCCAGTACATCTGAAGGCTTGTTCTTTGAAACTATAAACGCGGCAGGAGTTCTGCAAGTTCCAATGGTAATGAGTGTTTGGGATGATGAATACGGAATTTCGGTTCACGCCAGACATCAGACTACCAAAGAAAATATCTCTGAGATCTTAAAAGGATACCAGCGTGATGAAGATTCCAAAGGTTATGAAATCTTCAGAGTTAAAGGCTGGGATTATGCTGAATTGGTTTCTACTTACGAAAGAGCGGGCGCTATTGCACGTGAAGAGCACATTCCGGTTTTGATTCACGTAAACGAATTAACACAACCGCAAGGACATTCTACTTCTGGTTCACACGAACGTTATAAAAACGCAGAGAGACTGGCTTGGGAAAAAGATTTTGACTGTATCCGTCAAATGCGTTTGTGGATGATTGCCATTAACATTGCATCTCCGGAAGAATTAGCTGAAATTGATTTTGACTTGAAAAAAGAGGTTCTTGAAGCTAAAAAAGAGGCTTGGAATTCTTTCATCAATCCAATTATTGAAGATCAGAAAAATCTTTTGGCTTTATTAGGTCAAATTGCTGAAGCCAGCATCAATCATAAAGAAAGAATACAAAAATATATTTCGGAATTAAGCGCTATTAAATCGCCTTTAAAAAAGGAAATGCTTGCCATAGCAAGAAAGATATTGCGTTTTATCGAAGTACCAAACAGTAAGGTTTTATTATCCAACTGGATTACCAATTATATTGAAATTACACAACCAAGATTCAGCAGTAACTTATACTCTGATTCTGATTTAAATGTATTTTCAGTTGAAAAAGTACTTCCAAAATACGCCGAAGACGCGAAAGCCGACCTGGACGGAAGAATGATTTTACGTGATAACTTTGATGCCTTGTTTACCAAATATCCGGAGACTTTGATTTTTGGTGAGGATGTTGGAAACATTGGTGACGTAAATCAGGGATTAGAAGGTATGCAGGAAAAATACGGAGAACTTCGTGTTGCCGATATCGGAATCCGTGAAGCTACCATCATTGGTCAGGGAATTGGTATGGCTTTAAGAGGTCTGCGTCCGATTGCTGAAATTCAATATCTAGATTATTTACTATACGCCATCCAAATCATGAGTGACGATTTGGCGACATTACAATACAGAACAGTAGGTAAACAAAAAGCACCGTTAATCATCAGAACCCGCGGACACCGTTTAGAAGGCATCTGGCATTCAGGTTCACCGATGGGAATGATTATTAATGCCATTCGTGGTATTCACGTTTTGGTTCCAAGAAACATGACTCAGGCCGCAGGATTCTACAATACCCTTTTAGAGTGTGATGAACCGGCTTTAGTAATCGAATGCTTGAACGGTTACCGTTTAAAAGAAAAAACACCTTTAAACTTTGGTGAATTCAAAACACCAATTGGTGTCGTTGAAACGTTAAAAGAAGGTTCAGATATTACCCTTGTTTCTTACGGATCGACTCTAAGATTGGTAGAGCAGGCTGCTGTTGAATTGTTAGATTTAGGCATTGACTGTGAAGTGATCGACATTCAGTCTCTTCTTCCTTTTGACGTCAATAAGGATATCGTAAAAAGTATCGCCAAAACCAACCGTTTGCTTGTAATTGACGAAGATGTTCCTGGTGGAGCTTCAGCGTTTATTTTGCAGCAAATTATGGAAGAACAGGATGCTTACCACCATTTAGACAGTAAACCGCAAACGCTTGCTGCAAAAGAGCACAGACCGGCTTACGGAACTGATGGTGACTATTTCTCAAAACCTTCTGCTGAAGATATTTTCGAAAAAGTCTACAGCATGATGCACGAAGTTAACCCTTCTAAATATCCAGCTTTATACTAAGAATTTAGCTCATTATACAAAAACTCCCCAAAAGAAAATATTTCGTTTGGGGAGTTTTTTTTTTAGTTTCAGGTTTGAAGTTTCAGGTTTGAAGTTTCAGGTTTGAAGTTTCAAGTCTCAAGTTTCAGGTTTGAAGTTTCAGGCTTCAGGTTCCACATCTCACATTTTACATTTCACAAGCTTTCCGCTTAACCTGCTCCGATCAAATATCCTTTAAAATAGCTCTTGCTTTTTCTAAATCCTCGGCAGTATCAATTCCGATTCCGACATGGGTGGTTTCTACCATTTTTATACGTTTCCCGAATTCTAAATAACGTAATTGCTCTAATTTCTCGGAAGCTTCTAAAGATTTCATCGGCAGACTGTAAAAATCCAATAAAGCCTGTTTTCTAAAAGCATAAATTCCAATGTGCTGAAAGTAACGTACCCCAACGTCTTTATCTCTTGGATACGGAATTACCGATCTCGAAAAATACAACGCAAACTGCGACTGATCGACCACCACTTTTACATTATTCGGATTGTTAATTTCAGTTTCATCGGTAATCTCACGCATTAAAGATGCCAGATCTATTTTGCGTTCTCTGTCGTCTTTAAACACAGACAAAACCTGCTCTAAAGGTCCGGCTTCAGTAAAAGGCTCATCTCCCTGCACATTTACCACAATATCAACATCAAGACCAGCAACCGCTTCTGCAATTCGATCACTTCCCGATTCATGTTCTTTAATACTCCTAATAGCTTTTCCGCCCTGATTTACAATTTCATTATAAATTAAATCGGAATCAGTCACCACAAATACATCGTCAAATAATTTTGTAGCGACGGTTGCCTCATACGTTCTTAAAATCACGGTTTTCCCTCCTAAATCCTGCATTAGTTTAGCAGGAAAACGTGTTGATGCATATCGCGCCGGAATTACAGCTATAATCTTCATTTTATTTTTCTTTTATAAACTTCTAAACAAATGTAACTATTCAAAACTAATAAGTTTAAAAAAAATATTCTTTGTCGTAATTTACAAATCTGAAGAACAGCCCCTTAAAAAATGCATTATATTTATCAGAAAAAACCACTATGAAAAAACACCTGATTTTGCCCTTGCTTTTATTAAACTTAACTTTTATTCCCTCGGCCTTCTGCCAAAAAAAATCTACTATAAACAATGCTTTTACAGATCGCATTTTCAGCGGACAAGGGTATCAGCCTACTTCCAGCCTGAAATGGAAATTCAAAACCGACGGTAAAATTTTTTCCTCTCCGGTTACAAAAAACGGTATTGTTTATATTGGCAGCGAAGATGGTTTTCTTTACGCTGTTGAAGAAAACTCAGGCAAAACAAAGTGGAAATTCAAAACTAACGGAGCCATCCACAGTACTCCCGGCCTCTTTGAAAATACTGTTTTCTTTGGAAGTTTTGATGGAAACTATTACGCGGTAAACACTCAAAACGGAAAATTAATCTGGAAATTTAAAACAGGTGGAGAACATTGGTTTGGAGAAAAAGGCATATTTGGACTGAAGCCGGAAACTCAATACATGGAAGATTTATGGAGTTTTTATCTGTCCTCCCCTGTCGTTTACAAAAAAGAAAAACAAGCAGTGGTGTTATTCGGCAGCAGTGACGGAAATGTTTATTCGCTGGATGCCAAAACAGGAAGTTTAAAATGGAAGTTTAAAACCAACGGACCTGTACACGGAACTCCGGTAATCGATCAGAATAAAATTTACGTTGGCGGCTGGGATGCTGTTCTATACGCCTTAAACATCGAAACCGGTAAGGAGATCTGGCGCTTTGCAACCGGAACAAAACCAGGTTTTAAAGGAATCCAATCTTCGGTAGCTGTTGCTGATGGAAAAGTCTTTTTTGGAGCCAGAGAGCCGTTCTTCTTTGCTCTTGAAGCCGAAACCGGAAAATTGGTTTGGAAATACGATGCCGAAAATTCCTGGGTTCTAAGTACTGCAGTGATTCAGAATAATACGGTTTATGTAGGAACTTCAGACACTTATGCCCTACTGGCTCTGGATGCCAGAAATGGTGCAGAAAAATATCGATTCAAAACGAATGGTTACATCTATAATTCTCCGGCTATAGCAGGAAGCACTATTTATTTTGGTGATTTTACAGGCAATTTCTTTAGTCTTGACCTTCTTTCTAACGGAAAGAAATCTAAAACCATAAGCACCGAGGACCGTAAGCAATTTGCTGCTTCTGTCTTAAAAAATGATTTATTAGATTCTGTTCACGCTGCGCACTACACAGACCTTTCTGTATATGAAAACAATAAAAAAGCAATGGATGAATTGTACAAACTGGGATCAATTGTTTCTTCGCCATTCATCAGTAATAATACAGTTTACTTCGGAAGTGCCGACGGTTATCTGTATGCGTACAACTTAGAAAAAGAATCCTAAATTAGGATTTCGCAGAGATTCACAAAGATACCACAGAGATTCACGGAGTTTTTTTTACATGTTGCGTAATTTTTGTCACGCAGATTTTGCAGATCCAGCAGATTTTTCATCATAGAATGCGTAATAGGTTTTTCCAAATTTAATCTGCCTAAATCTGCGAGAAACCTTTTTATATAATATTTAGCAACAAATTACTTGAGTATCGCCGACTGTTATTTCGATCAATATAACTTAGAAGAAGAGAAAATAATCTTAGCGAATCTCCGTGGCATCTTTGTGTATCTCTGCGCAATAACCCTTTCGCAGAGATTCACAAAATCGCATTACATTATTTTCACCGATGTCATGCTCAAAGAACCTGCTAATAGTTTATCATTAAACAAACTAAGTTCTTCCGACTTTTCTTTTAATCCTAAAGTATATAATAATGGCAAATAATGCTCGGGAGTAGGAATTGCCAATTGGGTCGCTTTATTCATTTTTTCGAAGTCAATCAAAGGCTGAAAATTATCGTTTAATAAGTGACTGTTGATGGTTTCCCTCGCTTCAATTGCCCAATCGTAACCGTAATTGTCTTTATCAAAGTTCCTGAAATCGACCAATCGCAAATTATGAACAATGTTTCCGCTTCCAATAATTAAAACTCCTTTGCGGCGTAAGGATTGTAGTTTTTGTGCCAACTCAAAATGATATTGTCCCGACTTTGTATAATCAATACTCAACTGAATCACAGGAACGTTCGCTTCCGGATACAGATGTTTGATCACACTCCAGGCACCATGATCCAGTCCCCAGTGCTCGTCTAAATCTACCAGCACAGGTTCTAATATTTTTTTAGTCTCATGGGCCAATTCCGGACTTCCTTTTGCAGGATACTGCACCTCAAAAAGGGCTTGAGGAAATCCTCCGAAATCATGAATCGTTCTGGGCATTTGCATCGCTGTTACTTTGGTACCATTGGTAAACCAGTGAGCCGAAATACACAAAATAGCATTGGGCTGCGGCAATGTTTTTGCGAGATCCCGAAAACCGGTTACAAATTGATTTTCTTCAATCGCATTCATGGGACTCCCGTGTCCCAAAAACAAAACCGGCATTTTATCAGTATTCGAAAACGAAGACGAAATCGAATGTAAGTCGTTTAGTGTTGTCATAGTAAATGGTTATAATATAAATTTCACAGATCTTACCAATACTAAATCTAAAAAATTCGTGACAATTAGTGAAATTCGTGTTTTATTCCTCGAAACTCTCGTCCTTAAACCCTATCAAATATAACTTATTTTTAGCACGTGTCATAGCCGTGTACAGCCATCTGATGTAATCGCGATCAATTCCGTTTGGCAAATACGGCTGTTCGATAAAAACCGTATTCCATTGTCCACCCTGCGATTTATGACAGGTAATCGCATAGGAGAATTTCACTTGTAAACCGTTAAAATATTCGTTTTCTTTTACTTTCTGAAACTTCTTGTATTTGGTACTTTCACCTTCATAATCTTTCATTACTTCCTCATACAAACGATTGGATTCTTCGTAGGTTAAGGATGGAGATTCACTTTTTATGGTATCTAAAATCAATACCGTTTCAAACGGCTTTTGGTCGGGATAATCGACCATTCTGATTTTTACTTTTGCAAAATTAAATCCGTACAATTCTTTGATTCCAAAAAGCTCTAGAACTTCGATAATATCTCCATTGGCAATAAATCCTGCCTCATCTGTTTCTTTCAGCCAGAAATAATTATTCTTAACCACCATCAAGAAATCTCCTGCCGACAGTTCACTTTCTTTAAATAAAATTCTGGTTCGGATTTGCTCGTTATACTGATTGGCTCTTTTATTCGAGCGAACAATAAAAGCGGTATCTTCAATACTGTAATTACTGTAAGCCATATTGATAGCATCCTGAATGTCATACCCGTCCGTCAATCGAACAATGTCTTTGAATCCTCTAACATTGAACCTAAATTCGGTAATAAAACTTTCCTTCAGCAATTCTCTTAGTTCTGTCGCATTGAACAAAATTCCTGAACTTTCTTCCTGACGCATGACCTCGTCCAGCTCGATATGTTCGACTTCTTTACCATAGTGAATCCCTAAAGTATGCGTATCCAAAGCCGGGCTAATATCCATATTTACAGGAGGAAGCTGAGCAGTATCTCCTAAAAGAATCATTTTACAATTGGTTCCCGAATAGACATAGGTAATCAAATCATCCAGCAGTGATCCGTTATCGTATAATTTTGAATCGGAATTATTATCAGAAATCATCGAGGCCTCATCGACGATAAAAATGGTGTTTTTATGTTTATTGAGCTGTTTGGTAAAAGCTACACCTCCACCGGAAGATTTTTTCGGAAAATATATTTTTTTATGAATCGTAAATGCGGGTGTATTTGAATAACTGGCGATTACCTTTGCTGCACGTCCCGTTGGCGCCAGCAAGACAAACTTTTTATTAATATCCCCCAAATTGTTCACTATGGTTGAAATCACAGTTGTTTTTCCCGTTCCCGCATATCCTTTCAAAACAAAAATGGTGTCGTTAGCCGGTTCGGTTAAAAAAATAGCGATTTTTTGAAAAAAAATATCCTGCTTATAAGTTGGTGCAAATGGAAACTTTTTTTGCAAAACGCCGTAAAACAATGCTGAATTCATAGGGTAAATTTAAGATACAAAGTTCGTCTTTTTAAATGGCAATGCCAATTTAAAATTTTTACCCCGGCAGAATTTATAAAGAACCCCAAATTTATTTTTCAAAAAAAAACTTTTCTTAACTTTCTATTAAAATGAATGTGAAATTGTTTTTTGAAATTGCAATTATTATTGTTCCTTTTTAATTTGTAAGTTTGTGGTCGCCTAAAATTCCTTCTTGAAAAACAGGTAACGAATTGTAAATCAATATGTCATTACAAAACACTAACATCACTTCAAAAAATTACAAAAAGCTTTCTATTCAGGTTTCTCTGACCGGATTGTCATTTTGTTGTTTTGACACTTTAAATAATACGGTTACTTCTTTAAAAGAAATTCATTTCGATACGTTTCATAAAACGACTAAAGTGGAAGAATTGTTTGGAGATGCTTTTAGAAATCACCCGGAACTAACGGAAACTTACGACGAAGTTTTAGTGATTCACAATAACAATCTTTCTACTTTTGTTCCAACGGCTTTGTTTGATGAAAACTACCTTGGAAGTTACCTGCAATACAATACAAAAGTTTTCGAAACTGATTTTTTTGCTTACGATCAGATTTCAAAATACCAAATGAATGCGGTTTATATACCCTATGTCAACATCAACAATTTTTTCATCGATCAGTTTGGCACTTTTGACTACAAACATGCCAACAGTATTTTAGTCGAAAAAATTCTGGACGCTTCAAGAAACAATGACGATAAAAAAATGGTCGTTAATTTCAACCCCGGTCATTTTGAAGTGATTGTAGTCCAAAATCAAAAACTATTATTGTTCAATTCATTTGAATATCAAACACCTGAAGATTTTATTTATTATTTGCTTTTTACTGCCGAACAATTAAGTTTGAATCCTGAAAGTTTTCCGCTTGAATTATTAGGTACAATCGACCAAAACGATGCATTTTATGCCATTGCATATAAATACATTCGTCATATATCCTTTTTGGATGTAAGCACCTTACAGCAAAGAAATAGCTTCACCACAGCCGAAAATCAAAAACATTATATCTTATTCCAATCATGAGAATTATTTCAGGGAAATACAAAGGACGCCGCATTTTTCCGCCAAAAAACCTTCCTGTAAGACCAACAACCGACATGAGTAAAGAAGCATTGTTTAATGTTTTGAACAATCATTTTAGTTTTGACAGTTTAAAGGTTTTGGACTTGTTTTCAGGAACCGGTAACATCAGTTTTGAATTCGCCTCCCGCGGAAGTGCTCCAATTACGTCAGTAGACGGTGATTTTGGATGCGTAAAATTTATCAAGCAGGTTTCGTCAGAATACGATTTTGACATCGCGGCAACTAAAAGTGACGTTTACAAATTTCTGGAAAACTGTAAAACCTCCTACGACATTGTTTTTGCCGATCCTCCTTATGGATTTGACCAGGCAGCATTCGAGAAAATTGTGGTAACGGTTTTCGAAAGAGAATTACTTCACGAAGACGGTATGATGATTATCGAGCATTCCAAATACACCAAAATGGATCATTTGAGTAATTTTTCTTTTCAAAAAAGTTACGGAGGATCTTTCTTTAGTTTCTTCGAATTGAACTCCACTGATGATGACGAAGAATTGCCAGACGATTCCTCTACTAAAATAACAGAAGAAGACGAAGGCTAAACCTCGCTCTGCCCATACTGTCATATCGAGCGAAGTCAGAACATTTTAAGTTTGAAACTTCGCTCAGAAAGACAATTTCACAGCGCTGTTTTATCTTATACGATCTGAATTCTCTTCCATCCTTTTTCCTTTGAATTCGGATTCCTTTACTTTTCCAAAAGAATACTTTACAGAAACTGAAATCTCATGTTCATCAATCAAATATCTTGATTTCGAACTGATATTGTTAATGGTAAAAACTTCTGCTTCTGTTATACTTTTAAACACATTATTAAAACTTAGGGCACAGCTCCAATTTTTAAAGAACGTTTTAGAAACCCCTACATCTACGACCGTTCTAGCATTTCTTTCAAAAACTCCTTTGTACTGCTTTGCAATTGTCCTGAAACCAACCGCTACTACATAATCTTCTGGAAGCCTAAATTCGTTATTGGAGTAATAATAAAAATAAGGTTTTGAAGACCTGAATACGGCCGAAGAATCTTCAATTTTCTCTGAAACAAAAACCAATGAGTTTGTAGTAGTCCAAAATCTATAGGTGAAAGGCAATTCAAAATCAAGAATCAAGGCGGACTCTTTCTCAAAATTCACATCCTTAAAAGTCATGACATTGAGTTCCTTATCAAAGAAAAAACTATTATAAACCGGGTTTGTATTTTGATAATACGTTAGCTTCACCGATTTATCATGGTATTGAAAAGTAGACGAGATTTCGTTGACAATCGTGGGATCTAAATTAATATTTCTGGCATATAAAAAGTACGGATTAATATAGGTTGTTCCCTGACTTAAAGAAGAATAATTAGGTCTCGAGATACTTTTGGCATAATTAACACTAATACTCTTTAAGCTGTCTATCGGAAATGAAAGCTGTACTTTAGGGAAAAAATTAGTGTAATTTTTACGGATTAGAGGCGTCAAATCTGCTTTAAATTTCCCGTCCACATTTGTATTCTCAACCCTTACTCCAACGGAAAATTCGACTTTCTTAATTTTTCCTGAAAACTGACTGTAACCTGCCAAATTTTGCTCTTTAAAATCGTATTGACTAAATTCCCTTTCATCATTTTCATAGTATAACACATCAAAATCTGATTTAGAACTAGCAGAAGAATACAATCCTCCCATTTCAAATTTCATCTCATTTTTAAACTTCTTTTCAGCATCAATTCTACCCGAAAAGACATTCACCTTGAATTTTTGATCGCGAAGCTGCGCCCATTCAAATGGAGTTTCGTTGTACTTATTCTTAACATTACTCCACAATGCCTGATCAAAATTAGACCACTGTAAACCAGTAAAAACCTGTGCATCAATAGCTTTTATTTTTTTATTATAATTCAAAAAAGAGTTTACAAAATTCTTTCGGGTATCATTATCACTGTAAGTCAACACGTTGTTTTCTATCTCTTTATTCTTATTATAAGTTAAGGTATGAATTGGAAAAATATCTTTCTGAAGCTTACTGTTCACACTAAACGAAAAATAATCATCTTCATTTATCTGATAAAACAAACTTCCTCCAAAAATGAACTGTCTTTTTTGGGAATAAGCGGTCACATCATATTTAGACGCGATTTCGGCATTGGGAATTTGGTAATCAATACTGTGATTTTCCCAGGGCTGTAATTGATTGTAATTAAAATTAGCCTTCCATTCCAGTTTGTTCTTTTTAAAACTGGTATTAAATCCAAGATAATTATTGTACTTTTTCTTAAAAGAAGCGACCTCAGTAATCTCAGTTCTAAAACTGTCTTTTTTACTAAATTTCCTTGCAATCAAAATTACAGAACGTCCTTCAGCCTCATATTTAGAAGAGGGATTCTGAATAATTTCGATCGTTTTAATATCAGCTACGGCCAAAGCATTCAAATCATTCATTCCCACTTTTTGATTGTCGATATAAATTAAAGGATTCCCTCTGCCTACAACAGAGATACTTTCTCTATCTGAACTGATTTGAACAGTTGGCAACTTTGCCAGTAAATCGACTGTATTGGGAATCACGTTATAAATAGAATTGGCAACATCGACTTTTACATTTCCGTTTGTATTGGTAAAAGTCTTTTTATTCTGAGCAATCACAACTTCATTTAACGCATTTGAAAGACTGTCTTTTGGGATCTCGCTTTGTGCATATCCCGTTAAAGAAAATAAGAACCAAAAGAGAATTAAAAAAAGTTTTACCAGCAAATTAATGTTCATTTTAGGTTTGATTTTAGTTTATAGTCCTGCAAAAATGCTTCTAAAAAAGAATTATGAAAGTTAATTGAAGGTTAATGCGGAGTTAATGTGATTATTGTCTGACAAAAGCATTATTTTTGGATTGAGAATAGCCAGCGTATTTGCGTCAGTTTAATAAATAAATTCTCATCACGCTAATTAAAAAATTATAAAACGCATAGATACATAGCTTTTAGGTGACGTAAAGGAGGCAAAAAAGAAATATCTTTCTTTCACATAAACGATGCGTATTTTAAATAAGTGAAACGTCTTTTTTTAGGCAAACAAAACAATTTTTCTATATATTAAAACCATTACAAAGGGTTAAATAAAACAAACCCGCGTAAACCAGTTTAATCTGTCATATCAGTGTGCCAACAAAACAACTCATGAAACAAAGAATCAATTTACTAATAGCATTTTCGGTCATCGCTCTAATTGTTTTATCAACAGTGCAATGTTATTTGGTAAAAACAACTTACGATTATAAAGTGGCGCAGTTTCACACTGAAATTAAAAATAAAATTGCCGGTATCTCTAATGATTATAGCGACATAGACTCGGTAATAGTCGCCAAAAAAGAAGCACTTTACCAGCAATTATCCGAAAATTACATTCAGGGAAAAAACAACAAGTTTGAGATCAAAAAGTATATTCTGGAAAATGAATATAGCGACGCTTTGACACAAAAAATTCAGAGCAAGTTTAAAAGAGATTTACCCGAGTTAAAATTAGATTTTGCGATTGTCCTGAATAAATTTGTTCTGTACCCAAACCACGCAAAAGCAGACACCATTTTCTCTGAAAAACCTTTTATCCAAAACAAACTATACGGAAATCTGATCTCCTTAAATCATGCCTTTTTAGTTCGGAATTATGTTGGAACTACCAACGGAACTTATGAAAATAAGAATTACAAATTATTGACTGAGGATTCGATGTACGTTTCGGTAATCGACTGGGAAATGATCATTTTAAAACGAATGACTTTCGTTCTCATTTTGTCTTTACTTTCTATAGCAACCCTAATAACTCTTTTTTTTATTGCTATAAAAGCATTAATCAAACAGAAGAAGGCCAACGATGTTAAAACCGATTTCATCAATAATATTACCCACGAACTTAAAACCCCATTGACGACATTAGGCATTTCGACCAAAATATTGGAGCGAAAAGACATTCGGGATAATGACGAGAACTTTAATGCTATCGTCAATACCATTTCACGTCAGAACAATCGTTTACAAAATTTGATTGACCAGGTGATGGCCAATTCGCTGGCCGAAAACGGAATCGAATTGCAAAAAGAAAATATCGAAACCGAAAATTTTCTATTGACGATCGTTAATGATTTTAAAATCACCTATCCGAAAATCGACATTAAAACCAATTTTCAGACGCAGAAAACAAGCTTGTATCTGGATAAATTCTATTTGACCACTGCTCTTTTGAATGTTCTGGAAAATGCGGTAAAATATGGCTCCAACTCCATTACACTAAAAACAAATCTGAACCAAAATCAATTTTCAATTAGCGTTGAAGATGATGGAATCGGAATTGAAAAGAGCAAACAATCGCTTCTTTTTGAAAAATTCTATCGCGTAGAACAAGGAAATCTTCACAATACAAAAGGTTTAGGATTAGGATTGTATTATGTTGATCAGATTATAAAAGCGCATCAGGGCACTGTTAGCGTTGTGAGTGATCTTGGAAAAGGAACTCAGTTTACTATTTTATTAAAAGTTTAATTCCCTTATTTTGAAAAAATTACTTTTAGCCGAGGACGATTTTGATTTTGCCGCAATTTTAAAACAATATTTAGAATTGCATCAATTCGAAGTCATCTGGGCAGAAAATGGAGAAATAGCTTTAGACTATTTTTCAAATCAGACTTTTGATATTTGTGTTTTGGATGTCATGATGCCAAAATTAGACGGATTTTCACTGGCCGAAAAAATAATTACAATCAACCCTGAGATTCCATTTATTTTTCTCACTGCACGAAAATTAAAAGAAGACAAAATCATCGGGTTAAAACTAGGCGCAGACGATTATATCATAAAACCTTTTGAAGTAGACGAACTCATTCTGCGTTTGCAGAATATTCTAAAAAGAATCGAACAAAAAAGGAGTCTGGATGGAAACAACATAATCGAAATTGGGTCTTATATTTTTGATAACGAAAGACTAACCCTAAACAACAAAAATCATGTCCAGCAGCTTACAGAAATGGAAGCTTCTCTTATTGAGTATTTGTATCTGAATCATAACCAGTTATTAAAGAGGGACCAAATTTTAATGTCGGTCTGGAAAAAAGATGATTATTTCTCAGGGCGAAGTATGGATGTTTTTATTAGCAGACTCAGAAAATATTTTAATTCCGATCCAAAAATCAGCATTGAGAGTACCCGAAATATTGGATTGGAATTTAAAATAGAAAAACCTTGATTTAGCCAAGGTTTTTCTATTTTTTTGTGCTTATTTTCCAATAACCCAACCTAATGTAAAATTAACTACCGGAACAAATTCGGTATCGTATTGATCAATATTTATTCCGGGACCCAGATTAAATTCCATATTGAATTTTCGTTTGTAAGTTCGCTGCAATCCCCAAAGTACCGCAATGGTTGTTGATGGTGCATATTCTCTATACCTCTCGTTAGTAGAAACCGTTCGAAAATTATACTGGGCATTTAGAGCAAAAAAATTAGCCGAGTTATGAGCTGTACTCTTTCCTTTTTTAGCTCTCTTTTTAAAATTGTAATAATGGCGAAATTGCTCACTGATTAACGGGGAAAAATAAACGTTTGACTCGTTATAGAAACTGTTATAACTGTAACCAACCCCTAAGCTAATTTCTGAATAGAGGGTGTTATTAGCCGTAAATCCATGCTCATAAACGAATCCCGGAGCGATCATATTTATTTTGAATTGATTTTTTTCTACCGACGGTACTTCATCTTGCGCCTGAATGACATTGGTAATAAGAACAGATAAAAATAAGAACAGATAATTTTTTTTCATTTTGGTTTTTAACTTAATTGCTTCAAAAATAAGATAAAAACAACAAAATCAAACTTAAAAAAAAAGAAAGCATTTTCTTATAATTAAAAAAATCCCTTAACTCATTTGTAACTAAGTCTGGACTAGAAACAAACCCAAAATTTAAGGCAGCAATACATTAGAAATTTTTTCGTACAATGGCGTTTTTACGCCATATTTTTTCCCTTCATTCAACACAAACTTAGTAAGTGAAAGGGCTTCGGTACTTTTACCTGCCAGTAGATCTCTATGCATCGATGATGTAGCTTCGCGTGGTGATTTTTCTAACTTAAGTACAGTCTGATTTACAATATCATCCGGCAGCTGCAATCCTTTCGCTTTGGCAACCGCATCAATTTCATGCACCAATCCCACATAAACCGACATGGCATCTGGATTATCCCGAATTTCACCAATATTCTGATTCAGATAGGAAGTTGTTGTAGCCAATGCTGAAATAAAAATAAACTTCTCCCATACCGTTTCTTCAATATTTTCTACCAAATAACTTTCAATTCTGGCCTGCTGAAAAATTCCTTGCAATTCTTCTAATTTTGAAACAGAAACCGTCTTAGAACCAAAAAACAGCTTTTCATAAAAACCCATTTTTCGGATGGTTCCGGGTAAAGTAATCATCGAAATGATATAGACACAGCCTTGCAGTATGTCGTTCTGAGGGAATATTTTCTGAATGCGTTCCGGAGCATCAACTCCATTATACAAAGGAAGAATAACCGTTTTAGCCACAATACAGCTTTGAAGTGAACCCAAACTTTCCTCAATGTCATACGTTTTGGTTGCGCAAATTAAATAATCCAGTTCACCAATTTCCTCGGGATTATTTGAAACTAGTTTTGGATGCACAATCATTTCTGATTCATCGGTTACTATTTTCAATCCGCTATCAGCAATAGCTTTTTGTGTGGCGCCACGAGCAATAAAAATCACTTCGACTTCATCAGATTTATAATAGGCTTTCGCCAAAAGTCCGCCGAAATAACCACCTACTCCACCGAGTCCTAAAATTCCAATTCTTTTCATAAAAATTCTATTTAACAAATTCTAAGTTTCAAATTACAAGTTTCAAGTTTCAAGTTTCAAGTTTCAAGTTTCAAGTTTCAGGTTTCAAGTTTCAAGTTTCAAGTTTCAGGTTTCAAGTTTCAGGTTCCAAGTTTCACATCTCACACCTCACATTTAACATTTCTCTTTCTGATAAAAAAATAACACGCGGATGGCACGGATTCACCATGTGAAAACGCGGATTGATACGGATTTTACATTTGACAATCCACAACTCACAACTAATAACTAATAACTCATAACTCACAACTAATAACTCATAACTCAGATAAAACAGGATCCAGATTCAGCTCTGTAAAATCGCGTTCTGTTTTCGAAATGATAATCGTTGCCACTGTATTCCCAATCAAATTGGTAATCGCTCTGGCTTCACTCATAAACTTATCGACTCCCAGTAAAAAAGCCAAACCTTCAACCGGAATTTTATGCAAAGCCGTTAAAGTCGAAGCCAGCACAATAAATCCGCTTCCGGTTACCCCCGCGGCACCTTTTGAGGTAATCATCAAAATTCCGATAACACTTAAAATCTCAAAAAAACTCAAATGTACGTCATACAGCTGCGCCAGAAATATCACCGACATCGACAAATAAATTGACGTTCCATCTAGATTAAAAGAATAACCCGTTGGAATCACCAATCCCACAACTGATTTACTGCATCCCATTTGTTCCAGTTTCACCATAATACTCGGTAAAGCTGCCTCAGAAGAGGAAGTTCCCAACACGAGTAAAAGTTCCTCCTTAATATATTTCAAAACAGAGAGAATCCTGATTTTATAATATCTCAAAATGCTTCCCAGAATCAGAAAAACAAAAAGGGCCATCGTCAAATACACACACAACATCAATTTCCCAAGCGGAATGAGGGTTTGTAAACCAAACTTCCCAATAGTGTAAGCCATACCTCCAAAAGCACCAATAGGAGCGAGATACATCACATATTTTAATCCAAGGAAAACCACATTCGAAAAACGTTCTAAAATCAGAATCGTCTGTTCTCTTTTTCTATAAAAATTCAATGCAATACCACAAACAATAGCCGCCAGTAAAACCTGCAGTGTAAAATTGGACAAGAAAAACTGCAGCCAGGAAAAATGCTCCGCAGCATTCGTTGTATATTGACTGGCATCTCCCAAAGTCAAACTGGATTTGTCGATTTTACCGGGTTTAAAGAAATAAGCTACCGCCACACCAATGGCCAAAGCTACAGTCGAAACCACTTCAAAATAACCTAGTGCTTTAATTCCAATTCGGCCCACTTTTTTCAGGTTTCCCATTCCGGAAATTCCCAAAACGATCGTCAGAAATATAATCGGCCCAATAAAGAGTTTGATCAATGCAATAAACTTAGCTCCCAGTATTTCCATTTTCACACCATTCGCGGGCGAAAAATGACCGAGCAAAATTCCGGCAATAATGGCAATAAGAACCCAAAAAGTAAGATTCGTAACTATAAGCCTAAAAGTGCTTTTTTGGGGTTGTTTTGAAGATTTTGGAGTAGTTATATTCATGAAGGTAGATTAGAGAGTTTCACAAATATATAAAAAATGCAGACCTATAAGCCGGATTCTGTCCCCGATAAATCAGGGCCTTATCATTTATCTAGATTCCGCATTACTGCGGAACTCAAGCTACCTACCCTTCAACAACGGACGAGAAGCCCTTAAATGCTGATATACTTGGTATTTCACCGCATAGAGTTTACCTGGTTTCACTACAGCATTACCTGTACATACTTTCTGTTGCACTTGTCCTAACTCCGATAAATCGGAGCCGACGGGTGTTACCCGCTATGCTTCTCTGTGGTGTCCGGACTTTCCTCCCTTCCGATCAATCGGAACGACGATAAGGCGGTCTGCGCGGCAAAAGTAACACTTTATCTACTAAGAACCAGTTTAAAATTTATTATTGATTTCCTTATTATGATTTTCGGCTACAACTTCGTTAAATTTTTATAGAATAGCAGCGCTATTCTATAAAAATCTGCCTTATTTCACTCAAAAATCCTCTAATAATAAATCTCAAGAATAAATTTCAAACTGGTTCTGAATAATGATTTTAAATTTTAGATTTTCGCTCCATTTTCATAACAATTTAATTTTAAATTGGTTATCTTTAAAACCCATAATTTTAAAATTCAATTATCATGACTAGAATGTATCACTACGCAACTGTTTCAAAAGCTTTAGATCAATTGAATGAAAAAGGATTTACGTTTGATTTTAACTTAAACTCAGACCTGATAAAAAAGAATCCTGAAAAATTTGAAATTGTTCATGTGTATCGATACGAAGGGAATTCAGACCCCGGCGATGAGGCAGTTGTATACGGAATTAAATCAATCTCAGGTAAAAAAGGGGTTTACGTCGCAGGTTTCTCTGCCGATTCCGATCAGGAAACGGTAAAGTTTTTATCTGATTTAAGTATTAAGGGAAGGTAATTTTCGGGAGCTGATCCCGCTATCCGCTTTATCTTTTCCTTGCTAAAGGGGCAAGAAAAAGGATACCGCTCCTATCGGGGCTAAGGCTGATGGTTTCATAAGAAAGTTACGCTTAAAAAAGATGTCTTCCCAAGGAACGAGAAACAGCTGTAAACAGCTCGTCAAAGATTAATAATTTTCTTGACAGAGCTTAGCATTAGGAGTCTCCCGTTTCTTGAGAAGGCATAAAATAAAAATCAAAACTTACTTTTCAAATCCATTCTTTCATGAAGGATTCTCACAATCTCAATCTCACTATCTGAAATAATTCGATAAAAAAGAATATGCCGATTTGTTTTAAAACCAAGCAATTTTTCGGTTACCATATCATATTTTCTTCCAAGACCTGGATCATCCGCAACTTCCTGACAAGAACTCAAAAGCTGCTCATAATATGTATCAGCCTGATTTTCTGACCACTCCTCAAAAGCATAATTCCAAATTTCAGCTAAATCTTCAACCGCTTTATTCGTTAAATAATACTTAGCCATTTCTCTTGTTTGCTTTTAAACTTTCGAGATGTTTCCTGGCATCAAAATTCTCTGCACGACCACTGTCCAAACCATCCTGAACTGCTTTTTTTAAAAGAAGCAAACGATTTTCTTCTTCCTCTAAAAGGCGTAATGCAGCTCTGATCACTTCACTGGCATTTTTGAATCTTCCCTGAGAAAGGCTATTTTCAATGAAGTGCTCAAAATGATCTCCAAGCGATATTGATGTATTTTTTCCCATAATTTTTTATTCAGTACTGTAAAGTTACCAAAAATTGGTAACTTATACCTTAACGGAACAAAATCATTGCAAAATTTTCTTAAAAAAAAGAAAAACATCTACTCATGCTGCGTCACATCATTGTACTGCCAAAGCACATTTATGATTTTCCATTCCCCATTGGTTTTTACAATATGCATGTAATCAATCCAGGCATCGGCCAGTAATTTTACTGATGCTGTTCGTGCCGAAACATCCAATAACTTTATTTCCTTTCTGGGGTTTTTCGGGAATTTGTCTCCCTTCGCATTATACGTTTCCGCAAGAATCACCATATTCTCTGCAAAGTATTCTGAAATATAATCTTTCTGAGCGGCTTTGCTTCTAAAGACAGATCGTTTTACCAATCTGGGATGCAAAGCACTTTCCATCAATTTAGGATTTGGATGGTGTTGCGCCTCGATGTAAGCCAAAGCCACACGTTTGATATCAAGCGAATCCTGAGCGGTTTGTGCCTGAAGAGCAGACGAAAAAAATGCAAATACAATTACCAATAAATAGTTTTTCATAAAAATTAAGGAGTTAAAATGAGATTGCGGCTAAATTTACCAACGAGACGCACGTTTCAAATATTTTGAAGCAAAAGCAACTTAAAAAAAGCAGGACAATCATTTTGGAGAATAGTCCGTCTTTGTCAAAATCCGGTCTTCAATATTCCCCACTACATTACCATATTTTGCTGTAAATTCTTTTTTAATCGCTATCCATTCCGGATCACTTTTAAAACCTTCCCAGGCTTTTTTCATAGTAGTTTCGTCCGGCCATTCCAGAAAATAAACAAACTCTGTTTTTTTGTCCGATTTGGATTCCCAGATGGAGGTGATCTTAAAATTATACTTCATCATGATACGCATGGCGTGATCGCGAAACCGTTCATGGAACTGATTTTTATTGGACTCAAAAATCTCATAAATACGCAGTTGATAAACCGGCTTGTCTGAAGCTGCAGTTTGAGATTTCACAATAAATGTGGTAACCAAAAGCAAAGTCGAAAAAAATAATTTCATATCCGGCAATTTTAATTGGTTTTAGATTTCCCTAAAGGATTGCATCAAAAATATAAATTTAAACCTGAATTCTGACCAATAGGTCGTAATCAGTTTCATAAGAAAAAGTTAAACATGAAAAGCAAAAAAAATTATATCTTCCGTTTTTTTTCAGTGCCAAAATTTAATTTCTAAAACGTTACTTTCTCATATTCAAAACACTCAAAAACAACTCCAACATTTATCGATTTCAGATTTGTGATTTGGCAATTTTCAGCCTATATTTGCTAACGAATAAAACAGAATATGGAACAATTTGTAGTATCGGCACGTAAATATCGTCCACAAACATTTAAAGATGTAGTGGGACAGAAAGCCATTACCAACACTTTGTTGAATGCTATTGACAGCAATCACCTTGCTTCTGCTCTTTTATTCACCGGACCGCGTGGTGTTGGAAAAACAACCTGTGCACGTATCCTGGCCCGTAAAATAAACCAGCCCGGATATGATGATCCAAACGAAGATTTTGCTTTTAACGTTTTTGAGTTAGATGCCGCTTCCAACAACTCTGTTGATGATATTCGTAATCTGATTGATCAGGTTAGAATCCCACCGCAAACCGGACAATATAAAGTGTACATCATTGACGAGGTCCACATGTTGTCTTCTGCAGCTTTCAATGCTTTTCTTAAAACATTGGAAGAACCACCAAAACATGCTATTTTTATTCTGGCTACCACAGAGAAACATAAAATTATACCAACGATTTTATCTCGTTGTCAGATTTTTGATTTCAAAAGAATTACGGTAAAAGATGCTAAAGAACATTTAGCTGACGTTGCTGCAAGTCAGGGAATCAATTTTGAAGACGATGCCTTGCACATTATTGCTCAAAAGGCTGATGGCGCAATGCGTGATGCCTTATCAATTTTTGACCGTGTGGTTTCGTATTGTGGAACGAACTTAACACGTCAGGCGGTAACCGAAAACCTAAACGTTTTAGATTACGAGACTTACATTAGTATCACCGATTTACTTTTAGAAAATAAAATTCCGGATCTTTTACTGGCGTACAACGATATCCTTGCGAAAGGTTTCGATGGACATCATTTTATTGCCGGACTGGCTTCGCATTTCAGAGATTTACTGGTCAGTAAAACTCCTGCAACAATTGCTTTACTTGAAGTAGGCGAACAGGCGCAGCAAATGTATGGTGTTCAGGCGCAAAAATGTTCACAGGATTTTCTACTCAAAGGCATTGACATTGCTAACGACTGCGATTTAAAATACAAACTAAGTCAAAACCAACGTCTTTTGGTTGAACTGTGTTTGATGCAATTGGCCTCTATCAATTTTGATGGAGAAAAAAAAAAGTTGAGCAATTCATAATTCCCCCTACTTATTATAAAAATGGCGGATATTCTATAGTTGAAGTCAAAACTGCAAAAGCAGAAGCTACTCACACACCAGAAACTGCCACTCCACAAAATGAACAAACTGCTTCAGCACCGAAAGCGGAAGCTCCAGCAGCTCCTCAGCCTGAAACAAGTACAGAACCCAAGGTTTCTGCCTTTTCTTTATCCAGTATTCGCAAGAAAAAAGAACTGGAAGCCAACAATAAAACGGTTGTAAAACCGACTACTGAACTGCCTACGGAAGAATTTACAGAGACGGAAATGTTGCTGCAATGGAACAAATATGCTCAGCGTTTGGGTGATAAAGGTCATAAAATTATGCAGTCTTTATTGTTGATCAATGACCCTAAATTAAACGGAACAGTAATTACGTTTGAATTACCCAACGAAGGTTCTAAACTGGATTTTGAAGGTCAGATGTATGGGCTTTTAGGGCATTTAAAAGGTCATTTACACAATCATGATATTACCATTGAGGCTCATGTTAATGAAACCATTCAAATTAAACGCAGTCTTAACGATCAGGACCGATACAATCGCTTTCTGGAAATCAACCCAAACATCGAACTTTTACGTTCAACATTTGGATTGGATTTACCTTCTTAACGTTCTATTTCGTAAGCAATCCCCAATCGTATACTTTTTGAAGCCATTTTTTTCTTTGCGTTTCATCGGCTGTTTTTATAATTCCGATATAACTCACTTTTACCGGCTTGATCCCACAAAATTCGAGTGTAGCTTTTTTAAGCTGGTTAACACTTGGTCTTCCGTAAAACAATCTGTAATACCAGCCGGGCTGATCTAAAGTGGTTATAATATGCGCGGTTTTTCCTTTTAATAATTTGTCCCACCAAACCGAATTTTCCCGATATTGAAAAGCCATCCCCGGTAAAAACAAACGATCAATAAATCCTTTAGTAATTGCCGGCAAACCACCCCACCAAACCGGATGAATCCAAACTAAATGGTCTGCCTTTTTAATCTTCTCCCAAGACGCCAGAAGATCAGGCTCCAGCTCGATACGTTTTTGATAGCCAAATTGCAAATTCGGATTAAAATCCAGCTTTGCAATTGTAATTGTATCCACTGTGGCTTTCGAAGCGATTGCCCCTTTAAAATAAGATTCTGCAATCGCAAAATTAAAACTAGATGGGTTTGGATGACCGTTGATGATAAGAATATTTTTTCCCATTTGTATATTTTTTTTGAAACAAAAATAATAGGAAAACCTCTCTTGGGAACCGGACAAATGTCCTATAAAATTGCTTTGCGAATTCGACTTAGATGCCTTGGAGTAACCCCCAGATAAGAGGCCAGATATTGAAGCGGAATCAGCTGAATATAATTTTTATGATTTTGATAAAGTTCTTCATAGCGCTGAGTCCCTGATAATTTTTGAAAAGAAACCATTCTTTTTTGCAACGCCACATACTCCATTTCTGCAATTTCACGACCCACTTCCTGCCAATAAATACTGGATTGATACAGTTTCTCTATCCCATCTTTACTGATGACTTCAATTTCAGTATCGGTGAGTGCCTGAATATTTTCTTCAGCAACTTTTTGTGTAATAAAACTCGAAAACGATCCCATAAATTCGTTTTCAAAAGCAAAACAATTGGTAATCTCATTGCCTTGGTGATTGAAAAAGAAGGATCTTAAAATTCCTTTTTTGATCAATACAATTTCACTACAAACCTGATCTTCTCTCAATAAAAAATCACCTTTTTTAAGTTTTCGGACTGTAATTAAATCATCCAACTGATCTAATATTTCCTGCGGTAAATTCTTAATGGATTGAAAAACTGATTTCATTATAAACTCAAAATAAATTAATTTTTAGAGGCAAAAACTTTCTCTATCCTTTTGTCCGGAATGAGCCATAATAAAGCAACAATAAAATAAGCTGCACCTGAAATCCACTCGTTATAAAACGAAAATACGATTCCAAAAATATACAAAACAGAAGAAGTATGTCCTTTTAAATCACGCCCTATCGCTTTTGCCAATGTCGAATTTGCTCCTTCATTGATAATTATAATGCGTTGCAAAATAAAATAAGCAATGGAGCATAAAAGCAATACAGTTCCATACAAAGCCATCGATGCTTTGGCAAAGTTATGTTCGCCCATCCAACCAGTTGCAACAGGAATTAGGGAAAGCCAAAAAAGCAAATGCAAGTTGGCCCAAAGAATTTTTCCATTTACCTTACCCAGGCTATGAATTAAATAATGGTGATTGTTCCAGTAAATACCCACATAAACAAAACTCAGAACATAACTTAGAAATTTAGGAATTAGCGGTTTTAAATCGGCGAATTCATGACCTGCCGGTACTTTAATTTCTAAAATCATAATGGTCATAATAATAGCCAAAACACCATCACTAAAAGCCTCAAGTCTGGTTTTATTCATTTATTGTATTTGTTGGTTAACATTTATTTTTGCCACAGATTCAAAAGATTTCTAAAGATTTTTTTTGCCACGAATTTCACAAATCTCCACCAATTTATTCTTTGATATTTGGTATGAACAAATTATGCAACTGCTTCAACTGTTCACATCGCACGAATCGCGGCAAAAAAAGTTGACATCCCTAAATCTTACCGTAATACATCGCTTTTACGATTCCGTCAGAAAGTCCGATTTTAGGAACGTAAATCTGGCGTGCACCACTCCATTTCATAGCATTCAGATAAATTCTGGTAGCGTGAATAATTACGTCGGCACGATCTGAGTTTAATCCCAATTCGGCGATTCTTTGCTCATAACTTAAGGAGTTCAGAAAAGCATATTGTGAATTGATATAAATGTACGAAAGTGGTTTTTCCTGCTGTTTCCCGGACATTTTAAACAGTTTATTGATGTTTCCACCCGAACCAATCAGGGTCACTTCTTCATAATCAGCGGTATTGGTTTTGATCCATTTTTCGATTTCATCCCAAACTACATCGTGCACCATATTATTTAACAAACGAACGGTTCCGGCTTTAAAAGATCTCGAATTGATCATTTTTCCGTCAGAAAATAAGGTAAACTCGGTACTTCCACCACCCACATCCACAAAAAGATAAGTTTCATCTGTTTTTAGGAGATGATGTAAATCGGTCGAAGCAATAATTGCGGCTTCTTTTTTACCGTCAATAACTTCTATTTTTATATCGGCTTTTTTCTTGATTAGTGCCACAACTTCCTTCGCATTATAGGCCTCGCGCATTGCCGAAGTTGCGAACGCCATATAACGTTCTACTTTATGTACTTTCATCAAAAGGTTGAATGCTTTCATGGCATCCACCATTCGGTCTATATTTTCTGCTGAAATTTCTCCTACGGTAAAGGCATCTTGTCCCAAACGAATTGGCACACGAACAAGCGAACTTTTGTTAAATTGGGGTTCTTTTCCATCTTGTTCTACAACATTCGATATCAGAAGCCTCATGGCATTCGATCCAATATCTATCGCTGCAAATTTCCTTATATTAATCATGCTCACTTATGATTTTATTTTTTATTGTTTTTAATTAATCGCTTACGCTACACCACTTCTTCCTGAACTGTTATTTTATTCTGATAGTACTTATACGTTTCTAACTGTGCTCTAAATGGAGCGTGATGGTTTCTAGGCTTGTATTTATTATCCAGTTTATAGGAATGATATCTCACTTTGACATTCCCTTTCCACGCAATATTAAAATTATCTATTAGTTCTTTCTTTATTTGAAGATCATAAATTGGACAAGTAACTTCGACTCTTCCGTCAAGATTTCTAGTCATAAAATCGGCTGATGAAATGTATACTTCGGTCAATCCGGCATTTCCAAAAATATAAACCCTTGAATGTTCCAGATAGTTATCAACGATACTTATTGCTTCAATATTTTCACTCATTCCCGGAATTCCCGGAATTAGCGAACAAATCCCTCTTACCTGAAGTTGAATCTTAACTCCCGCATTACTGGCTTCATACAATTTATCGATCATTTTAAAATCGGACAAACTGTTCATTTTTAATTTAATATGTGTTTTTCTACCAGCCAGCGCGTGCAAAATTTCACGATCGATTAATTTGATAAATTTTGTTCGGGTATAATGTGGGGATACTATTAAATGTTTGTATCGGTGCACTCGGTAATTGATATCAAAGAACTCGAATATTTTAGAAATATCTTTCAGAATTTGCTGATGACAGGTAAACAAGGTTACATCGGTGTAAATTTTAGCCGTCGATTCGTTAAAATTTCCGGTTGAAATAAATCCGTAACGACGTGTTTTTCCTTCTTCTACTCTTTCGATCACACAAATTTTACTGTGTACTTTTAGACCTTTAATTCCAAAAATCAAATCAATTCCTTCCGTTTGCATTTGCTCGGCATAGGAAATATTCGATGCCTCATCAAATCGTGCCTGAAGTTCGATCTGAACCGTTACTTTTTTACCATTTTTCGCAGCATTAATCAAGGAACTGATAATCTGTGAGTTTTTTGCCAAACGGTATAAAGTGATTTTTATACTGGTAACTTTTGGATCCAGGGCAGCTTCACGTAAAAACTTTGTCAGATAAGAAAATGACTGGTATGGGGCATGCAGAAGATAATCTTTTTTACTGATCTTTTCTAAAATACTTCCTTCCAGACTCAAACCCGGAATTGGTAAAGGTTCGTTTGGTTTGTACAGTAAATCGTATCGGCCTAAATTAGGAAAACTCATATAATCACGTCTGTTGTGATAACGCCCTCCCGGAATTATACTATCGGTTTCAACGATTTTCATTTTATCCAAAAAGAAACGCAATGTATCTTCTTCAATCAAATTATCATAAATAAAACGAACGGGCTCTCCTATTCTTCTGTCTTTTACGGATGATGCAATTTTTTCAAGCATACTTTTACTCAAATCGCTGTCGATATCCAACTGGGCATCACGCGTAATTTTGATCATATGTGCCGAAACACTTTTGTAATCGAAAATATTGAATATGTTTTTCAGATTGTAACGGATAACATCATCAATCAGTATCACATATTGTTTATCATCTTCTGACGGCAGCACTACAAACCTGTTTATCGTTTTAGGAATTTCGATAACAGCATAGCGAACTTCGTCATTGGTATTCATTTCCAGACGAACTGCCAAATATCCCAAGGTATCTTTAAGAACAGGAAATTCTGCCAGATCATTTAAGATGATGGTTACCAATTCAGGGCTTAACTTCTGAACAAAAAAGTCTTTCAGATAGCTCTCCTGATCTCTTGTAATTTGATCTTCATTGATAATAAAGATATTTTCGGCTTCCAGTTCTGCTTCGATATTTCCCAAAATACGCAAACTTTCAGATTGCTGCTGAATAACAATTTCGGTAATATCTTTAATTAATTGGTGCGCTGAAACACCACCTAAATATTTTTCACCGGAAATCCCTGAAAGGCTTAATCGTCGAATTGCAGCATAACGAACTCTAAAAAATTCATCTAAATTGTTTGAAAAAATTCCAACAAAACGCAACCTGTCTAAAAGTGGAACTGAATTATCTCCGGCTTCCTGAAGTACTCTTGCATTAAACGCTAACCAACTTTTTTCTCTATCGATATATTTCTGTTCGTACACTTTATCTATTTTAAATCTTTGGGGAAAATTGTTTTATGAGTTTTACCTTTATGAATGCTGTCCCAGCTTTCGGCATCAAACTGTAGTGATACAAAGCCTGACGTAGGTACATTTTCGATAAAAACATCCCCAAATTTATTAACAAAATTTGTAATAGCCTCGTTATGTCCAAAAAGAATAACGCTTTCAAAACTATTATCACATGATTTGATAACTTTTTCGAGTTGTCTGTCATCAAAGGTATAAAGGTCGTCTTTAAAAATGATACTTTCGAGAGGATATGAAATATTCTGTGCAAAAATGAGCGCTGTTTCCAGAGCCCTTGCAGCAGTACTACTCCACATTATATAAGTTTTAGGAAGAAACTCTAAAATTGTAGACGATACATCGTGTGCGTCTAAAATGCCTTTTTTCATTAAAGGTCTATCGAAATCTTTTAACGGAGCTTCCCAACTTGATTTTGCATGGCGTATTAAAATTAAGTTTTTCATAAGCAAAAGGTTTACAAACTTCTTAAGTGAAGATGATTTTTTTATTGAACTTCTAATTTACAAAAGAAATTCTAAACCTTTTCATTTTTTTACTTCTGTTAACATTTAAACAAAATTTTAACAAAGAACGCCTAAGTCTAAAATCTCAAAAATCAAAAAAAGAAGAATCTCTCTTTTTAGCAAAAAGTGTTCTTCATCTATTAAATCAAGCACTTAGTCGATAGTAGTAGTATTCTCAAAAAACAAGATAAATAATTGAATATTAAATATTTAAACCATTTTTAAAATTCTGTTTTTAATGGAAAATATAAATTTCAGAGCCTTTTTTATTTATCAAAAATGTCTAAAAAAAGTGTTTTTTAACGCTTCATTTAACAAAAAAAATACACTTCAACGAGTTTTTAGGTTAGTTACGGAGAAAAAAAATCAAAATTAATTACACCTTATAACTTTGGTTCTGTTAAAATATCACAAGTACTTCAAAAAACAAAATCCTAAAATATGAAAACTAAAACTACTCTACAAGAAGTGGGAAATTTCATTAAATGTGGTACCTATTTTTTCCCGTTTCACAAAAATGCTCAACAAGATGCCTTTTCCAAAATTAGTTTAAAATCATTTTTAATTTTAATTTTAGGATTAGCCCTGTATTCTTCGGCAGTTGTTGCTCAGGAAATCCCTGTTAGATATGGAAATACTCTTCCATATAGCAAGGCAACCTCAAAGACAGCAAAAACAGCAGCTTCTACAGAGGCCGTTAGTGCACTGGCAGCTGTTGCCGGCTCTATTGATGTCGCCAATTCCTCAACAGGTTATAATGCTTATAGTGCGGATCAACTTGTTCGCAATATCTTAACCTCTGGCTGTTTGACCATAAGTAATGTTCGTTTCGGTTATTACAGAAATAACAACAACACCTGGACCTGGGTCAACCATACCTGGTCTGCCACTGCTGGAGACCGCCAATTGGGTTATTTCAGCAAGGGAACCTCAACTTTTCCTATCGACGAAGGGCTTCTTTTATCAACAGGTAAAATTAGTTCTGCCATGGGTCCGAATACGTATACCAACAAATCGGATGAGATGGTAAATGAAGCAAATGATCAGGATTTGAGTGCCATCTCTGGTAGAACGATGCGTGATGCTTCTATATTAGAATTCAATTTTATTCCGGATGGAAATCTAGTAGAATTCAAATTCGTTTTTGCATCGGAAGAATATCTGGAATATGTAAACACACAATTTAATGATGCCTTTGGATTCTTTTTAAGTGGTCCTGGAATTACCGGAACCTATACCAACAACGCGATCAATCTTGCGCAATTGCCAAACGGTGATGCCGTAACCATAAACAACATACACTCTGCCGGAACCAATGTAAACAATGTTGCGTTTCCTGCTGTAAACGATTCATACTATGTAAACAACCCTCCTGCTTCTACAACCATGGAATATGACGGCTCAACAGTTGTTCTTACTGCTACTTATGCTGTTACGCCTGGACAAAATTATAAAATAAAAATGGCTATCGCCGACGCATCAGATCAAAAATGGGATGCCGGTGTATTTTTAAAAGCAAAAAGTTTTGCTACAAACACTTTGGTTATCACTAATCCTGCGCCTGTATGTGTAAATGGGACTGCAAACCTTACTTTACCAGCCGTTACCGCAGGAAGTACTTCAGGGCTCACTTACACCTATTGGCAAGATGCAGCTGCTACTATTCCGTACAATACCCCAACTGCAGCGCCAGTAGGAACTTATTACATTAAAGGTCAAAACACACAATCCGGTTGTTCTGATACAAAACCCGTTGTTGTAAGTCAAACTAACATTGTGATAACAGAAACTGCCGCTTCTCATGTTGACGTAAAATGTAAAGGAGGAACAACAGGTTCTGCAACGGTAACTGCTTCGGGAGGAAGCACGCCTTATACCTACTCCTGGAATACAACTCCGGTACAAACCTCAGCAACGGCTTCTAACTTGGCTGCCGGAACTTACACTGTAACCGCTACTGATTCTAAAGGATGTACCGGTACCAAACAAATCATTATTACAGAGCCGGCTGCTGCCTTAACCGCTACCACATCACAAACTAATGTGGCCTGTAATGCCGGAACAACAGGTTCTGCAACGGTAACTCCTGCCGGAGGAACTACGCCTTATACCTACTCCTGGAACACAACTCCAGTACAAACCTCAGCAACAGCTTCTAACTTAGCTGCCGGAACTTATACAGTAACCATTAAAGACGCCAATCTTTGTACGATTACTAAAACTTTCACAATCACAGAACCAACAGCAATAACGGCTACTACTTCGCAAACCAACGTACTTTGTAAATCAGGTACAACAGGTTCTGCAACGGTAACACCTACCGGAGGAACCGGAGCATACACCTACTCTTGGTCACCATCTGGAGGATCTGCCGCAACCGCTTCTAACTTAGCTGCCGGAACGTATACTGTGACGATTAAAGATGCCAATCTTTGTACCATCACTAAAACTTTTACCATCACTGAACCTGCAGCTGCTTTAACCGCAACTACTTCGCAAACCAACGTGCTTTGTAAATCAGATGCAACGGGATCTGCGACAGTTACACCTGCAGGAGGCACAGGAGCTTATACTTATTCCTGGTCACCATCGGGAGGATCAGCCGCTACGGCTTCAAACTTAGCAGCCGGAACGTATACCGTGACGATTAAAGATGCTAATCTGTGTACGATTACTAAAACTTTTACTATCACAGAACCTTCAACTGCATTAACGGCAACTACTTCACAAACCAACGTACTTTGTAAATCAGATGCAACGGGGTCTGCAACAGTAACCGTTTCAGGAGGAACAGGAGCCTATACGTATTCCTGGGCACCATCCGGGGGATCAGCCGCTACGGCTTCAAACTTAGCTGCCGGAACTTATACGGTAACGATTAAAGATGCAAATCTTTGTACCATCACTAAAACTTTTACCATCACCGAGCCTTCAGCTGCTTTAACCGCAACCACTTCGCAAACCAACGTACTTTGTAAATCAGATGCAACAGGATCTGCAACGGTAACAGTTTCCGGAGGAACAGGAGCCTATACTTACTCTTGGGCACCATCAGGGGGATCAGCAGCAACGGCTTCAAACTTAGCTGCCGGAACGTATACTGTGACGATTAAAGATGCTAATCTTTGTACCATCACTAAAACTTTTACCATCACTGAACCTGCAGCTGCTCTAACGGCTACTACTTCACAAACCAACGTACTTTGTAAATCAGATGCAACAGGATCTGCAACAGTAACAGTTTCAGGAGGAACCGGAGCCTATACGTATTCCTGGGCACCATCCGGGGGATCTGCAGCAACCGCTTCTAACTTAGCTGCCGGAACGTATACCGTGACGATTAAAGATGCTAATCTGTGTACCATCACTAAAACGTTTACCATCACTGAACCTGCAGCTGCATTAACGGCTACCACTTCGCAAACCAACGCGTCTTGTAATTCAGGAGCAACAGGGTCTGCAACAGTAACC